>NZ_JBXAJV010000006.1:0-392327 GCF_058797635.1 Pseudomonas sp. GW823-FHT02C02 | reverse complement strand
GCGAAGCCGACCGGAGGCGATGCCCCCAGATGAATGCCGGAGCGAGGGTACGCCGAGCCCAGGCGAGGGGCCGGACGTTGGGGCGAAGCCTTTTGCTTACTTTTCGGCGTTTGGAAAAGTGAGTCGCTGTAAGAGCGAAACCATAAGCAGCCGTTACCGCAGCAATGGATATGTACTCAGTCAACAAGAACCAGGTCGGCCCGAAGGCCGCCTAGGTTCACTCTTCCTCCCCCTCAGGCACAACCTTGTTCTGGGTCAGGTAACGATCCAGCGTCGCATTGTTGTCAGGTGAAGAATTATCCCCCGCCACCTGCCACAAACGCCGTTCGATCCCCTGGGCCAACAGGTGCCCGACAGCCGCCTCGATCGCCGACAACACACACAACTGCGCCGGCTCGTTCGTGGTGTACCCGACCTCAGCCTCAAGCAACTTCTTGAACTCGATAAACTTGAACACCCCGGCACTGCGGCCCACGGAATAAATCGTCTTGCTGGTCATCACATTCGCCAGCACCTGCCCACTGCGTACATCCACCGCCCGCAGGTTGACCGTGACCTGATCTATCCGATACTCCCGGGAAATATCGATCCCCAGATAGCGCGCCCCTTCCCCGCCACTGCGCACATTGGTGTCGTAGGCGATGATCCCGCCTTCGAGCATCATGTTCGCCGCTTGCAGCGGTGGCAGCTCGCCCTGAATGTTCACCGGCGTATTGGGCTTCTTCTGCGAGGCGCGAATGATCTTGCGCTCGGTCAGCAGGTTTTGCAGCCCTTCACGTTCCAGCACCACAAACCAGCCGCTGGCCTGCAACGCATCCATCAACATGCTCGCCGCGCCCTGGGTCACGCTGGTCGAAAACGAACTGGCCGGGGTCGGTTTGTACTGCCCGGTCTGGTCCCGGAAGCCGTACACCACCGCCATCAACCGGCCCTTGGGTCGTGGCATGTTGATCAAGTCGTAATAGGTCGACGCCCGGGGTGTCAGGGTCGGTGATTCGGTGTCCTGCTCGGCACCCACGTTCTCGCGCAAACTGCACCCTTGCAATGCCGCCAACATCAGCCCCAGCGCTATTATTTTTTTCATGTCCGTCTCTCCCCATCAACCCTGATCCCCGTCAAGGGGCGAGGCCATTCACCTGGATTTCCGAAATTTCACCGGTCGCTCGGTCGGTCACTTCAATGGTCAGTGCACCGGAGTCGTCGACGACGTTGACGATAAAGGCGTCGGTGGACAGGCTCCCGGTGTTGCCCGTGGAGATGTTGTCCAGCAACTGCCCCAGCAGCCGCGACTGCAACTGGCTGGTGAAGCGCTCGAGGGCCGAAGTCCCGGCCACAGACGTGCGGTTTTTCAGGTCAGGATCGTCGTAGTCGTTTTGTGCCTGGGCGTTGTTCAGCAACCAGGTGCCGTTCAACGGGTTGCCGCCGAACGAAGGGTTGATGGGCGTGTAAACCAGCTCCGTGGCCTGCACCAGGCTGCAACTGCCCAGCCCGATCAACCAGAGCCCGAGGTTCCGTGAGACCGTTGTCGTTTTCATAATTCGTCCCTCTCAAGGTCCGTAGTGTCCTGCAACAAGGCTTCCAGCTTGCGCTGGACAATCTGTCCGCGAACCCAGTCGGCGGCGTCATAGGCCTCGTCCTTGAGTTCCACGGTGTTCGGCGGCAGGAAGCGCCGATAAACCAGTCGCTGCTGATATTCCACGGTCACCAGGCTGCCCCAGCGTGCCGAAGGTCGTTCGCGTACCACCAGGTTGAAATCCATCGGGCTGGTGGCACGCAGGCGTTCACTGAACGAGTAGTAAAAGTCGTGGCCGATGTGCGAGATCGTGTCATCGACGATAAAGCCCAGCATCTCGTCCTCCTCGCCGGCGCTGGCGAACGTCGCCACGCACGCGAGGATCAGGGCCGGCAGCCAGTGACGGTTCATGGCGACACCGCCTGAGGCGATCCGGCCTGGTTTTTCACCGGCCCCGAAGCACCATCGAGGAAGGCTTTCTCGGCCACGAACTGCCAGTCCTTGTAGCTCGCCATGCCGGTGAAGTCCGACCACTGGCTGGGAAAATCCGACTGCTTCAGCGGCAGGTCCGTGGAAGGACTGCTGAGGCCGGTGATGCGTCCGTCGAACCCTCGCATCAGTGTCCATTCACCGCCGCCAATCGGGTCCGGGTAGAGCTGGCGAATGTGATGTTTAGGCGTTGGAAAACGCTCGTCCTGCAACAGGTCTTCAAGTTCTTTCGGGTACTGCGCCAGCCCCGGAGAACTGCGGTAATAACTGCGCAACGCCTGGGCGTATTGCGTGCCGACCCACAGCAACTGACGTTCGCGATCACGGCGCGAGGCGGTTGACCACAACTCGCCGGCACTCGCCAGGCCCATGCCCATCAGCATGATCAGAAACAGCACGCCCAGGTACGTGAACCCGGCCTCGTCGGCGGGCTTACCACTCGGAATAAAGGCTGCCATCACGCGCCCTCCCTGTGGCACCGCTTTTGATATCGGCGACCCCGCCCGGTACGCCGTCAGGCGGCGCGACCAGCACCCAGAGGTCCTTGCGTTCGGAAATCGGGTCCATCGGCGGGTTGCGCAAGTAGCGCTGCTCCACCAGTTGTTCCAGGGAATCGGGATAGCGCCCGGTGTCGCCGTAGTAGTGATCCAGGGCTTCGCGCATGGCCGACAGGCTCTGGCGCAGCGTGGTTTCTTTCGAGGCCTCGAGGCTGTTGAAATAGCGTGGCAAGGCGATGGTCATCAGGGTCGCGATGATTGCCATGACCACCATCAGCTCCAGCAGGGTAAAACCCTTTTCCCGACGCATGATTCACCACTCCTTGTACGCGATGCCGTTGAGACCCTTGCCGCGTGCATGGGAGTAAACGTCAAAGACGTCTTCGCCCTCCCGCGGGTTCTGAGCCGTACTGTCGTAAGAGCGCAAGCCCCAACCACCTTCATCGTCACGCTTGACCGGCGTCAGCGGGTCATGGGGCACGCGCCGTAAAAAGTAGAACTTGGCACCCTTGGCGCTGCGCACATCACGCACACCTTCCACCAACACTTGCAGGTTCGGTGGATAGCCGCTGCTGTTCAGCGACTTCTCGATGTAACCGGCGTCGAAGGCGCGTTTGTAGGCGTCGATGGCGTCGCGGATCTGGTACAGCGCCGCACGCAATTCCTGCTCTTTGCCCCGGCGCACCACGGTCTCGGTCAGCGGCGCGGCCATGCCGGCCAGCAGGCCGATCAGGGCCAGCGTCACCACGACTTCGATCAAGGTAAAACCACGTTGCGAGGCGTTCATGATCAAGGCTTCTCGACGACAACAGTGGTGGAATTGACCGCAACCGGCCGATCGATGTGTTCATTCTGAATCGGCGCCTGCATCCGCCGGTCAGGCGCCTGGATGTGCATGCTGGTTTCGGTGCCGGTGGGGAATTCCATGTCCGACGGGCTCTGGTACGGCAGGTTGCGCACGATGCGCGGGGTGATGGAGAGCACCAGTTCCGATTTGCCGACGGTGTCCTTGTTACTGCCGAACAACCGGCCAAGACCGGGAATGTCGCCCAGGCCCGGAATCTTGTTGCCAGTGGCGCCATGGTCGTTACGCACCAGGCCAGCAAGGATCTGGGTTTCGCCGTCATGCAAGCGCAGCGTGGTTTGGGCATTGCGGGTGTCGACCTGAACCGGAATCGTGCCTTGGCGGGTCGGTTCCAGTGGCGTGGCGTTACTGACTTCGAGTGCGATCTTGATCGCCACTTCGTTGTTCAGATGGATGGTCGGCTGCACTTCGAGCTTCAGACCGACGTCCAGATAGGTGACGCTTTCAGTGATCACCGGACCTTGGGTCGACGGCACGGAGGTGGCGCTGATGATGGGCACACGCTGACCGATGTGGATGCGCGCCTGTTCACGGTTGCTCACGCGAATCACCGGGCTGGCCAGGGTGTTGATGTCGTTGTCCTGGGCGTTGATCTTGGCCTGAGGCGACGGCGAGATAGTGATCCGGCTGGAGTTGATGCCTTTGAGTTGATCGAGCAGGGTCACGGCCGAGCCGTCGCTGTTGACCACGCCGAAGGTGTTCGGCCATTGCAGTCCCAGGTCGAGAATCCGCTGAGTCGCGACTTCCATCACCTCCACTTCCAGCACCACTTCAGGGTTGGACTGGTCCTGCGACTGCAAGAGTTTTTCGGCCATGCGTATGGCGTCTTCGGTGTCGCGCATGGTCAGGGTGTTCAGGCGTTCATCGACGAACACGTCACGGGTCTTGAGCATGGTCTTGATCATGTTCAGCGCGGTGTTGGCATCGATGCTGGTCAGGTAGAACGTGCGCATCACCAGCTCTTGATAATCCTTGAGCTTCTGCGGCGAGTCCGGGTAGATCAGCAAGGTGTTTTCATTCACCACTTTCTGATGCAGCTGGTTCTGTTGCAGCAGCAGTTCCACGGCGTCTTCGATGCGCACGTCACGCACGAAGATGGTGGCTTTCATGTCGGGGCGCAGATCCTTGTCGAAGATGAAGTTCAAACCGGCGACCTGGGACAGCACTTCGAAGATGGTTTTCAGGTTGGCGTCGCGAAATTCCAGGGTCACCGGCCGGTCGAGACGGGTGCGCAGTTGCGGATAAGGAATCACGTTGCGGCTTTGCACCAGACGAATATTGTCTTGCAACTCCAGGGCACCGCCATTCTTGGGGTCCAGTTCGAGGATCTGTTTCACCTGACGGTCGGCGCCGTAGATGTCGCCGCGACGCAGGTCACCCCGGGCCAGTTCGAGTTTGTCATCAAGACTGCGCATGTGCTCTAGCTGGCGCATTGAATCCTGGGCGCGGCGGTTGTTGGGTTCAATGGTCAACACCCGGCCATACTCCAGACGGGCCGAAGCGAAATCACGCTGGGCGCGATCCATGTCGGCCTGGGTCAACAATGCCGTCACGGCACGGGCACGGCCGCTGGTCAGGGCCAGGTGCAGCTCGGTATCCCGAGGGTTTTCCTTCAGCCCTTCCTCAATACGCGCCAGGCCGGCTTCGTACTGCCCCGACTCCATCAGGTCGGTTGCTTCCTGCTTGGCCACCTGCGCCGAACTGCACGCAGCCAGCCCTGCGCATATACAAAGATTCATCAACAAACGGGAACTGTTCATTGCGTGCTCCCCACAGACAAGGTCTGGGACAAATGCAGAGGCAGGTAGACAAAGCTGAGTTCCACATCGGAAATCCCCTCGATCCGCCAGGTGTCGTCGATCACATCCCCTTTGCGCACGACGTATATTTTCTCGCCGTTCTGCAAAAACACTTGCAGGTCGGAACGGTCATTGAGCTTGCCGACGAACTGGAAAGGCATCGGCGGTACGCTGGGGACTGGCACCACCGGGGTCTGGTTGACGGGTTGTTCGGTGACGCTGGCCAGCATCGGTGCAGCCTTCCAGCTGCGGGCGGCGAACAGATCGCCGGACGGGCTCAGGTCCTTGATCACCGCGGGTTTGCCACTGGCTGAAGCGGCCGGCAGCGTGCCGCGAATTTTGCTTTTGGCGGGCGTGGCAGCGGTCGCAACCGACGCCTCGCCTTCGTCCGAAGGCATGAAGTAATCAGGCCCCCAGGTCAGCGCCGCAGCTACGCCGAAGAACGCCACCCAGCCCACTACGCGTTTGGTATTCATCATGACCTCGACAGGTAAAGGGTCATGCGGATTCGCCCGGTCAGGTCGGTGTCGGCGATTTTTTTACGCTGAAACTCCACGTCCTCCACCACCACGGCCGGCAACTGGCCGAGCAACGCGTGCAGGAAGCGCCGCAGTTGCGGGTAGCTGCCCCGCACCGGCAGCAGAATCTGATAACGGGCCAAGTGGGTCTTGGGGTCGATGCCCAATGAATATTCACCGCGCGCCAGGGTGATGTGTTCCTGGGCCGCCAGCGCGTAGATCTTGTCGATGGCCACCGTGGCTTGGGGCTGCGACGGCAGTTTGCTGCGGAAGTCGTCGAGCTGACGTTGCGGCACCACCGGGGCGGCGACACTGCCGTCTTCAACCTTGGCCAGGTACTCGCCGGCTTCGCGGGTCTGCTGGCTGAGGGTTTGCAACGAATTCCAGTCCGGCATCAGGCCACCCAGCGCCCAGGCCAGCGCCAGCAGCAACATCGCCAAGCCTGCCAGGCCGGGCATACCCAGGCCTTGCAGGTATTCGTGGACGATCAATCTAGGGATTCGCATCGCCGATCTCCCAGCTAGCCGACAGGTTGAATTGCACCGGTTGTTCCGGCGATTTCACGACAATTTCGTGGCTGAGCAGCGACACATCGGAGAGCTCGTCGCTGGCTTCGAGACGGCGGTGGAAGTCGAGCATCGCTTCCAGGTCCCGTGCTTCGGCGCTGATGCGCACCTGCCCCTTGCGGGCATCCGGGGTCAGGGTCAGCAAAGCGATGTTGTCGCGCGGCATCGCTTCGAGCATGGCGAACAGACGTTCCCAAGGCCGGCGCAGTTGCTGCGAGACCTTGCGCATTTCTGCCAGGTTCTGTGCTTGCTCGCGGGTTTCGGCCGGGCTCAAAGTGACTTTGCTGCCGGTGTCGCCGGTGAGTTCGCGCTGGGCACTTTGCAGATGGCCTTGCTGTTGCGAGGTCTGTTCGGCGACGTGCTGCTGGGCGACAAAACAGGTCACCACCAGCACCACGCCGCCCGCCAGCAGGCTCCAGCCCAATGGGCCCGAGCGGCGGCGCGGCTGGAAGTCGAGCGTCAGGGCGCGCATATCAGGCCACCGCCCGGGACATCACGTACAAACAATCGTGTACGGCTGTCCGGTCTTCTTCGAGGGTGCGAAAATGCACACCGGGTACGTCGGGCTGTACCTCGATCCGCGCTGGCGCGTGCAGGTAAACGTTCAGCGGCCGTTCGCTGATGGAGGCTTGCAACTGGCTTTCCCGGCCGATCAGCGCGGTCAGTGCGGCATCGCTGTCGCTGCTGCCCACCGAACGCACCGAGGTCCAGCGCCCTTCCCTGGCCAGCAGCAAGACACTGCGTACCGGCTCGGCGACCACGAACAGGAAGTCACCGGCGTCGAGGCTTTTATCGAAGTGATTGAACGCCGCCATCAGGTACGGCTGCACCGACCGCAGGCGCAGGCCGCGACCGCTGACCAGATTGCGCAAACGCGTCAGCAAGTCTTGCGGCAGCGCGGTGGCGATCCGGTCGTAACCCGCAGGTTCAGCCGACAGCACCATGCTCCAGGGTTGGGCCGGTACACCGTAGAGGTCTTCGAAACACAGTTGGGCAAACCCGAGCAATTCGTCGGGGCTGCTGATTTGTTCGCTCCAGGGCACCAGGCAGAAGCGGCTGAAGTGACCGGAGACCACCACGCTCAGTTCCGCACCGGTCGGGGCGTGTTCGCCCAGCAAACGGTCGAGGGTTTCGAGGGCGACGGCCCAGGCATGGAAGCCTTCGTCGATAAAGCCGACGCTGCCCAACCACAAGGTGTCGCCACCCTTGCGCTGACCCAGGCCGACACCACTGGCGCCGAGTACGGCGACATAACGATCACGAGACAAAAGTGACACGATTGATCTCCTCGAGCGTGGTCCGCCCCTCAGCTACCAGTTCCAGAGCGGACTCGCGCAACAAGCGCAAGCCACGATTGCAAGCGTGTGCCTTGATTTTCGAAACGGGTTGGCGCTCGACGATCATCTGCCGCAGTTCGTCGTCCAGGTGCAGCAGCTCGGCAATCGCGGTCCGCCCGCGATATCCGGTGCCGCGGCAATGGCCGCAGCCTTTGCCATGGACGAAGTGGTAGTGATCGACCTTTTGCGGATCGAGCCCTGAGAGGCGTAGTTCTTCATCGGTCGGGGTGCTCGGCGCGCTGCAACTGGCGCACACCAGGCGGATCAGCCGCTGGGCGAGCACGGCGTTGAGGGCCGAGACGAGGCTGTAAGGGTCGATTTCCATCTGGGTGAACCGGCCAATCACGTCGAACACGTTGTTGGCGTGAATGGTGGTGAACACCAGGTGCCCGGTCAGGGCCGATTGCACGGCGATCTGTGCGGTGTCGGGGTCGCGGATCTCACCGACCATGATCTTGTCCGGGTCATGGCGCAGGATCGAGCGCAGGCCACGGGCAAAGGTCAGGCCTTTCTTTTCATTGACCGGGATTTGCAGCACGCCCGGCAGTTGGTACTCCACCGGGTCTTCAATGGTGATGATCTTGTCCACGCCGTGGTTGATCTCGGTGATCATGGCGTAGAGCGTGGTGGTCTTGCCGCTGCCGGTCGGACCGGTCACCAGCACCATGCCGTAGGGTTCGGCGGCCAACCGGCGCAGCTGGCGCAGGGTGTTTTCTTCAAAGCCCAGGGCTTGCAATTGCACGCCGCTGACCTTGTCCGCCAGGTCCTGTTTGTCGAGCACCCGCAGCACCGCGTCTTCGCCAAAAATGCTCGGCATGATCGAGACCCGGAAGTCGATCTGCCGGCCGCTGATGCCGATCTTGAAGCGACCGTCCTGGGGCACGCGTTTTTCGCCGATGTCCAGTTCGGCCATGACTTTGACCCGGGAGATCACCTGCTCGGCGAACTCGCTGCCCTGGATTTTGCTGATGTTGTTCAGCACGCCGTCGATCCGGTACTTGATCACCAGACCGCTGCCGGTGGTGCCCAGGTGGATGTCGCTGGCGTGCATTTTCAGCGCGTCGTAGAGGGTCGAGTTGACCAGTTTGACCACCACGCTGGCGTCTTCACTGATGCTGGTCAGGGACAGGCTTTGCAGGGTGTCGATTTCGACATTGGCGTCGGCCTGGGCGTTGAGCGATTCCACCGCGTGGAAACTCTCTTCGTGACGCGCCAGGTAGGCTTTCAGGTCGTCGGCATGCACCAGGTACAGCGGCGCGCCGTGCAGGCAGTCGTCGATCCACGCCAGACGGGTTGTGTCGAACGGGTCGGCAAACACGCCAATGACCGCATCGTCATGACGCAGCAGGATGAATTCGCGCTTGAGGCATTGGGCCAGGGTGACCCGGTCGAACACCGGGGTGGCTTGAAACAGGGTGTCGGTGTCGAGCACCGGATAATGCAGGGTAGCGCCGAGGCACTGGATGAAGGGCATGGGGGCCAGTTCGCACAACCCCCCGAGGGCCTCCAGAACCCGCTCGCCGGAACTGGTTGCCAGGGCCCGGGCCTGGGCCAGTTGTTCACTGGAAAAGCGAGACGGTACACATTCCAACTGCGCCGGTTCTACGGCAAGGGATAGACGGTCCATGGCATGCTCTCCAACGCCGGGGGCTTTGAGCCCTGTCGACGCGGCAGGCCATTGCGGCGTATGCCGGAACGTCTTGTCGCGCCACTACTCCCCGGTGAGCAATTGTTGGTCGTCTGGTGCCTTGGAGGTCGATGGAGTTCGTCGACGATCTGCCAGCACCCAACTGCCGTCGTACAACTGCAGCGGGAAGCTTTCGGTCCTGCTCTGGCGTCGTTCGACGAATCCTTCGGACTTGCTCATGCCTGCTCTGGGTTCGCGCTCCATCCCCAAAAGGTCACAGACTGCACGGGCCAATTCCGCCAATGGAAACGGTTTGAACAGGATATGGCTGACTCCCAGTTGCCGGGCCCGCTCACAGACTTCAGTGGTTGGGTGTCCGGTAATCAGCACAAAATGGCAGTTCCTGTTCTGGCGGACGGCATCGAGCACCTGAAAGCCTTCCATGTCTGGCAAGCGGTAATCGAACACCATCACATCGGGTGAAAAACTTTTGGCTTCGCCGATAGCTGTTTCACCGTTGTGAGCTATCCGGACTTCCAGCGCTTGCGCCTGCAGGTAACCCTGGAGGTTTTCCGCCAGCAGCTGTTCGTCTTCAACAACCAGTACTTTGTTTAACAAGGTGGACTCCTTGAAACCGCAGGTCCGATATTCGTGCCTGGGAGTACGCGCCTTAATTAGGCTAACGCACACTTCATGCCAGACTGAGCGCCGGTTTTCGACCGCTTCATCTCTATGATTTTCATGAAAAAATCTTTTCCTTCAGGAACCCCGTCCCCCAAAGGCGGGGAAGCGCTCGGAATTGCCCCTGAAGCTTTCCCCACATTTGGGGGGGAACCTTCAATCGTCGTCAATCCGCTCGATTCGATTGCTTGATCGCAACTGCCCCAGAACTTGTAGACGAGCCTGGGACTTTTGCTGTCGGGCAAGGTAAGCCCGAACCATTTCAAGTCCCTGAGCTTCTGAGACATCGGCCGCCTCCTGGTGGTTCTGTAGGTAGATCAAATGCCAGCCCAACGGTGTGCGCACTGGCGCGCTGACGGATCCCGGCGCCAGCGCAAATGCCGCGGCTTCGAATTCCGGCATCATGCGCCCACGGGGGAAATAGCCCAGATCCCCGCCTTCGGTGGCGGAAGCATCTTCGGAGCCGGCCCGGGCAATGCTGGCAAAGTCCTCGCCCTGGCTGATTTTCACCCGCATCTCCTCTAAGCGTAGCCGGGCGGCTTCAACGGTGGCGGCATCGGCGCCCTGAGGCACTTTGACCAGGATGTGCCGCGCCTGGATTTGCTCGGGAGTGCTCATTTCGGCGCGGTGTTCCTCGTAGAACGCGCGGACCTGTTTTTCGTCCGGCTCAGCCACCTGGAGCAGGTCGGCGAACACCTTTTGCGCCGCGAGCTCACGGCGCGTGTACTCGATAAAGGTGGCTTCGTTGAAACCGGCGTCTTCCAGCCGGCGGGCGAACACCTCGGCCCCCCCCATCGCTTGCCGCGTCTGCTCAACCTGGCTTTGTACGACCTCATCGCTGATCTTCACCCCGCGTTTGCGCGCTTCCTGCCACAGCAACTCCTTATCGATCAGCGCATCCAGTGCTTTCTGGCGCAATTGCTTGTACGCCTTGGGATTGCGAATGCTGCCCACTGCGCGGCCCTGGTCCTCCAGGTATTCGGCAAAATAGCGCTCGAGACGGAACTCGGAAATTTCCTCGCCATTGACCCGTGCGGCAGCCGGGCCGTTGCTGCAGAAGGCCACGGGGACCCACATCGTCAGCAGAATCAGCAGCGTATTGAGTTTCATCATCAGCCCTCTTTTCAGGGTGTCACGGCAATCGGTTTGTACGGTGCGACCAGAAAGAAGCGCTGGTCGGGCAAATCTACGGTGACGATGTGGGCACCGCTCAAGCCCAGTCGGCGACCCGGACCGAAGCTGAGCAGCGGGGTCAGCCCGGTGTCGAAATCGTGCAACCCTTCCAGGGCACTGACGAGTTTTTCGCGGCTGGCGTCGCGCCCGGCCTGTTTCATGCCTTCGCTGAGCAGCAGCATCGAACTGTAGGCGCCGACTTGCAGCACCGCGTGCTCACCGCCGAGCCCCTGGTGCTCGCGCAGTTGCGTCAAGGCCAGGCGCCCGGCCAGCGTCCAGTCACTGGGCACGAACGGATAGGCCAGAAACACTCGCCGGGAAAACCCGCTGGGCAATTGAAACAGGTCACCTGCCACCTGATTCGACGCGGCGAACAGGTAAGGCACCTGCCCCGCCGTTTGCAGGCGCTCGGCGAAGCGACTGAAACCGACGCCGCTGCCCAGGTAAAACACCGATCGCGAGCCCAGCGGCAACTCGTCCTGCGCCGAGTTGTAGGCCTGCAGCCGCACTTGCTGCCAGGCGTGATCATGCAGGTACTGGCCGAGGTGCTGCGCCGCCTCCTGTTGGCTCGGCTCGTCCGGGTAGACAATCAGCGTCGGGCCCTGGAGCAAGCGCAAATTGGCGGCACCGTAGTCGGCCAAGGCGATCAGTTGCTCGCGCAGCCCTGACAGCGGTTCGAAAATCTGCCGACTGGCCGGGGCCATGCCCTGCAACGAGAGCGGCCCGATCAGTGGAATGCCGGCGCGTTCCAGCCGCGTGACCAGTTCGGTGTCGAGCGCAGGTGCCAGTGGTGCGATCAGGGCGAACACCTGTTCCTGCTCAATCAAGCGATCCAGCGCCTGTTTGGCACTGGCGCGGTCCGGGCCCGGATCGAGGATGGTCAGGCGCAATTGCCGGCCATGGATCCCGCCCGCCTCGTTAATCCGCGCCACGCTGCCCTTGAGCACCGCCGCCACCGTGGCGCCCTCCGTGCTCAGCGGCCCCTGCCTCGGCAACAAGGTGCCCAAGTGCAGGCTGTCGGCGGTCAACCCGGGGTCGCGATCATCGGCCACGCGCTTGAGGTAGGCCGTCAGGTTGCGCTGATCATTCATCGACAGCACGAACCGGGGCATCGCCGGGTCGAGCCGATTATTCGCCGAATCGCGCCCTTCCTGGATCGCCCGGGCCAGTGCGGCCTCGGTGTAGGCCGGGTAATTGCGACCGTTGATCTGCTGTTGCCCGTAACTGCTGGAGAGCCGCGACCAGCTAATGTCCGGCGGCCGTACCCCGCCTTCGGGTCGCCCCTGGGCATCGGCGCCATGGCAATTGGCGCAGGGTAGGCTGGTGGCGGGCAGCAACATGCCCGCCGCGCCCACCCGAGCCATGATCGGCTCACCGCTTGCCGACACGCCCTCGCGATACAGCCGTTTACCGGCGCTTTCGCTGGGGCTCAGCGGCAGCGCATTGGCGGCGAGATTGATGCCGCCAATCAGTAGCAGGCCGAGGACGAGGGCAATGTTCATGGCGCGCGCTCAACGACTGGCCACGGGCATTGTCAGCAACTGCAAGCGCTGGGCAATGGCGGCGGCCGGTGCATCGGGACGGATCTTGCTCCAGCGCTTGTTGGCCACGTCACCGACAATCAGCTGCGTCGAGTGCTGCTCGGGAGTCGGCACAATCTGGCCGATGCGCCCCAGTACAAGGTCCATTTGTGCCTTGTCGCCGGTGAGAAAAAGCCAGTGGGGGCCATCGACGCCCTGCTTCAAGGTGTAAGCCTTGAGTACCGCCGGCGTATCGCGCAGCGGATCACTGGTAAGGGAGATAAAGGTGATGCCATCGGCCTTGTCGCCCAGCACTTCGCGGACTTCCTTGAGCTTTTGGGTGATCAGCGGGCAGGCATCGTTGCAACTGGTGAAAATCACGTTAAGCAACACCACGCGGTTTTGTAGCGCGTCACTGTAGAAACGCAGCGTGTTGCCGTTCTGGTCCTGCAACGGCGTGTCGGTGAACCAGGTTTTCGCATCCCGGGTGCCGCCGGCCGGTTGCGCAGCGGCCACCGCCGGCTCCTGGTGTCCTTCGTGGGAAAACGCCATAAAGCTGATGACGCAAAAACACATCGTAAGGAAGATCAAGGCGAGGGCTTTCATGGTTGGTGCTCCATGGCAATGGCCGTGTGTTTGGCGTGGGCGTTGCGCTGGCCGCTGAGTTTCTCGACCTGGCGGGTCAGCACGGTCGGGTCGGTAAAACCGTAATAGCGTGTCCAGTGGCGGCTGTTGCCGTCCCCCACCAGAATCAGCGGTTGATGGCTTTTGAAGTCACCGCTGAAGGAGCCGAGGCCCTTGAGGGTTTCGTTGATCGACTGCGAGCTGCCAGTCAGCCAGCTCCAGCCCGGCCCCTTCTGGAAGCTGCGGGCGTAGTCGTTGAGACGCTTGGCGTCATCGCGCTGCGGGTCGATGCTGATGGACACCAGTTGCACCTCCTCGCCGACCCGGGCGCCGAGTTGCTTCTGCACCTTGCCCATGATCGAGGACACCACCGGGCACACCGTGGTGCAGCTGGTGTAGATGAAACTCATGACCACGATTTTGTCGGTCACCAGGTCCTTTTCCAGACGCACCGGTTTGCCGTTCTGGTCCACCAGCGCAACGTCGGCGAATTTGACCTGGGCGCTTTCCGAACTGGCACTTTTAGCCGGCATGTCATGCCCGGCGTGTTCATCCGCCGAGTGCGCCAGGGCCTGGCCGATGCCGACGGCCAACAGGCAGAACGTCAGCAGTCCACGGTGTGCGAATCGGTTCATGTCGGTTTCCTCTTCAGTGGGCATCGCCGGGAATCACCCGAACGCTGGCAAAGGTCTTGTCATCGAAACTCGCGCCAAGGGACGCCGCACGCACGTGCAGGTACCAGGCGCCGTTCTGGTCGAGGGTCACCGGGGCTTCATAGATGCCATTGCCCACGTCAAGGGCCGCGACTTGCTGGGCCCGGGAAGTCGGAGCACGGAAGTAGCGCACCTGAACGTCCTTGATCCCGCTGCGCTGTGCCTTCTGCTGGCCCTGAACAATGCGAAACCGCACGGTGTAAGGGCTGCCGAGGGCGGCCGTGGACTTATCGAGCATGAACTCGACTTTTGGCACGCCGGGGAGCGTGGCGAGGTTCGGGTCCGGCTCAACCAGCGCCGTGAAGCAATGGATGATGTTCGGCTGGTTGAGCAGGAACGCCACGTCGAAACGCCCGGCGGCTGGCAGCTTGATCCGCGAACTGTAAAGCCCTGGCTCGACCTCGCGCAGACTTCGGTCGATGACCATGGCGGCCCGCGCCACCTGCCCGCGATTGGGGTAGCCGGACATCGGCGCGTTCATGCCTTCGGCGTAGAAATAGGTGGTGTTGTCCACCGGGTTGACCACAAACACCGCGTTGTCGTCCCGCGACACCGCGAGGCTCGAGGCCAGGGGCAAATCACCGGCCAGTCGTGGCGCCTGGGGCCCGGCTTCGAAACCCTGACTGATCGGCGTGCGGCCGGCCCCCAACGACGAGAGGTTGATCATCGTGACCTTGGCCGAGGCCAGTCCACGGATGTAGGCGTAGGCCTTGGTGAACACCACTTGGTAGGGTTCGGCGGATACGTCCAGCTCGTGGATCATCGAATCGGTGGCCGCGTCGATCACCGCCACCTGGTTTTCCAAGGTGTTGAGGACGATGCCGAAACGCCCGTCCGCACTGAACCCCATCGGCCCCAGGCCCTGTTTCATTTTGATCACCCGCCGAACCGCGAGGCTGGCGGTATCGACCACGGTCACGCTGCCGTCCTTGCCGTCGGCGACATACACCGCCTGGGACAGCGGCGAGTACGCCACCGACAGCGGGTGCGAGCCGGTCTTGAGTTGCTTGCTGATGGTCAGGCTGGCGATGTCGATGATGCTCAGGGTGCCGTCGTCGCGGTTGCTGACGAAGGCAAAACGGCTGTCTTTGCTGAAGGCGATTTCATGGTGCCCGGCCCCGGTGGCCAGGTGTTTGAGAGGCTTGAGGCTGCGGGTGTCGATCACCGTGACCCCGGACTGCTCGGCGGTCTTGGCATTGTTGCCGACCCACAGCAGGCGCTCGTCCGGTTGCAAGGCCACGCGCACCGGGTTGCTGCCAGCGGCGACCGAGTCGACCAGCTTGAACTGCTCGCTGTCGATCACCGCCACTGCATCGGCGGTCGGCATGGAGACGAACACCCGTTTGTTGTCCTTGGGCGTGGTCCAGTCCATCGGCGGTTGCTTGATATCAATCCGCGTCATGGTGCTGGTGATGCCGCCCACCGACACCGACGGGTCGACCACCGAGACACTGGCGTCGCGGTTCATCACCAGCAGGAAGTAGCTGTTCAGGTCGAGCAGCGGCCGCGCGCCAATGCTGGATTTGAGGAAGACCCCGACCCGGGATTTGCAGCTTTGCTCCCGGCCCTGGGCCTGGTCGGCGGCGATGGTTTCCGGGTCCAGCCAAGCGCCGGGGTTGACGCCTGACAACGGCTGGCCCGAGGCACTGTCGCTGACGCGGAACTGCACGTCGGCAAACTCGCCTTCACGCAACACACCGTCCTGGGCCAATGACTTGACCTCAAGCGCCACCGAAATCCCGTCTCGGGAGAGGTTCTGACCGCTCCAGGTGTTCGGCAGTGCGACTTCGCTCAGCAGGTTGGGCGGCGCGGTGCGCCAGACGCCGAAGCTGATGAGTGCCACTGCGACGACCAGCCCACAACCGGCGATTTTTGTAGTCCTGTTCATTACCCTCTCCCCTTACAGATCTGTGCCTGCCTTGTCCCTTGTAGGTACGAGCGGTGTCAGCCCCCCAACCCCTGGCTTTACGGTGCCGGTGCCGGTTCTGGCTCGTTGGTCACCCGCAGCAATCCCCAAAGCCCGGCGGTGTTGCCGTAGGCGCCGTAATCACGGAACAGGTAGTCGCCCGGTATTGCGTTGCTGCCCCCGGCGCTCGGGTGCATGAAGCTGAAGTGCGCCGCCGGCAGGATGCTTTCACGAGCGCCGATGTACATCGACATCGGGTTGTAGCCGAACCGCACCGACCCCACCCCAGGTGTCATCATCGGATAGCCACCGGTATCGCTCTTCTCCGACTGGAACGGGTTGACCGACCAGACGTGACCGTCCAGTTGGAAGGTCGTGCCGCGACTGCCACCGGTCGGCATCAGGATGTGGGTGCGGAACGGTTGCCCCGGTTTCACATACAGCACCGGTGTCTGAGGATCGCCCCCGATCAGCGCATTGCTGTACGCCATATGCGCGTTAGGCACGTCACCGTAACCGGCGCCATTGGCGTGCCCGAACGGCGCATCCGGCGCCAACCCGAAGCGGAACCAGATCGGCTCGGCCTTGTAGTTGATGGCCATGCTCGAGTTGTCCTGTGGATCGGTCGGCACACCAAAGCCTTCGGCGGCAATACCTTCCACCGGCCGACCGTTGGCCCAGCGGATGTTCAACGCTTTCTGCCAGACCATCGCAAAGTCGCGGTAAGTGGTCTGCCCTGGTGCCGTGACCGTTGCGTTGGTTTTACGCGCATCCTCAACCCAGGTTGCGCCGATCGGCAGGATGGTCATCGCCCCACCCAAGCCTTTCTGCGGTTGTTTGATGAGGTCCGCCGGCGTGATATTCAGTCCGCCGAACTCCACCGCCGTGGCGTTGATGTTGTCGACACTGCGGCCCAGTTGCGAGATCGGCTTGCCTTCACGCTCCAGGTGCCCGGCGTAGTACTGATAAGTACGGGTCGGGTATGCGCCGCTGTTGCCGATGCGCGGTGGCACGGTCTGGATCGGGTTGGCGCCGACATTGGTGCCATCGGATTTGGTGATGTCATACGCCAGCAGTTGTGCATGCAGGCCAACGTGGCTCGACGGCCGCAGCAGGTTGTTGGTGAAGATGGTCGAGCCCTGGCCATTGTTGCGATCTCGCTTGACCAGCCCTTGCATCACGGCAGTCTGGGTCAGGTCGGGCATGACCACAGGCAAGCGGTTTTCCAGGGTGACGTTGATGCAGTCACCCGCCGCCGCGCGCAATACCAGCGGCTCCACCGGTACACCTGGTTTCATTTTTCCAGTGAGCGGATCGAGGTCGGATTTGCGCACGTACAGGATCGCAGTCGGATCATGCAACGGGCCGCTTTGACCGCCGATGGTGATGGTTTCGCCATCTTCAGGATCGACCACGGTGACCTGAGGGATGTTCACCGGCCGCGAGTTGAACACCAGGGTGCCACCCGCCGGGTTCAACGGCCCACCCACGTGTTGCCCGATACCGGCCGGATCGCCGATGGTCAGGTTCAACGGATTGCGCAGGATGTCGTTGGCCAGCGCCGCAACCACTTCATAGTTGCGCTGCACGGTCGGCCGGGTGCCGATGCCGTTCGGGTTGGCGCCATACCGTGGGCAGATGCCATCGAACGCCACGGTGTTGCGCATACCGGTCGGTTTCGGGTTGTTTGGCAGTGCGAACAGATCGCTGCGCTGGGTCGTGTAGTTGCGCATCACGCCCCAGATACCGTTCCAGTAACCTTCAATCGAAGCGTCCATCGAGTACAGGTAATCCCCCGTGGCCGCCGCCGAACTGGAGAGCATCGAGACCGGCGCGTTGAAGCCCAACTGTTCGGAGATACCGACCATCTGCGACGAGCGCCAGCCGGAGTTGGAGCTGTTGCCGAAGCCGGAACCGCTTTGCAGCCATTTCACGCCGTGCAGGGTCACGTTGTGCTCTTCTTCGTGACCGCCGGCATGCACCCGCAGCCGCACGTTGTCACCGGTGTAAGTGCGCAACATTGGCGTGAACGGGTCACCCGGTTCCGCGCCGCCACGGTTCACGTGTGGCGGGAACAGTGTGGTGCCGCCGGTTGGACCGGTGGCGGCGGTGACCAGGTTCGGTGCCAGGTTCATCGCCGGGATGGCGCGGTCGGTACGGCTTTGCATGGCGTACGCCAGGTCGCCGCCGAGGCCGTCGGCCTGCATGCCGCGCTTGCCGTCCGGGCCGACCTTGTTCGGGTCGTAGACCCGCAGGGCCAGCGGTTCGTTGCGGTAGTTGACCACGAACATGCCGGGGTCATCGACCGAGATCGCCTGTGGGCAAGGCCGAGTCGGACAACCCGGCACCATACCGCCCTGCACTTCGATGATGCCGTCGAGCAAGGTGCTGGCGTTGTTGCGCACTGGCGGGTTGATCGCGTACCGGAAGCTGTCCGCGGTGGCCGGGAAGGTTTGTGGATCAGGCACGCCGTTAGGACCGGCGCCCACATACACCCCGGCTTCATAGGCGTGCTGGAAGTCGCTGTACTCAAGGAAGAACTCACGGAAGCTGTCGTTCTTGCCGTCGCCGTCGATGTCCCCGGTGGACACCACCGCTTGCCACGACGTCGGCCCGCCGTCCTGGCGCGCGCCGCTGTACAAAGGCTCGCCGGTTTCGGCATGGAACCAGGTGGAACCGGCCGGTTCAGCCAGTACGGTGGCGTACAGGCCAATCTGTTGGTGAGTCGATGGGCCCAGGTGGTCGTGGGTAAAAATGGTCCCCAGTCCACGGTCGACACCTTTGGCGTTTACCACCGGATCGACGAACCAGCGCTGCATCGCCGTGCGCGCGCCCACCCAATCCGCCCGGCCATACTGACCGAAGTACGGGTGATTCCTGGCTTTTGGACAGGCCGGTGTGCCGTCACGTGGATCGGTGCCTTCGCACTGGTTGAACTCGCGAATGGCGCGGATGCGTTCTTGCACGGCCCCCGGGGAAAGCACGCCGTCTTCGTAGTTCCAGCCGTTGGCCGAACCGTCGGCCGCCGTCAGGTCCCATTTGGGCAGGTGAATGTGCTGACCGATCACGTCGGTCGGCGTGCGCACCTGATAGTCATCCATCTCATAGACGGCCGGCACCAGGTTGGTTTGCTGGTATTGCACGCAGTCGAAGGTGTTCATGCGCATCACCAGCGGCTCTGGCGGACGCTGCTTGGTGATGACCGGCCAGGCGTCTTCCCACAGGGCCAGAATGCGCGCTTGCGGGAAGTGGTAGCCGACCTTGTTGTACACCGCGTCGAACTGGATGTTCGCCGCTTTGTAGACCCGTGGACGGTCGGCGGTGAAGGTCGAGGAGCCGGTATAGGACATGCCGTCGATGCGTTCACCGCTGGCAAACTCGCCGGTGCCGGCGCTGCTGGTCAGGCGTTTTTGCCGGTCGTCCATGCATGGTTCGTAATAAGGCGCGCCGGCAATCGGCAAGGCACCGTTGGTGCGGAAGGCCTTCGCCACGATTTGATTGCCGGGCAGCAAGGCAAAGCTTGGGTGGTCCTTTTTGGCGTGGAAGGCCATGGCCGCCTGTTCGACTTCGGTGCCCTCTTCCGGCATGTAGATCGGTTTGGCGCGGGTCACTTCCTTGGAGAAATCCAGCGACGTGGTAATGGTGTGCGCCACGCCACCGGCGGAGAAACCGTCCAGGGAATGACGCCCCAGGCCGCCATCCCAGCCACCGGACTGCGCCGGGTCGAGGTTGGCCCACAAGGCGTTGCCGCTGGTTTTCAAGGACTGGGCCTTGGCCGCGTCGAGCATGTCCAGCGGTGGCGTCGGCGGACGTTGGCCGACCGAAGTTTCCATGCCGCCGATCCAGAACGGATAGCCAGGGTTTTTCAGGCTGCCGTCGGCATTGCGGTTGGCTTCGCTGCGATCCACCAGGGCCAGGGAACCGATGGCCTGAGCGCCGCCGCTGCTGCCGCTACCGCCGCCGTCGTCATCTTCTTCGTCATCGTCGTCATCACCACCGGCGACCAGGGTCTCGCCGATTTTCGGCACCACCGCGACCTTGCCTGGCATCGGCGCCATGGCTTTGCCCGGCAGCGGCACGACCGCTGGAATCGGCGTACCGGCAATGATTTCGCCATCGGGCAAGGCCCGGGCACCTGCCGCCGGTTTGCCGCTACGCAAGGCGTAGGGTTCGCTGTGGAACCCGTCGGCACCTTGCTGGGAAACTTCGAGTCGGGTGCCTTCTTCAAACACGTCATGCACCCGCCACATGCTCCACATACCTTGTGCGAAGTGCGGATAGAAGTGGCAGTGGTAAATCGCATCGCCCGCTACGCGGTTACGGTTGCCCGAACCACCATTGGCGATTTCATAGGTGTAGCCGGCACCCGGGCCGATGCCCTGGGCATCCACATAGTCGGAGTTGTCGTCGTTGGGGTTGAACAGCCATTGATGACCGTGCAGGTGGAAGATGTGCTGCTCGTGGCCGTTGTGGGTGTTGCGGAATTTGACGAAGTCGCCAATGTAGCTGTGGTTGACGTTGGACGGCTCGGACGGATACAGCGCCATGGTCGCCTTGACCCCAATCTGATCGGCGCTCGGTACCTGCCCTGGAAGAATGCCTTCCAGGCCAGCGTTGGCCGGCACGTCCACCAGCATCGCCACGTCGCCGACAGTGTGCGAACTGAGGAAGAATTCTTCATAGGCGCAGGACAGGCAATCGTGCATCGGCCCGACACCCAGCCGGTTGGCCACCACCTCGGCGCCCATGCCGCCGGAGCCATAGTTGATCATGAACGAGTCGCGGGTCGGCTCCAGCACATGGGCCATGACCGGGTCGGCCCAATATGCGGGGAACGCCTGGGTCGCGGCGGTTTCATCCTGGAACTGCGAGGCGAAATCGCGGAACGGTTCCAGCCGGTTCGGAATCGCCGGGTTGCGTTTGCCGACGGCTTCCAGCGGATAGGTCGACGGCGGGAAGCTGCCGTCGGCGTTGCTGCCCATCACAATCGCGTCGCTTTCGCTGGAGATGATTTCATTGCCGTCGACCATGTTGATGATCGGTGTGCCGGCCTTGCCTTCACGGATCCACGGTTCGCGTTGCGGGTAGCGCGCCTGGTAGTCGACGATCGGTTGACCGGCCGGGGTGCGGCCGCTGCTGGCCAGGCGCATCTCTTCTTCGGTCACGGTGTTGCGGTAGCTGCGGCCGCCCTTGGGCACCACCACGACCTGGCCGAACAGGCCGTTGGCAACGTTGCCCGCATCGCCTTCACCACCGAAAGTCGCGCCACGGCTGCTGGCGGCGAATGCACCTTCGCGCTCGGCGAACAAGGTGTAGGAACGGGTGCCGCCGGGGGCGACCAGCGAATTGCCGTTGCGCCCGGTGTACGAGGCGATGTCATCGATGCTGTTGACCGCTTGCATGCCGTTGACCTGGAAGCCGACGTGGCGGTCGGTGACCTGCTCATCGACTTTGAACTGCTCGACGTCACCGATTTCGACCTCCCCCTCGACCCCTTCCTCGCCGTTTTCGTGGCTGCCGGGATTGGCCTGATACGCCAGCAGGTTCTGCAGGTTGATGGTCAGGCAGTCACCGGCGGCCACCCGCAACACCAGGGGACGCGGACGCTTGTCGGGCCGCAGCGAGACTTTGCCCGGCACTGCCGCGCCGCCCTGAGCCAGGGACACATTGTGGTCGTCGACCACGTCACGGCGCAGGGCGAACATCATGCCGTTGGCGTTCTGCGCCCCGAGGCGGTTGAACATCAGCGGCTGATCCAGCGCCACGACGTTCGCCACCAGATTGCGCTCGCAGCGCAGGGCCGCCTCAGCCAGCTCGATGCCGAACATCGACACCACCAACAGCGCGAATTTAAACAAGGACGAAGCGTTGTGTATGCCGGTCATGATCACGGGCCTCGCTGTGGGTGCTCACAGGGAATAATTCTCGACAAATCCGCTTGAGCAATCCGCATGCCATAAATAATTCAGTTAGTTTTCAGCCACTTGAAGCGACGATCTGAGAACCCGGGGGATATTCCCCACTTATTCCCCACTTTTCGGCCCAGTCCTTGTTGCCCCACTATTGGGGGACGTTCCCCACACTCGCCGATCACAACGGTGCGTCCATGGCCAGGCCTTGCAAACGCCGGTACTGACGCAAGACGCTGGGCACATAACGCTGGGTTTCAGCAAACGGCGGGACCACTCCGCCACGGCTCAGCACCGCTTGCGGCCCGGCGTTGTAGGCCGCCACGGCGAGGGTGATGTCGTTGTCGAACAGGGTCAGCAGGCGCTTGAGGTATTTGGCGCCGCCCTGGATGTTGGCCTTGGGGTCATAGACGTTTTTCACCCCCATCTCCCGGGCGGTATCGGGCATCAATTGCATCAGCCCGCCGGCGCCTTTGGGGGACGTCGCATCCGAGTTGTAGCGGGACTCTTCGCGGATGACCGCGTGCAACAACGCGGCCGGCAATTCATTGGCCGTGGCGGCCGCCGACACCAGCTCTGCATAGGGTTGCCTGGCAATCATCTGGGGCTGCTGATCAAGACCGACCAGCGAGGATTGGGGCTCGTGAATCACCCGTTCATAGGTGCGGCCGGGACGGTGAACATTGGACAGTACGTAACTGCCCTTGGCGTCCACGGAAACGAACACATCGGCCTGTACGACGCTCGTCAGCAGCAAACAGCCGAGCAGTCCTGTGGTGAGTGTTTTCATTTTTTTGTCTCCCCTGCCCGGCCCCGAAAAATGGGGGTAATGCCCCAATGGCCGGTAGTAAACAAGCCATACGCAAGCACTGTGCCGAAAGCGCAAAGGCCCGGAATACAGGGGTTGTGGAAGAATGACCGGGGGTGAGCATGGCAATTGCATACGCCTCCATGGCGACCCTTCTGCCGACTGTGTGAGGTCATCATGAATCAGCGTTTGCGTTCCGCCCCGCGCCCTCAAAGCGGGTTCACCCTGCTCGAACTGTTGGTGGTGCTGGTGGTGCTGGGGCTGTTGGCCGGCATCGTCGCGCCGAAGTATTTCGCCCAACTGGGCCGCTCCGAAGTGAAGGTGGCCAAGGCGCAAATCGAAGGCTTGGGCAAAGCGCTCGACCTGTACCGTCTGGAGGTCGGTCATTACCCATCGACCGAACAAGGTTTGCAGGCGCTGGTCACTGCGCCAAGCGATGAAACCAAATGGACCGGTCCTTACTTGCAGAAAAAACTGCCGCAGGATCCGTGGGGTCGTAACTACAACTACCGCTACCCCGGCGAAAACGGCGAGTACGATCTGCTGTCCATGGGCAAGGACGGCCAACCCGGCGGCGAAGGCGAAAACGCCGAAGTCACCAGCTGGCAATGACGGGGGGAGGCCGACCATGCGCTTTCATCTCAAGGCAGTGGGCAAGGCCGGCGTGGTCTCGATGACCGTCGAGGCTCCCGGCCACAGCGAGGCCCGGCGCATCGTCGAAGACCAGGGCTTGCGGGTGGTCAGCCTGCACGTCGAGCGGCACTGGCGCGCGTTGCGCCTTCGACAGCGCGAGACATTCAATCTGGTGTTGTTCAGCCAGGAACTGACCACCTTGCTCAACGCCGGCCTGCCGTTAATCGATGCGCTGGAAAGCCTCGCAGAAAAAGAGAACGCGCCACAGGCCCGTAAAACGTTGAGCGAACTGGTGCGCCTGCTGTATGAAGGCAAATCGTTCTCCCAGGCATTGGCCCAGCTGTCGGCGGTGTTCCCTCCGCTCTACGTGGCGCTGGTGCAGTCCAGTGAGAAGACCGGCGCCGTGGGTGATGCCCTGGGCCGCTATGTCAGCTATCGCCAGCGCATGGACGAGGTTCGGCAAAAAATCGTCAGCGCTTCGATCTACCCCCTGCTGTTGCTGGTGGTGGGTGGTGGCGTGGTGTTGTTCTTGATGGGTTACGTGGTGCCGCGCTTCAGCCTGGTGTTCGAAGGGCTGGGGTCGAATCTGCCGTGGCTGTCGCAAGTGCTGATGAGCTGCGGAATGTTCCTGCACGCCCACCAGGGTGAGTTCTTCGGCGCATTGGCGGCAATCATCGTCGCCCTCGGCTTTCTTCAGCGACAACCGGCTTTTCGTCGGGGCGTCGACCGTGTGATCGCAAAACTCCCGGCGGTCCATCAACGCATTTTCATGTACGAACTCGCGCGCTTCTATCGCTCCCTGGGCATCCTGTTGCAGGGCGGCATTCCCCTCGTCACCGCCATGGGCATGGTTCGCGGCCTGCTCACCCCCGCCTCCCGCGTGCGCCTGGACCAGGCCTGCGAACGGGTACGCGAGGGGCAATCGCTGTCGGCCGCGCTGGAGCTCAATCACCTGGTGACCCCAGTCTCCCTGCGCTTGCTTCGAGCGGGCGAACAATCCGGCAACCTCGGCCAGATGATGGAGCGCAGCGCTGACTTCTACGACGAAGAAATCAGCCGCTGGATCGAATGGTTCGTGCGGCTGTTCGAACCCTTGCTCATGACCTTCATCGGCCTGCTGATCGGGGTCATCGTGATCCTGATGTACATCCCGATCTTCGAACTGGCCTCGAGTATTCACTGACCCGCTGGAACAGGGTCGATGTGTACCGTTCATCGTTCATACGCGTTGCCACTGAATTAATCGGCGCGTTGCGGTGTTCTCCCATTGAATCGAGCAGCAAGTTGCATTGTTCATCAACGTTCCAACCTGAATAAGAAGACGGAGAACGACATGCACATCAACAAGCTTTTACTGGCAGTAGCTATTGGCGCAGTTCTGTCGGCGTCTACCGTATTGATCCCGGACAGCTTGTCCGGGGTATCGAGTGCCCAGGCCAAGGATGGTGGTAGTGGTGGCGGCGGTGGATCGGGCGGCGGGGGCGGTGGTGGTGGTCACGGCGGCGGTGGGTCTGGCGGTGGTGGCGGAGGTCACGGCGGCGGTTCTGGTGGCGGTGGCGGCGGTCACGGCGGCGGTGGTTCCGGTGGCGGAAGCGGGGGCGGCGGCAATGGCGGTGGTCACGGTGGCAGCGGCGGCGGTGGCAATGGCGGCGGCCACAGTGGAAACGGCAGCGGCGGCAACAGCGGCAGCGGTCACAGCAGCGGCGACCATGGTTCGGGACACTCAGGCAGCTCAGCCTCATCCGGGCGCAGCGGCACTCACTCTGAGCCCGGCGACGATCACGGTGTACACCGCTCGGGCGAAATCGGCGACGACCACGGTGTGCACCGCGCGGGCGAAATCGGCGACGACCGCGGCGTACATCGCGCGGGCGAAATCGGCGACGACCGCGGCGTGCATCGCGCGGGCGAAATCGGCGACGACCGCGGTGTGCATGTCGGTGGCGAGCCAGGTGATGACAAAAGGTCCTGACAGGGGCTGATCTTCAAAACCCCACAATCCTTTGTAGGAGCGAGGCTTGCCCGCGAAGGCGTCGTGACATTCAAAACAAGCGTTGACTGATACGACGCCTTCGCGGGCAAGCCTCGCTCCTACAAGGAGATGTGTGATCCGGCGTTCTACAACCCACACTCAACCCGATCCAGCCGCTCGCGCAAAAACTCGATCAACGCCTGCACCGGCCGCGAACTCTGGCGGTGCTGCGGATACACCGCCGACAACGTCAGCGGCGGCGGACGAAACTCATCCAGCACCGGCACCAGCCGACCCTCCTTCAGCGCCGAACCGACAATGAACGTCGGCAAATACGTAATCCCCATCCCGGCCACTGCCGCATCCTTGAGCAACTCCCCGTTATTGACCCGCATCCGGCCCGTCACGTTGACGCTCAGCGGCTTGCCCTGCCCTTCAAAACGCCATTGCACCTGACGCCCGTGGCCGTAAGGCAGGCAGTCATGGTTGTGCAAATCTTCGGGTTTGAGCGGCGTGCCGCGCTCAGCCAGATAGGCCGGGCTGGCGCAGTACACGCGCTGGATGGAGGCGATGCGGCGGGCGATCAGGGTCGAGTCCTCCAGGATGCCGATGCGCAACGCCAGGTCGTAACCCTCGCTGAGCAAGTCCACCGGCCGATCGCTCAAGTCCACTTCCACCGTGACATCGCGATAGCGCTGCAAAAACAACGGCAGCAAGCAACCCAGATGCGCCAGCGCAAACGACAACGGCGCACTCACGCGGATGGTGCCGCGCGGCTCGGTGGTCTGGCCGGCGATGCCCTGCTCCACTTGCTCGACTTCACCGAGCAAACGTAACGCGGACTCGTAATAACTCTGGCCCAGCGGCGTGACGTCCAGCCGCCGCGTGGAGCGATTGAGCAGGCGCACGCCCAGACGCTCTTCGAGCTGCATCAAGCGCCGGCTGACAAACTGCTTGGACAGGCCCAATTGATCGGCTGCCGAGGTGAAGCTGCCGGAGTCCATGACCTGGCAAAAAATACGCATATCTTCGAACGGGTTCATTGTCACGCCTTGGTTGACAGTCAAACACTTTATAGCTGCTTTTTCCCTTTTGGGCGACCTATTAATCTGTGTCCACGGTGTTGCTGAGGCCTGACCTACAGCGCCAGCAGCGACCTGACCTCAGGTAATCAAAAATTAATTAATTAAAAAGGATTTGCCCCATGAACATCGTCAAACAAACCCTGACCGCTTCCCTTCTCGCCCTTTCCATCGGCAATGCATTCGCCGCCGGCAGCCCGGGTGTCGAACACAATACCCAGGCCTTCCTCGAAGCCCTCGCCGCCGGCGGTGGCAAGCCGCTTGAGCAGTTGAGCCCCAAAGATGCCCGTGCGGTGCTGACCGGTGCGCAAAACTCGGTGAAGGTTGATCTGTCGGGTGTGGACGTCAGCGATCGTGCGATCAAGGTCGACGGGCAAACCATCAACCTGAAAATCGTCCGGCCGGCCAAGGTCAAAGGTGAACTGCCGGTGTTCATGTTCTTCCACGGTGGCGGCTGGGTGTTGGGCGATTACCCGACTCACCAGCGTCTGATCCACGATCTGGTGGTCGGCTCCGGCGCTGTCGCGGTGTATGTCGATTACACGCCGTCGCCGGAAGCGCATTACCCGACTGCGATCAACCAGGCCTACGCCGCGACCCGTTGGGTGGCCGAGCATGGCAAGGACATCGGCGTCGATGGCAAGCGCTTGGCGGTAGCCGGCAACAGCGTCGGCGGCAACATGGCGGCGGTCGTGGCGTTGATGGCCAAGGAACAGAAAGCACCGTCGCTGCGCTTCCAGTTGTTGATGTGGCCGGTGACCAACGCACAGTTCGACAGCGGCTCGTACCAGCAATTTGCCGAAGGCCACTTCCTGACCAAGGGCATGATGAACTGGTTCTGGGACAACTACACGACCGACCAGGCCGAGCGTGCGCAGATCCATGCCTCGCCGTTGCAAGCCAGCGCCGAACAGCTCAAAGGCCTGCCCGCCGCCCTGGTGCAAACCGCCGAGTTCGACGTGTTGCGTGACGAAGGCGAAGCCTATGCCCGCCACCTCGACGCAGCCGGTGTGCCGGTCACGGCGGTGCGATACAACGGCATGATCCACGACTTCGGCCTGCTCAACCCGCTGAGCCAGATTCCGGAGGTGAAAGCGGCGGTTCGTCAGGCAGCACTGGAACTCAAGACTCACTTGAACTGAGTCACCTCGCCTCGCCACACAGCAATGCGTGGTGAGGCTGCTTTTTGTAGGAGCCAGGCTTGCCGGCGAAGGCGTACTTGAGGGCGCCTTCGCCGGCAAGCCTGGCTCCTACAAAAAACTACCGCCAACAACAACCAGTCTGCCGGAGTTCTCCCATGTCTTTTGTCCTCGCTCACCTGTTGTCCTGGAGTGCCCTGCTGCTGGTGATCGACACCGTGCTCTGGCACCTCGCGCCGTTCAAGCATCGCGTCATGCGGGTTGGCGTGCGGCTGGCGTTGTTTGTGCTGTTCAGCGCGCTGGTGATCAATGCCGGTGTGAGCCCGTTGCAGGCACCGTTGTTCGCCGAGGATCGTGTCGCGCAATTGGGCGCCACGGCGTTGGGGATTCTCTGGTGGCTGTACTCCGCGCGGGTGCTCACCGAAGTCATCGGCCTGGTGCTGATGCGCCGCATCGGTCACAGCGGTCGCTTGTTGCAGGACGTCATCGGCGCGCTGGTGTTCCTGATTGCAGTCGTCGCGGCGGCCGGTTACGTGCTGGAGCTGCCGGTGAAAGGCTTGCTGGCGACGTCCGGTGTCGTGGCCATCGTCGTCGGTCTGGCGTTGCAAAGCACCTTGAGCGACGTGTTTTCCGGGATCGTGCTCAACACCACCAAGCCGTATCAGGTGGATGACTGGATCATGATCGATGGCGTCGAAGGCAAAGTCCTCGACATCGACTGGCGCGCCACGCACCTGCTGACCAGCGCCGGCAGCACCGCTGTGGTGCCGAATTCGGTGGCGGCCAAGGCGAAAATCGTCAACCTCAGCCGGCCTACCAACATGCACGGCGTGTCGATCAGCATTCAAGTGCCCAACCACATCCGCCCGCGTCGGGTGCTGGATGCGCTGGAGCGCACGCTTCAAGGCAGCAGCAGCTTGCTGCTCAGCCCGGCGCCGAAAGCCGTGCTCAAAGAGGCTGGCGAAACCATGTCCGAGTACGTGGCCAGCGGCTTTATCGCCGAGCTCGGCAAGAAGAGCGAGGTGCGCAATCAGCTGTTCGACCTGGCGCACCGGCACCTCGAAGCGGCGGGAATTTCCCGGCAGATCGATGGTGTGATTGAACCGACAACCCGCGCACGGGCGTTGCTGGATGAAGTGAAAGTCTTCCGCTCCCTGAGCGAGGACGAGCGTGATCAATTGGCTCAGTCCATGGTCCCGCAGCAATACGCGGCGGGTCAGGTGGTGCTGGAATTGGGCGAAGTGCCGGACAGCCTGATGGTGATCGCCACAGGCGTGGTCAGCGCCACCGTGCCCGATGGCACCGGGCAAACCGAAGCCGGGCGCATGGGGCCGAGTGAGGTGATGGGTGAACAAAGCGTGCTCACCGATACACCGTCCCAGGCCACCTTCACCACCCTGACCTCATGCATCATTTACCGGATCGACAAATCCCTGACCCGTGGTTGCATGGAACAACGGGTTGAAGTGGGTCGGGCACTGAACAAGCTGCAAGCGGTGCGGCAGCAGAACACCCGGTTGGCGCTGATGGCCAAACCGGTTCCGATCAAGAAAAACGGCTTCCTCAACTGGCTGCAAAAACGCCAACAGGCCTAGTTTTTGTGGCTGCCTGAATGTTGTGGTGGCGTGCTTTTGTGGCGAGGGAGCTTGCTCCCGCTTGAGCGCGCAGCGCTCACCAAAAAAAAAGGGGCTGCTTCGCAGCCCAGCGGGAGCAAGCTCCCTCGCCACAAAAAACCTCACCACCCAATGAGGTTGTCCCAGACATAAAAATGCCCGCACAGTCGCGGGCATTTTTATGGATCGCCGGGCTTACTTCGAAGTCAGCGCCACGTAGCTGTTCATCAAGTTGCGATAGTTCGGAATACGCGGCGACAGCAGGTTCGCCAGGCCTTCCATGTCGTTGCGCCAGTCACCCTGCAGCTCGCACGCCACCGAGAACCAGTTGACTAACTGTGCTCCGGCCGCCGACATGCGTGCCCAGGCCGCTTGCTGCACGGTTTCGTTGAAGGTGCCCGAGGCGTCGGTCACTACAAACACTTCAAAGCCTTCCGCCAGTGCCGACAACGTCGGGAAAGTCACGCATACGTCGGTCACCACACCCGCGATGATCAGTTGCTTGCGGCCAGTGGCTTTAACGGCTTTGACGAAATCTTCGTTGTCCCAGGCATTGATCTGGCCTGGACGCGGGATGTACGGCGCGTCCGGGAACAGTTCCTTGAGCTCCGGCACCATCGGGCCGTTCGGGCCATTTTCGAAACTGGTGGTGAGGATGGTCGGCAATTTGAAGAACTTGGCCAAGTCCGCGAGGGCCAGCACGTTGTTCTTGAATTCGTTCGGCGAGAAATCCTGGACCAGCGAGATCAGGCCGGTCTGGTGGTCGACCAACAGGACTACGGCATCGTCTTTGTTCAGGCGCTTGTACGGAACGTTGCTCATGTGAAACTCCTCGATGGATGGGTATTACGCAAGGCGCCGACGCAGCGCATCGGCGCGTTTTGTGATCGTCAGAACGCGAAGCACGAGCAGCCGAACGCGCCCCAGAAACCGGCGAAATCGCTGACCGGCGCGTTCGACAACCGGGCCTTTTCATGGCTGTGGGCATGCACGCCGCACGGCCCGCTGCAATGGTGAACCTGCGCCTGCATCGGCGACGTCGGACGCCAATGACCCGGCACCTTGACCACCGGCGACCAGTCCGGCAGCACCGGCACGCTGGCAGGTCCCAGTTTTTCGAAATCACCGGCGGCGTACACCACCTTGCCGCCGACCACGGTCAACACCGATTCGATCCACTTGATCGCTTCTTCATCGACGCTGAAAAAGTCAGCGCTGAGCGCCGCGACATCCGCCAGTTGGCCAATCTTGATCTGGCCTTTCTTGCCCTGCTCGGACGAGAACCAGGCGCTGCCGTGGGTGAACAGCTCCAGCGCGGTCTGCCGGGACAGGCCCTCGGCATGCAGTTCCAGGCCACCGACGGTGCGGCCACTGACCATCCAGTACAACGATGTCCAAGGATTGTAGCTCGACACCCGCGTGGCATCCGTACCGGCGCCGACCGGTACCCCTTCGGCCAACATGCGCTTGATCGGCGGGGTCGCCTCGGCGGCCTTGGCGCCATAACGCTCGACGAAATACTCGCCCTGAAACGCCATGCGATCCTGAATCGCAATACCGCCACCCAGCGCCCTCACCCGCTCGATGTTCTGCGGCGTAATGGTTTCAGCGTGGTCGAAAAACCATGGCAAACCGTTGAACGGAATGTCGCGGTTGACCTTCTCGAACACGTCGAGCATGCGGCTGATGGATTCGTTGTAGGTGGCGTGCAGACGGAACGGCCAGCGCTGCTCGACGAGGTGGCGAACCACCGGTTCCAGCTCATCTTCCATGGTCTGCGGCAGGTCCGGACGCGGCTCGAGGAAGTCCTCGAAATCCGCCGCCGAAAACACCAGCATTTCCCCGGCGCCGTTGTGTCGCAGGTAATCGTCGCCCTGATGCAGGGTCACGCTCGACGTCCAGTTCTTGAAGTCGGTCAGCTCTTCTTTCGGCTTCTGCGTGAACAGGTTGTAGGCGATGCGAATGGTCAGCTGCTGGTCCTTGGCCAACTGTTCGATCACCTGATAATCGTCGGGATAATTCTGGAAACCACCGCCGGCATCGATGGCGCTGGTCAGGCCGAGGCGATTGAGTTCGCGCATGAACTGGCGCGTCGAGTTGACCTGGTACTCCAGCGGCAACTTTGGCCCCTTGGCCAGCGTCGAGTACAAAATCATCGCATTGGGACGGGCGACCAGCATGCCGGTCGGCTCACCGTTGCTATCGCGCACAATCTCGCCACCCGGCGGGTTCGGCGTGTTGCGGGTGTAACCGGCCACGCGCAAAGCGGCGCGGTTGAGCAACGCGCGGTCGTACAAATGCAGGACAAACACCGGGGTGTCTGGCGCGGCCTGATTGAGTTCTTCGAGGGTAGGCATGCGCTTTTCGGCGAACTGGAATTCGTTCCAGCCACCGACCACCCGCACCCATTGCGGCGTGGGCGTGCGATCGGCCTGGTCCTTGAGCATGCGCAAGGCATCGACCACCGATGGCACGCCTTCCCAACGCAGTTCGAGGTTGTAATTCAGACCGCCGCGAATCAGGTGCAAGTGCGAGTCGTTGAGGCCGGGAATGACGCAACGACCCTTGAGGTCGATGACCTGCGTGCCCGACCCGCGCAGGGCCATGGCTTCAGCGTCGGTGCCGACCGCGACGAAGCGACCTTCGCGGATCGCCACCGCGCTGGCGCGTGGGTTTTCACGGTCAACGGTATGAAATTGGCCATTGAATAAAATCAGATCGGCGTTCATCGCGTTTCCTTGGACGGAGTGGATTGAGACAGCCAGGGCGCGAACAGACGCGTCGCCATCGGCATGAACAGGTACACCACCGAAACGACGATGGTCAGCGTGATCAGGAACGTCGCGACCACGTAATTGGACAGGATGGCGTTAAGTTGCAGCAGCGGGCCCCAGAGCAGCGGCACCAGCAAGGTGTGCGGCAGAATCACCAGCAACGTCACCACGGCCTGCTTCCAGCGCGGCGGCGGTGGCGAAGCGGCGTCGGCCTGCGGCGCGAACCAGAATTCGTTGACCGGATTGACCTCGGTCTGGTCGCCATCGGCGAGCATCGGCGTGGCTTCGTTGACCAACTCAAGGCGCTGCGGCGAATCGAGCCAACGCTGCATCGCGTCGGTGGAACAAAAGCGCAGCACGCAGGTGTACATGTCCAGGCCAGCGTTTTTACCGCGCATCACGTCCACGCCCAAGTGCCCTTCCTGCTGCCCGGCGATGCTGACAATGTTGCGCAACCAGGCTTCATAGGGCGCTTCAAAACCGGCTTTGACCCGGTGCTTGATGACCAGGGTCACGACTTCCTCGAAACGATTGGATTCAGGCATAACGCAAAGCTCCGGCAAATCGGACATTGAGCGCCAGCCGTCCCGGCCCGGCGATAAGTAGGCTGGTGAACACAATCAACAGCAGCCAACCGAACTGCCCTTCATCGAGACTCCATTGCACATGCACCACCAGCAGCGCGATCAGCAACACTGCCAGAATCGGCAGACACGCCAGACGCACCAACACCCCTGCGATAATCAGCAACGGGCACAGCACCTCGGCAAAAATCGCCAGCATCAGCGTGACGTTCGCGCCGAGGTGAAACGGGTCTTCGATGACTTGCAGTTGAGCGCTGAAGTTAAGCAGCTTCGGCAAACCGTGCACCCACAGTAGAAACACACCGCCAGTGACCCGCAAAAACAGCAGTCCGAGATCCTGCGCCCGCTCATCCCATCGCGATGTATTCATGGGCTACCTGCACAAATGAAAAACCACCGACGTTCATGCGCCGGGACCTGGTTTGATAGTGCCGGGACGGGAGCGGGGAAAATTGGATGTACGTGCTGTTTTGCGGATGAGCCGGATCTACAACCGACGAAGATCCTGTGGGAGCGAGCCTGCTCGCGATAGCGGTGGATCATTCAGCCTTGATGGTGGCTGATACGCCGCCATCGCGAGCAGGCTCACTCCTACAATTGGATTGGGTGCATCTGCGAAATATTGGTCGGCTGGCAGGCCGCCTTCGCTGGCAGGCCAGCTCCCACAATTGGATTGGGTGTATCCGCAAAATGTTGGTCGGCTGTCAGGCCGCCTTCGCTGGCAGGCCAGCTCCCACAGTGGAATGTGGGTACCTGCAAGAGAATGGTCGGCTGTCAGGCCGCCTTCGCGGGCAAGCCTCGCTCCTACAGTGGAATGTGGGTACCTGCAAGAGATTGGTCGGCTGTCAGGCCGCCTTCGCGGGCAAGCCTCGCTCCTACAAGGGGTTCGGTGTACACGCTTCGCTTTTCACCACTCATTAGGCCGAGCGTTAGCTCGCCTGCTTTTGATCTTGATCTGCCCGCCCCTTCGGGAGGCCGAGTGGAGGCGTTCATCTGGGGGTGGGCGCGTAGCGCCGTGCGGCGAAGCCGCACACATCGAGAGGAGGTCGAAGCGAAGCCGACCGGAGGCGATGCCCCCAGATGAATGCCGGAGCGAGGGTACGCCGAGCCTAGGCGAGGGGCTGGACGCTGGGGCGAAGACCTTTGCTTCCTTTGGGGCGTTTGCCAAAGGGAGTCGCCGTAAGGGCGAAACCATAAGCAGCCGTTACCGCAGAAATGGATATGTACACCTGAAAGAGATAGGTCGGCTATCAGGCCGCCTTCGCGAGCAGGCTCGCTCCCACATTGGGGACGGGGTACGTCAAGGGGAACCTGGTCGGCCCGAAGGCCGCCACGTTCAAACCGAAACCACCAAAGGCCTAGACATGAACTCACTGATCCGCGACCGCAACCACCGCTCCGCCGGATCATTGTCATGCACCCCACTCCAGGCCATCGACAACTGCGCCGCATCAATGGGAAACGGCGGATCCTCCGCCCGCAACGCACACCCCTCCACCAGCGCACACGCCGCATAATCCGGCACCGTGGCAATCATCTCAGTCCCGGCCAACAACGCCCGCAACCCGCTGAACTGCGGCACACCCAACACCACCCGACGGCTGCGACCGACCTTGGCCAGATCCAGATCGATATTGCCGCTCAAATCACCCGAGAACGACACCATGGCATGCGGACGTTCACAATATTCGTCCAGCGTCAGCGTCCCCGGCCGCTTGTCCCCGCGCAGCACCTTGCAAGGAATGTCCCGCAACTTCTTGCACTTGGCATTCGCCGGCAAATCCGTGGTGTAACTCACCCCCACGGAAATCTCACCCGAGGCCAGCAACGCCGGCATCAGCAGATAGTTGGCGCGACGCACCACCACCACGATCCCCGGCGCCTCTTCCTGCAATTGCCGCAACAACGGCGGAAACAAACCGAACTCGGCATCGTCCGACAGCCCGATGCGGAACACATCGCTACTGGTCGTCGGATCGAATTCCTTCGCCCGACTGACCGCCCCGGAAATCACATCCATCGCCGGTTGCAGCTCCTTGAGAATAGCCAGTGCCCGCGCCGTCGGCTCCATGGCGCGACCATTGCGCAGCAACAACGGATCGTCGAACAAATCCCGTAACCGTCCCAGCGCCGCACTCACCGCCGGCTGCCCCATGAACAGTTTTTCAGCGACCCGGGTCAGGTTCTTTTCGAACATCAACGCTTCGAAAATCACCAGCAGGTTCATGTCGACGCGACGCAGATCGTTACGGTTCATAGGCACGGTTTCCTTGTGTGTTCAGCCAGGCTTGAGGGTAACGATTGTCTCTGACTTTACGTGAGACTGCCCACCCGGCATGAGGAATTAACAACGTTTAACTCGCCTGACAAGGCCTCGCAACCAAGAATGAAGCTCACCGACACGGACATTTGTCATGGCCCATTCTCAGCAAAACGTCGCCCGTGCGGCAGTCGATGACGCACCCAGAAAAGCCACCGGCGGCTTGACCCCATGGCGTGAAGAGCTGGCCAAGCAACTGATCCTCGAACGCCTGGGTGAAACCGTTGAAGTCACCGAACTGGCCCGCGCCTGCGCCCTGTCGCGCAGTCATTTTTCCCGAGCGTTCAAGTGCAGCACCGGGCTCTCGCCCCAGGACTGGATTCGTCATCAACGCATCGCCCGGGCCAAGCAATTGATCCAGAACACCGACATGACGCTGACGCAAATCAGCCTCGAATGCGGCTTCTGCGATCAGGCGCATTTCTGCCACATCTTCACCCGCAGCGAAGGCATCAACCCATTTGCGTGGCGTTGCCGTGCGGTGCGCACCCTTCCCCCACGTCGCGCCTGCACCGCTCAAACTCACGCGCTATAAAACCTGTTTTATCAGAGTGAAAACCGGCGCGGGTCCATGCCCGCGCCGGGGCACATCAACCCTTGAGAAACGCCAGCAGATCAGCATTGAGCTGATCCTTGTGGGTATCCGTCAAGCCGTGGGGCGCACCGGGGTAGACCTTCAGCTGCGAACCTTTCACCAGTTTTGCTGAGGCGATGCCCGCCGCTTCGAAGGGCACCACCTGGTCCGCGTCGCCGTGCACCACCAGCGTCGGGATGTCGAACTTCTTCAGGTCTTCGGTGAAGTCGGTTTCCGAGAACGCCTTGATGCAGTCGTAGGCGTTCTTGTGGCCGGCCATCATGCCTTGCATCCAGAACCAGTCGATCATGCCCTGGGACGGCTTGGCGTCCGGTTTGTTGAAGCCGAAGAACGGCCCGCTGGCGAGGTCGATGTACAGCTGCGAACGGTCGGCCAGAGATGCCTGGCGAATGCCGTCGAACACTTCGATCGGCAGGCCACCGGGGTTGGCTTCGGTCTTGAGCATCAGCGGCGGCACCGCGGAAATCAGCCCGGCCTTGGCCACGCGACCGGTGCCGTGGCGACCGATGTAGCGCGCCACCTCGCCGCCGCCGGTGGAGAAGCCGAACAGCACGGCGTCTTTGAGGTCGAGCAACTCGATCAACTGCGCCAGGTCATCGGCGTAGGTGTCCATGTCGTTGCCAGTCCACGGCTGGCTTGAGCGGCCATGACCACGACGGTCGTGGGCGATCACCCGGTAGCCTTTGGAGGCCAGGAAGATCATCTGCGACTCCCAACTGTCGGCGTTCAACGGCCAGCCGTGGCTGAAGACGATGGGTTGGCCGGTGCCCCAGTCCTTGTAGTAAATCTCGGTGCCATCTCGGGTCGTGAATGTACTCATGCGATGTCTCCTTTGCGAGTGTTGGGGGTGTATCAAAGCGGTGATGGGTTCATTCGTTCAGCCAGCCGCGCCACCCGCTCGCCGAGGTGCGCGGCGGTGCAACGGTCTTCGGGAGGTGGGGCGAGGTCCGGGGTCTGTTCGACATTCGACTGGGCCATGGCGCCGAGCGAGCTACCGAGGCGATTCATTTGCCCGTCGAAGGCGCCGGTGCTGGAGCGCGCCGGCAGCAGGTCGAGGCCGACCCAGATCATCGAGTGCTGCGCGGCGAATACCGCCATCTGCAGCAAGGTGTTGAGTTTGTCGCCGCACAGGCAGCCGGAATTGGTGAAGCCGGCCGCCAGTTTGTCGCGCCACGGCTGGGCGAGGTAGAACGCCGCCGTGGACTCCATGAAGCCTTTGAACTGCGCCGACGCGCTGCCCATGTAGGTCGGGGCGCCGAAGATGATGGCGTCGGCGCTGTGCAACCGGTCCCAGTGCTGGTCCACTTCATCGACCGGAACCAGCAGGCAGGTGCTGCCCACATGCCGTTCCACACCCAGGGCCACGGCTTCGGCCATGACCCGGGTGTGCCCGTAGCCACTGTGATAGACCACCACCACGTTGCTCATCCCGGTGTCCTCATGACAAGTTGATCCCTTTGCTACATGCCCCACTCGCCAGCCCGGCACAATTCCCTGTGGGAGCGAACCTGCTCGCGATGGCGGCGGCACATTCAACATCGAAGCGAGCTGGCTCGCGCCTACAAGACCAGCGGGTGTTGAAGCAGCAGAGTTTTGGGCGTAGACCAGACGCAGGACGAGTTAAACGTTGTTAATTTTCATTGGCGCGCCAAAAGCCTCAACAGCGGCTTTGCCAAGGTTGCCCCTCAATAAATGCGGCGCCTGCCAGGGACGCCAGGTACAGGCAGTCGCAGCGGACACCCGACAGTCAGGCGAACACCTCGTTGCGTTGCCGGAAAAACCTGAGGAATATGCTCGGAAACCGCGTACCAGACGGCTGCAAGCAGGAGCGACACGTTGACCCTTTCCCCAGAACAGGCCATCCATTTCGGCCCCTACCGGATCTATCCCGGACAACGCCTGGTGCTGGAGGCCGACCAGCCCCTGCGCCTGGGCCGGCGCGCCATGGATATTCTGCTGATTCTGCTGGAGCACGCCCCAAACGTGGTCAGCAAACAGCAACTGATCGCCGGGGTATGGCCCAAAAGCGTCGTCGAAGACATCAACCTGCGCGTGCACATGGCGGCGCTGCGCAAAGCCCTCGGCGACGGCCAGGCCGGCCAGCGCTATATCGTCACTGTCGCCCAGCGCGGCTACAGTTTTGTTGCGCCCTTCTCCCTCGAGTCCATCGAGCAGCACCCCGCGAGCGAAAGCCTCCAGCCGAGCGCCCATAACCTGCCGATCCGCCGGATGCGCATGATCGGTCGTCAATCACTGGTCGAAAACCTGGTCACGCAACTGTCACGCCAGCGCTTCATCACCCTCGTCGGCCCCGGTGGCATCGGCAAGACCACCGTGGCGCTGCGCGTCGCCGAACTGTTGATCGGCCGCTACCGCGACGGTATTCGCCTGCTGGACCTGGCGCCGCTCAGCGATCCGAGCATGATCAGCGCCCAGTTGGCGACGCTGCTGGATTTGTCCCTGCACGATGCCGAATCTACAAACGGACTGGCCACGTTCCTGCGCGAGCGGCGGATGCTGCTGGTGATCGACAACTGCGAGCACCTGCTCGACGCGGTCGCGCTGCTCTGCGAAAGCATCCTGCGCGCCGCGCCGCACGTGCACATCCTGGCCACCAGCCGCGAGAGCCTGCGGGCCGAAGGTGAGTTCGTCCAGCGCCTCGAATCGCTTGATTGCCCACCCCCCATCGCGGTGCTGGACCGCGCCCAGGCGCTGACCTTTTCCGCATTGCAACTGTTCGTCGAGCGGGCCATGGCCAGCCAGGACAGCTTCGAGCTGAGCGATGACGACCTGCCGTTATTGATTGATATCTGCCACCGCCTGGACGGCATTCCGCTGGCCATCGAACTGGCGGCGGCGCAAGTCAGCCACTTTGGCCTGAGCGGGTTGCTGACGCAGTTGCAAGGCAGTTTTCGCCTGCTAACCCAGGGCTGTCCGTCGACGCTGGGCCGGCACCAGACCCTGCGCGCCACGCTCGACTGGAGTTTCGAACTGCTGAACGCCTGCGAGCAAACCTGCCTGCGCCGACTGGGGGTGTTCAGGGGCGGTTTTACGCTGGAGTCGGCCGCGGCGGTGATCGTCGGCGAACACATCGAGCCCGGCGAGGTGTTCGGCTCGATCACGCAACTGGTGGCCAAGTCGTTGCTGAACGTGGAAGTGGGCGACGAAGAAGTGTTCTACCGCTTGCTCGACACCACCCGCAGCTACGCACTGGAAAAACTCGACCAGACCCTGGACCTGCCGGACACCCGAAAGCGCCACGCCGAACGCTGCCTGGCCTTGATGCATCAGGCTCAAACTGACTGGGAGCTGATTTCCACGGGCCTGTGGATCGAGCGTTACGCCCGCAGTCTGGATGACATTCGTTCGGCCCTCGACTGGGGCTTTAACGCCCAAGGTTCGCAGGCGCTGGCGATCCGGCTGACTGCGACGTCGACGCCGCTGTGGCAGGAGTTGTCGCTGCTCAAGGAACATGGCGTTTACGTGCGCAAGGCGCTGGCCTTGCTGGAGGCCGCGCCCGAGCCCTGTCCTCACCTGCAAATGGCCCTCAAGCTCGCCCTCGGCAGTTCCTGCTACCACACCCAGGGCGGCACGGCCGAAACCATTGCCGCGTTCGTCAGCGCCAGAACCCTGGCCAGGCACAACAACGACGTAGCCGGTCAACTGCGGGCGGTGTCCGGGCACATGGCGGTCAATCTCAGTTGCGGCCACTACCAAATGGCGCTGGAGCAGAGCCAGCTGTTCGACCGCCTGGGCGCCCAGGGTGACCCCGTGCTGTCGCTGAGCACGCACCGCTTGCGCGTCCTGGCCCTGCACTTTGCCGGCAATCAGCAACTGGCCCGGGTGAATGCCGAACAGGTCATCCAGCGCATGGCCCAGAGCGGGCACCTCAACCGCTTCACCCACGGCTTTGGCGTGCAATACGATCAGAGCGTGGCCGCCCTGACAATTCTGGCGCGCATCCTCTGGTTGCAAGGTCAGCCGGAGCAGGCGTGGCGCACCGCCCGCCAGGCGCTGGACATCGCGCTCCAGATCAACCACGGCACCTCCATTTGCTACACCCTGGCGCTGGCCGGCTGCCTGATCGCCCACTACAACGGCGACAGTACAACCGCACGCAAACTGTTACGGCTGCTACTGGAACAGGCGCAGAAACATTCGGTGCTGCTGTTTCACACGTGGGCGCAACACTACGCGCAGGTGATCGACCAGGCTGGAGCACCGTCGGCGCCACCGCCGGGTGCCGGGCTGATCAAGGAAATCATGGTCACGCTGGACGCCACGTTCGTCGATGACGCCTTGTGGCAACGGGCCGATAACGGGGCAGCGGGCTGGAGCACGGCGGAGATATTGCGGGCCAGGGCTGATGCGTTGCTGACTGAAGAAAATGCGCAGGCAGTGGATGACCCGAGTGAACGCGTTCGCGAGCAGGCTCACTCCTACAAAAGCGAGATGGCGGAGGAGGTATTGCTGCGAGCGTTGAATGTGGCCAGGCATCAGGGCGCCCTGGCCTGGGAGCTGCGCAGCGCCACCTCGCTGGCGCAATTGTGGCAGCGCCAGGGTCGACATCAGCAGGCTCATGAACTGCTGACGCCGATCTACAACCGGTTCACCGAAGGCTTTGCCACCCCGGACCTGAGCAAAGTCCGTCGGCTACTCGACGAGCTGCATGGGCACCTGAACGCCTGAGACCCAGCGTGCCCGGCTGATGTAATGCGAGTAGCGCTGTTCGAACGTACGCAGGTGGCCGCTGTGTTCGAGTTTCTCCAGGGCATAGGTGCGCGTGGTATTGAGCAAGCGGTACCGCGTGGTGCCGTTGACCTGATCCATCGACAGCAGCGACTTGGCGACCAACCGCTGCACCAGCGTCGCCAGTTGATCGGGTTTGAGCAGCTCGCAACTGCTGACGCCAATCGCCGCCTCCAGGGTGAAGGACATCTTGAACACCGAGAGGCGCTGCAACACGGTTTGCTCCCCCTGGTTCAGCCGTTCATAGCTCCAGTCCAGCGCAGCCTTGAGGGTTTGATGCCGGGGCACGGCCGTGCGTCGCCCCTGAGTCAGCAGTTGAAAACAGTTATCCAGCTGAGCCTGCAAGCCGACCAATGCCAGCGCATCGATCTGCGCCGCTGCCAGTTCAATGGCCAGCGGCAAACCGTCAAGTCGTCGACAGATTTCACGCACTGCCTTGAGGTCCTGTTCGCGCAAGGCAAACCCTTGTTGACGGGCTCGGGCGCGACTGACGAACAGCTGCACCGCCGAGTAGCCCATGGACTCGGCCACGCTGTGCAACGCCGACGCGGGCGGCACCGCCAACGACGGCAAGCGCTGGACTGTTTCCCCCGCCGCCATCAGCGGTTCACGACTGGTGACGAGAATCGACAGCCGAGGCGCCGACGCCAGCAAATCGTCGACCAATGCCCGGCAGCGTTCCAACAGGTGTTCGCAGTTGTCGAGCACCAGCAACATATGCTGATTCGCCAACACCTCCAGGGTTGTGCCGACCTCCAGTCCCAGGGTTTGTGTCAGGTGATCCACCACGCGTGCGGGATCATCGAGCACCGCGAAATCCACCAGCCAAACGCCATCTTTATAGTGCTGCAACAGCAGTTCGGCCACGCGGAGCGCCACGGTGGTTTTGCCGATGCCAGCGGGGCCGACCAGGGTCATGAGCCGCCGAACCGGTAATTGCCGGACCAGGCTGCCGACCATCGAGTCCCGTCCGGTCACGGGTGTGAGCCGCGCAGGCAGGTTGTGCTGATGCTTTAGCACGGTCTCGATCGAGACCACGGTGGTCGCCGGCACCGACTCCACCGGGGCGACAAAGCTATAACCGCGCTGGGGGATGTTGACGATGTAGCGCTCACCGTTCTGCCCGTCGCCAAGCGCCCGGCGCAGCGCCGCAATATGCACGCGCAGGTTGATTTCTTCGACCACGGACGTCGGCCAGACGTGGGCAATCAACTCGTCCTTGCTGACCACATGGCCGGCGCGCTCAACCAGCACCTGGAGGATATCCAGGGCGCGACCGCCCATGCGCAGCGGCCGATCACCGTCCAGGATCAGCCGTTGCCGCTGGTGAAAGGCGTAGGGGCCGAACCGCAGCACCGTATCGCTGTTTAAATCTCTGAAGCTGTTCATGCACGTTTGCGTGCTGAAAACCTGGCCCGGCTCACAGTGCAGAAATATCGATCGCACCCACCTTCCAGGCTCCCGCACCTCCATTGCAAAGAGTTCATGGCTATCTTGGCAGGCCTCGGTGACGGTACAACTGCCACGGGGGGAGCGTCACGGCCATTGCGGTGCGCACAACGGCCAAGAACGCTCTAGCTGAACTGTTCGCGGTATTGCGTCGGGGTCAGACCGAGCTTTTCAGCGAACAGGAAGCGCATATGGCGCACGCTGCCAAAGCCACTTTTGAAGGCCACGGTCTTGAGTGGCAGATCGCTGGTTTCCAGCAGATTCCTGGCGCAATCGATGCGCGCGCTTTGCAGAAACTCCATGGGCGTCATGTTCACGTCCCGGGCAAACATCCGGGCGAAGTGCCGCGTGCTCATGTTCGCCAGGCCGGCCATGCGTTCGATGCTGAAGGCTTCGTCGAGGTGTTCGAGCACATGGTTCTGCACGCGGGTGATCGGCGTTTCCTGCGGCGCGACAGTGGCCATCAACGGACTGAATTGCGCTTGCCCGCCCTGGCGTTTCATCACCACCAGCAACACCTTGGCCACGTCCTGGGCGACTTTCTTGCCGTGGTCTTTGGCGACCACCGCCAGTGCCAGGTCAATACCGGCAGTGACGCCGCCGGAGGTGATGAGGTTGCGGTCCTGCACGTAAATCTGATCGGTCTCCACCGTCGCCTTGGGGAACCCTTTGATCAGCCGTTCGGTGTAATGCCAGTGGGTGGTGACGCGATAACCGTCCAGCAAACCGGCATGCCCCAACACGAACGCGCCGGTGCAGATCGAGCCGTAGCGCCCGGCGCGATCGACAGCTGCTTTGAGCCAACACAGCAACGGCGGATGTTTTTCGTTGTACGCGCCCGGGCCGCCCGGCACCAGCAGCAGGTCGTAGGCTTGATCGGCCTGATCGATGTGCAGATCGGCCTGCACGCTGACGCCGTTGGAGGCCCGCAACGCGCCATGCTCGGTGCCGATGGTCGCCAGTTCATAACGGTCATCTGCTGCCAGGTATCGATTGGCGATGGAAAACACTTCCATGGGCCCGGCCATGTCGAGCAGCAGAAAGTCCGGAAACAACACCATAGCCACGGTTTTCATGGGTTCACAGTCACTGAAGTCAAAAGAAGGTCCCTCTAACAAACACCAATCCCCTGTAGGAGTGAGCCTGCTCGCGATAGCGGTGTGTCAGTCAGCATAAATATTGAATGTAATGACGCTTTCGCGGGCAAGCCTCGCTCCTACAGGGTTCTTGCCAGCCATTGCTGTGCATTATGGCTAATGTCCGGCGCCAGCGTCGGAGGAAAATGCCTGAATGCCCGTTCATTACTGTCAACCACAAAGCGACAGTATTTCAATTTCCATCTACTTATTGCACCAACCAGTAACCATTAACCTTCTCCTCACTCGGACGAATCAACGTCCCCACAGGAGATTTCATCATGCTGACCCTTCGCAAAGCCTCGGATCGCGGCGCCGCCAATCATGGTTGGTTGAAGTCGTTCCACACCTTTTCCTTCGCCAATTACCGCAACCCGAAAGAGCAGGGTTTTTCTGACCTGTTGGTGATCAACGATGACCGTGTGGCGGCCGGTAAAGGCTTCGGCCAGCACCCGCACCGCGACATGGAGATTTTCTCCTACGTGCTCGAAGGTGCTTTGGAACACAAGGACACCCTGGGCACCGGTTCGGTGATCCGTCCTGGCGACGTGCAATTGATGAGCGCCGGCAGCGGCGTGGCCCACAGCGAGTACAACCACTCGGCCACGCGGCCGGTGCACTTTCTGCAAATCTGGATCGTGCCGGACGTCAGCGGCGCCAAACCGCGTTATCAGCAAGAGCACTTCAGCACCCAGAAAAAACGTGGGCGCCTGCAACTGATCATCTCCCCCGACGGGGCCAAGGGTTCGCTGAAGGTGCGTCAGGACGCACGGGTGTATGCCGCGCTGATCGACGGCAAGGAAAGCGCCACACTGGAACTCGCCGCAAACCGCTATGCCTATGTGCACGTGGCCCGTGGCAGCGTCGAACTCAATGGCGTGCAGCTGCAAGAAGGTGATGGCGTGCGGGTTCGTGATGAGCAGGTGCTGGCGTTGAGCAACGGTGTGGATGCCGAAGTGCTGGTGTTTGACCTGCGCCCGCAGGAACTGCCAGAAATGCCATGACCGTGACTGACCTGGGGGCTTCTGTGTCCCCAGGCTTTACCAGCCAATCACATCATCTGTGGCGAGGGAGCTTGCTCCCGTTGGACTGCGAAGCAGTCCCCTTCTCTTTAGATAGATAGGGGGCCGCTCCGCAGCCCAGCGGGAGCAAGCTCCCTCGCCACAAGGGTTGTGTGAGTCCTTCGATTGGCGACGACTCACTCGCCGGTACCGGAAAACACCGCGACAATTTCATCGATAACCGCCCGAACCCTGGCCGTATGCCGCAAGTCCGCGTGGGTCACCAGCCAGACGTCATAGGGCACCGGTCGCGTGCGCTCCGGCCATAACCTGACCAGCCCGTCCCTCTCCCCCATGTACACCGGAATTTCCCCGACCCCGAGCCCCGCCGCGATGGATCGGCGCACCAGCAGACTGGAACTCAGACTCGCCACAATCCGCCCGCGCCCCAGCGGTTCCGAGATCAGGGTCATGTCTTTATTGCCTTGCAGGTACGGCTGATACACCACCAGGTCGTGCCCTTCGAACGCCGAGCCCGGCGTTGGCACGCCATGGGCATCTACGTAATGCTGAGAAGCAAACAAACCCACCGGCCAGCGTGCGATGCGACGGGCGATCAGGTCCGGGTTGTCCGGCCGGGTGTTGCGCACGGCGATGTCGGCTTCACGTTTGGCCAGGCTGAGAATCTGGGTGGAGGCGTCCAGTTGCACGCGCACGTCGGGGTGCTGTTCATGTAAGTGGGCAATGGCCGGGATCAGAAAATCGATGGCCAGGGAATCGGTGGTGCTGACCCGCACCAGCCCGGTCAGTCGATCGTCGAGCCCCTGAATCCGACGCTCCAGTTCCAGTGCCGAATGCTCCATTTTTTCCACGGCCGTCAGCGCCGCCTCCCCCACCGCTGTCAGCGCATAGCCTTCAGAGGTGCGCAGAAACAGCGTCGCACTCAACGACTTCTCCAGCGACGTGATCCGTCGACCGACCGTGGCCTGATCGACCCCCAGCACCCGCGCCGCGCCGCGCAGCGTCGACTCTCGGCACACCGCCAGAAACACCCGTGCGTCATCCCAATTCATACGGCTACCACGCTGATGCAAATTTGCATCACCATAGCGCAAACTCGCTGCGTTATTACATCAACCGATCGGGATAGTCTGAAGGCCAGCGTAAAACCTTCTCAGGACCTTTCCCATGCACAGCACATCGACTACCCCGCGCAGCGCGATCTGGCTGCCGATCTTCGCCGGCCTCAGCGCCAGCCTGGTGAGCATCGGCCTGGCGCGGTTTGCCTACACGCCGCTGATTCCCTCATTGATTCAGGCGCACTGGTTTTCCGCCAGCGACGTGGTGTACCTCGGCGCCGCCAACCTCGTGGGTTACCTGATCGGTGCGCTGATCGGCCGGCCAGTGGCCAACCGCACGTCGAACAAAACCGCGTTACGCCTGATGATGCTGGCCGTGACCTTGTCGTTTTTCGCCTGTGGTTTTCCATTGTCGGTGAGCTGGTTCTTCGGCTGGCGATTGCTGTCGGGGGTTGCCGGTGGCGCAATCATGGTGTTGGTGGCCGCGACGGTATTGCCCCACGTGCCGGCGTCCCGCCGAGGTCTGGCCAGCGGTGCGATTTTCCTCGGCATCGGCCTGGGCATCGCCGGCTCGGGGACGATTGTGCCGCCGCTGCTGAGCCTTGGCTTGCAGCAAACCTGGTTTGGCCTGGGGCTGCTGTCACTGTTTCTGACAGCCACGAGTTGGTTCGGTTGGCCGAAAGAGGCGCATCATCAAGCCGCTGCGGTGTCGATCGAGAAAACCACCACACCAACCGACCCGGGGGTGTACCTGCTGTTCGCTCAATACGCCTTCATGGCCGCCGGGCTGGTGCCGGCCATGGTGTTTTTGGTGGATTACGTGGCCCGCGGCCTCGGCGCCGGCCCGCACATCGGCGCGCTGATCTGGGTGATGTACGGACTGGGCGCGATCATCGGGCCGGTGAGTTACGGTTTTCTGGCCGATCAACTGGGCGCAAAGCTGAGCATCCGCCTGGTGCTGGTGGTGCAGGCGATTACCGTTGGCCTGCTGTCGATTTCCAGTTCGTTTACGGCACTGGCCGTGCTGGCCGTGATCCTCGGTTCGTTCCCGCCAGGCATCGTTCCACTGGCGCTGGCGCGGGTGCATGAACTGCTGCCGAACCATCACCAGCAGCAGATTGCCTGGAGCCGTGCGACGGTTTCATTCGCCACCTTCCAGGCGATTGCTGGGTTTGCGTATTCGGCGCTGTTCAATGCCAGCGGCGGGCAGCATGGGTTGTTGTTTGTGATTGCGGCGGGCGCGATTGTGGTTGCACTGTTGCTGGAACAGGCCATGCGTTTGCTGAACAGACCCACTGTAGGAGTGAGCCTGCTCGCGAAGACGTAGGCAGATCCTGCAGCAATGTGACTGATATACCGCTATCGCGAGCAGGCTCGCTCCTACAGGGGGTTGGTGGTTTGGACTGAATTATTGATTCACTGATGCGATCCCATTTACAGACGACTTTCTCGACAGGACTCCAACATGACTTTGCCCCACACCATGACCCTGATTGAAATCACCGAGCCCGGCGGCCCCGAGGTGTTGAAGCCGCGCCAGGAACCGGTGCCCACGGTCGGCGCAGGCGAAGTGCTGATCCGTGTGCACGCCGCCGGGGTCAACCGTCCCGATGTGATTCAACGCGCCGGCAAGTACCCGATGAAACCCGGCATGAGCCCGATTCCCGGGCTGGAAGTGGCCGGTGAAGTGGTGGCCGTCGGCACCGGCGTCAGCGAATTCATCGTCGGCGACAACGTCTGTGCGCTGACCAATGGCGGTGGCTATGCGCAATATTGCGTTGCACCGGCCAGCCAGACGCTGCCGATTCCTGAGGGCATGGATTGGGTGCACGCAGCGGCCGTCCCGGAAACCTTCTTCACGGTGTGGGCCAACCTGTTCGACATGGGCGGCGCCAGCAAAGGCCAGCGCGCGTTGATTCACGGCGGCACCAGCGGCATCGGCACCACGGCGCTGATGCTCTGCCGCGAGTTCGGCGTCAAGGCGTTCGCCACGGCGGGCAGTGAGGAAAAGTGTGCGGCAATCCGCAAGCTGGGCGCCGAGGCGATCAACTACCGTGACCAGGATTTCGTCCAGGTCATCGCGGAAAAAACCGCCGGCAAAGGCGTCAACGTGATCCTCGACATCATGGGCGGCTCGTACCTGAATCAGAACATCGCGGCACTGGGCATGGAGGGTCGCCTGGTGATGCTCGGCTTCCTCGGCGGAGCCCGCGCCAACGATGTCGACCTGATGGCGATCATGGGCAAGCGCGCGACGATCACCGGCTCGCTGATGCGCTCGCGCACCCGTGAAGAAAAAGCCTCGATCGCCGAACAGCTGCGCGAGTATGTGTGGCCGGTACTGGCTGCCGGGCGTTGCCTGCCGATGATCGACAAGGTTTACCCATACACCGAGGCCGCGCAGGCCCATGCACGGATGGAAGCCGGCGATCACATCGGCAAGATTGTGTTGCAGGTGGACTGATCAGTAACCCTCGCCAGCCGCCAATGCGCCGCCGATGATCGCGATGCCCGAGCTGGTGCCCAGTCGCGTGGCGCCGGCTTCGATCATCGCCAGGGCGGTCGGGTAATCGCGCACGCCACCGGAGGCCTTGACGCCGATGTCGGGGCCGACGGTGCGACGCATCAGCGCAACGTCTTCCACGGTGGCGCCGCTGCGGCTGAAACCGGTCGAAGTCTTGACGAACGCGACCTTCAGTTCACGACAGATCTCGCAAGCCTTCACCTTTTCGGCATCGGTGAGCAGGCAGTTTTCCAGGATGACTTTCAGCGGCACCCTGCCGCACGCCTGCAACACCTGGGCGATGTCGTCGCGCACCTGATCAAACAAGCCGTCCTTTAACCAGCCTATGTTCAACACCATGTCGACTTCCCCGGCACCGGCGGCGATCGCCCGCTCGGCTTCAAAGGCCTTGGTGTCGCTCAGGCCGGCGCCCAGCGGGAAGCCGACCACCGCGCAGATATTCACGCGCTGCCCTTCAAGGCACTGAGCCGCATGAGGGACTTGACCCGAATTCACGCACACCGAATAGAAGCCGTGTTCGGCAGCTTCGCGGCACAACGCAGCGATTTGCTCGCGGGAAGCATCAGGCGCCAGCAAGGTATGATCGATGTACTGCGCCAGCGCTTGGGGTTCGAGGTGTGCCATCGCAAAAACTCCTGTTTGTATATTCAAATGCCCCTGCGCCACAATCGAGGGTGATTCGCGCAAAAACGTTACAAAACTCACAAATAATGTTACTTAAATAACATAAACAATCAACCCCGGAATGCCTGTGGACAGTAAAAAAGCCGAGCGTCTCAAGCTGATTCAACAAGCCCTGCAAGACCAGAGCGCCATTCATCTGCGCGAGATGGCGGCATTGCTGGACGTGTCCGAGATGACCCTGCGCCGCGACCTCAGCAAGTACACCGACCACCTGCGCCTGCTCGGTGGCTACATCACCAGAATCCACGATGGCAACGAGCCCGGCGATTACCGCGTGGCCGAGCAGGACACCCGCCACGTCGAAGAAAAACGCCGTATCGGCAAACTCGCCGCCGGGTTTATCCAGCCGGGCGACACGGTGTTCTTCGACTGCGGCACCACCACGCCTTTCGTGATCGATTTCATTCCCGACGAGCTCGAGTTCACCGCGGTGTGCAACTCCCTGAACGTGCTGACCAAACTGTCGCAAAAACCCAACTGCCACATCGTGGTGTGCGGCGGCACGTTCCATCGCAAGAACCAGGTGTTCGAGAACACCCGCGAAACCGGCATCCTCGACAGCGTGCGCCTGACCTGGGCCTTCGTTTCCGCCGCCGGCATCAGCCAGGACTTCGGCGTGACCTGCTTCAATTTCAATGAAGTGGAGGTCAAGCAGAAGGTCCTGCGCCAGGCGCAACAGCGGCTGCTGCTGGCTGACCACAGCAAGTTCGACACGGTGCGTACCGCGCATTTCGCCAACCTCGGGGATTTCCAGTTCGTGGTCAGCGACAAGAAAATCCCCAAGGCCTACCGCGACGCCATCACCGCCAGCGGCGCGCAGTTGATCATCTGATCAAGGCCTGTTGTTCCGCTGCACTCAGGTAACCGGTGGTGACGCAAAAATCCGCCGTCGCCCCTGCCGCCAGCGAACGCACATGGCCCTTGGCGGACTCGGCGCGATAGCCTTCCGGCTCGCAAGTGGACGGCAGCACAAACGCTGCCACTTGCTGATCGGCGTTGTGCAGGATCCAGCGCGCGGCGTGGTCGAATTGGTCTGGACGGTAGCGGGTGTAGAACGCCGCACCGTCGGGATGGCTCAGCAGAAAATGCGCATGACCGCTGTCGTCCGCCCGCACGCCGTCGAAGAAAAACACAATCTCGGGGTCGTAGAGCCTCGGCTGATCCAGGCAGGTGAACTGCTCCGGGTCTTTGGCCAGCACCTGCATGTATTCAGTCCAGGCCGGCGTCGGTTTGACGTGGGCCGGCACGCTGCTGCGCAAGCGCACGCGCTCGACACCCAAGGGCTCGATGAAGCGGGCGCCGTCGACATAGGCGTAATTCATGTGCGCCATGTACATCAGGTCCATCGGCTTGCCTGCCAGATTGGTCACCTGCATGGCGATGTCGAACAGCCCGGAATCAGCGCGCAAGGTCACGCTGGGCGTGGCCAGGTATCGGTCACCAAACCCCTGCGCATATTCGTACTCGCCGCCGAGTCGCAGGAAACCGCCAGCGCTGTCTTCACCGACCTCCAGCCAGGCACGATCCATCGCCGCGCAAGGCATTTCGCCGTGCAACGGATGATCGTCCTCGGGGCTCGGGCAACCGTTGCGCAACAGGCCGCTGTGAAACATGAAACAGCCGTAAGTGCCGATCACCGTCGGGCTCGGCCGGGGCTGGCTGAACAGGTTGCTCATGGTCAGGTCGCAACCGTCGAACACGGCGGACCAGATCATCTGCCCCAGATACGGCAACACCACCAGACGGCCACGACTGTTGGCCAACTCCAGCGCCAGCACGCCACTGGGGTAAACCCAGGAACTGACCGTGAACGCCTCCGACTCCAGCAAAGTTTTGTGCGCCTCGCCGAACTGCGACGGCTGCAGGTTGATCCGCGTGTTCATGAAGTCACCACCGCACCCACTGGCCTCCGTTCGCTGTCGGAATGACGCAGGCAACGCACCGCGTACATCACGATCACGATGAAGCACAACAACGGCACGCTGTACGCCAGTTGCATGTTGCCGCCGCTGTAATCGGACAGCAGGCCCTGGAAGATCGGGATCACCCCGCCACCGACAATGCTCATCACCAGCAGCGAACCGCCGACGCCGGTGTCTTCGCCCAGGCCGTCAATGGTCAAGCCGTAGATGGTCGGCCAGCAGGGACCGAGGAACACGCTGACGCCAACGGCGGCGTACACCGCCGTGATGTTCGGCACCAGGATCGTATACGCCAGCAACACAATGCACAGCACGCCATACACCGCCAACACCTTGGCCGGGTGCAGTTTGCGCATCAGCACGTTGGCGATCAGCTTGCCGACGAAATAGGCGGCGAAGGTGGTCAGCAAAAACCACGACGCGCTGCGTTCGTTCATGCCGCCCAACTGCATCGCCAAGCGAATGGTGAAACTCCACACGCCGACCTGGGCGCCGACGTACAGAAACTGCGCCAGCACGCCAAAGGTGAAGCGCTTGTTGCGCCACAGTCGCGACAGGCTCTGGCCGAGACTGGCGGATTTCTTGCTGGCCACCTGATTGCCCTTGCACTTCGGAAACCGGGTGATGGCGATCAGGATGAACATCAGCACCAGCACCGCGATCATCCATTTGTACGGCAGCAAGGTGGACTGGATCATTTGCAGTTGCTGGACCGCCGCGTCCGAAGCGCTCATTTGCGTGAGCTGCTCGCGGGTGGCGTCGGTGTCCTTGAACATCACGAAGCTGCCGACGTAGACCCCGGCCATCGCGCCGAATGGATGGAAGGTCTGGGAAATATTCAGGCGACGGGTGCCGGTTTCACGCGGGCCCATCAGCGTCGAATAGGTGTTGCATGCCGTTTCGAGAAACGACAGCCCCGCCGCGATCACAAACAGCGCCAGCAGGAACATGCCGTACTTGGCGGTCGACGCCGCCGGGAAGAACAGCAGGCAACCGAACATGTAGAGCATCAGGCCAATGAGGATGGTGGTCTTGTAACTGAAACGGCGGACCACCAGCGCGGCCGGGATCGCCACGAAGAAATAGCCCAGGTAAAACGCCGACTGCACGAACGCGGTCTGGAAATCGCTGAGCAGAAAGGCCTTCTTGAAATGCGCGATGAGCACGTCGTTCATGCTCGCGGCGGCCGCCCACAGCGCGAAGATGCTGCACAGCAAAATGAAGGCGAACCAGGGCGTGCGGTTCAGGTAGAAACCATCGGCCGTCTGTTGGAGCGGAGGCTTTGTCATTGTTGTTCTCCGTGGTGAGTGTTGAGGGGTGAATCAGCTCGATTTCAAGCGCCGGGCTGGCGCTGGAATTCAGCGAATACAGTGGCGTCCGGGTAGGAGGTCTGGGTGCCCAGGCCGGTGACCGAGCAGGCGGAATACGCCACGGCCTGGGTCATGGCGGCGCGGATGTCGCGGTCGCGGCTCCAGTGATGAATGAAGCAACCGATGAAGGCATCGCCTGCGCCGGTGGTGTCGCGCGCGGCAACCGACAGGCCGGGAATCTGGAACTCGCCTTCCTCGCCGACGTACAGCGCACCTTGCTGGCCGAGGGTCACGATGACGTGGCGAATGCCGTCGGCGACCAAGGTCTGGGCGGCTTTATGGGCCGACGCTGGGGAGTCCACGACCTGGCCGGTGATCAGCGCCAGCTCGGATTCGTTGGGCACCAGGAAATCCAGGTGCGCCAAATGCTCACGGCTCAGGCCGGGCAAGGCTGGCGCCGGGTTGAGCAAGACTGGAATGTTGTGCGCGCGGCCGAATTCGATGGCGTGGTAAACGGTGTCGACATTGATTTCGAGCTGCAGAACGATCAGCGAGCACTCGCGCAACGCCTGGGCCGCCCCGTCGATATCCGCCGGGACCAGATGCGCGTTGGCGCCTTTGACGATGAGGATGCTGTTGTGCGAGTCGGCCTGGACGAAGATCGGCGCCACACCGCTGGACACGCCGGGCACGCGCTGCACGTAACGGGTGTCGATGCCAAAACGCTGGAAATTGGCCAGGGTGTTATCGGCAAACATGTCATCGCCGACCTTGGTGAGCATCAGCACATCCGCCCCGAGCTTCGCCGCGGCAACCGCCTGATTGGCGCCCTTGCCGCCGCACCCGAGGGCAAACCCCGGCGCTTCGAGCGTCTCACCCTGGGCCGGCATGCGGTCGATGTAGGTGATCAGATCCACCATATTGCTGCCGATGACTGCGATCTTGCTCATTGCTATCCCACCTTGATCCGGCTTGCCAGACTGATGCTGGACGTTGTTGTTTTGTTATTTAAATAACATTTTGTGTGATTATTCAATCTTTTTGTTGAGTGGGGTTTGAGGCAAAGACGAATGGCTTTGCGAGATGCGTGGGCAGAAGGGGCGCCATCGCGAGCAGGCTCGCTGCCACATTGGAATGCGTTCCCCTGCAGGAGTGAGCCTGCTCGCGATGGGGCCCTAAGCATCACCGACTGATCCGTGCCCTTCATACGACTGTCGAATTTATCCCCACCTCCCCCACGCATCTGTTGAAACCCGAACTTTCCTTTTCACCCTCAGGCCGCCTGCATGTTTTCAAACCTGATGAGCCGCATAAGCCGCCGCTGGCTGCCCTGGCTGTGCATGGCCACGCTGGTCGTCGGCTTGCCCGTCGGGTGCGGCGCACTTAAATACAAAGAGCGTGAGCTGTTGTTCCGCATCGAGCCGGGCACCGCCGGCTGGTATCGCGGTTTGCCAACAGACGTCCAGGAATTCGATATCAAGCCTGCCAGCTTCAAGGCCGGGCAAAACCTGCATGCCTGGTGGTGGCCGGCCGCGCGTCGCGATGCACCGTCGATCCTGTATTTGCATGGCGTGCGCTGGAACCTGACGGGCCAGGCGTTCCGCATCGAGCAGTTGCGGGCGATGGGTTATTCGGTTCTGGCCATCGACTACCGCGGCTTCGGCCAGAGCAAGGGGGACCTGCCGTCGGAAGCCAGTGTCTACGAGGACGCCCGCGTCGCCTGGGAGCGCTTCAAGACGATGCAACCGGACGCCAACAAGCGCCTGATCTATGGCCATTCACTGGGCGGCGCGGTGGCCATCGACCTCGCGGCAGACCTGGCGGCGCAGGCGAAAAAACAACGCAACCCGATACCGGTGCGCGGTCTGGTGATCGAGTCCACGTTCACCTCGCTAGGCGATGCCGTGGCGCAAGTGGCCGACAGCAACCTGCCGGTGAAATGGTTGCCGGTGCGCTGGCTGCTGTCGCAGAAATTCGATTCCATCGACAAGATCGTCGACATCGACATGCCGCTCCTCGTGGTGCATGGCCTGGCCGACCCGTTCATGCCCTCGCGGTTCAGCCAGCAGCTGTTCAACGCCGCCAGCGAACCCAAGCGTCTGCTGTTGATCCCCGGCGGCACGCACAACAACAGCATGAGCCGGGGTGGCAGCCAATACCGCCAGGCACTCGAAAGTCTGATGAAAGCAAAACCACCGCAGATCGCCGGGCCTAGCGGTAACCCCGGGCTTGCAGGTTGAACAACTGCGCATAACGCCCGCCCGCCGCCACCAGACTGGCGTGATCGCCGCGCTCAAGGATCGCCCCCTGATCCAGCACGATGATGTGGTCGGCATTGCGCACGCTGGAAAACCGGTGCGAGATCAGCAGCGTCATGCGGCCTTCGGTGTGCTGGCTGAAATGCTCGAACACCGCCGCTTCCGCTGCCGGGTCGAGTGCCGAGGTCGGCTCGTCCAGAATCAGGATGTCGGCGTTACGGCGCATGTAAGCGCGGGACAAGGCAATCTTCTGCCACTGCCCCCCGGACAACTCCTGGCCACCGGCAAACCAGCGGCCCAGTTGAGTGGCGTAGCCTCGATCCAGCCCCTCGATGAACGGCGCGGCCATGCCTTCGGTGGCCGCTTCTTTCCAGCGTTGCTCATCGTTGAACGCCAGCGTGTCGCCGACGCCGATGTTCTCGCCGACGGAAAACTGATAGCGGATGTAATCCTGAAAAATCACGCCGATGCGCCGGCGCAGCGCGTCTTCTTCCCAGGCCTGCAAATCGCTGCCGTCGAGCAGAATGCGCCCGTGATTGGGGCGATACAGACGGGTCAGCAACTTGATCAGCGTGGTCTTGCCCGAACCGTTCTCCCCCACCAGCGCCAGGCTGCGCCCCGGCACCAGGTGCAAGTCGATGCCTTCAAGGGCCGCGCGGCTCGCCCCCGGATAACGAAAACCAACGTTCTCGAATCGCAAACCATCGCCGGGCACGGCGCCCACCGTGAGATGCCCGGCATCGGCCACCACCGGCTCGGCGAGGTATTCGTAGAGGCTCGACAGGTAAAGTCCATCCTCGTAGAGGCCGCTGATGGCGCTCAAACTGTTGCTCACCGCCGTTTGCCCCTGCTTGAACAGCACCAGGTACATGGTCATCTGCCCGAGGCTGATCTGGCCGTGGACGGTATCGACCACCACCCACGCATAGGCGAGGTAAAACGCCCCCGTGCCGAGCAACCCCAGCACAAATCCCCAGCCATCGCGGCGCAAGGTCAGCCGCCGGTCTTCGGCATACAGGCGAGCAAACGTCTCGCGATAGCGCTTCAATAGCAGCGGCGCGAAGCCGAACAGTTTGACCTCTTTGATGTAGCCCTCGTGGGAGAGCAGCGTCTCGATGTAGTTCTGCTGCCGACTTTCCGGCGCCCGCCGCGTGAACAGCCGGAACGCATCCCCGGAAAAATGCGCCTCGGCGAAAAACACCGGCAACGCACCCACCACCAGCAACACCAGTGCCCAAGGCGAAAAATGCACCAGCAATACGCCGAAGCTGATCAACACGATCAGGTTCTGGACCAGCCCCAGCGACTTCATCACCAACGCCAAAGGCCGGGTCGACGCCTCGCGCCGCACCCGCACCAACTTGTCGTAAAATTCGGAATTCTCGAACTGCACCAGCGACAACGTCTGGGCCTTCTCCAGAATCATCGTGTTGACCTTCTGCCCCAACTGCACCCGCAACAACGACTGCTGAACCGACAACGCCCGCTGCGTCCCGGACAACAACGCCAGCACGCCCGCCTCGAACAACACGTAACGCACCACCGGCCACAACGGCGCACTGCCCTGTTGCGCGTGCAATTGCATGGCGAAAACCACTGCGTCAACGATGCGCTGGCCCAGCCACGCGGCCAGCGCCGGGAGGACACCGGCGATCAGGGTCGCCAGCACGAGGCCGAGAAACAGCCCGCGAGAAGTGCCCCAGACCAGCAGCAAGGCGCGCCGGGCCTGGTCGAGTAATGAGGTGAAACGGGAAAGTGCCGCAGGCATGGATTGATGAACTCGGCAAAGGAAGTCGCTGAACACTACAAAGACGTCATGGTACTTCAGCCAGAAATCCCACAGGCGAGAAACAACTGTGGCGAGGGAGCTTGCTCCCGCTGGGTGGCGCAGCGGCCCCAAAAAAGGCACCGCTGCATACCAAACATCAGTTACCACTCACCCCGGCAAACCGCACCTACTTGGACAGATCAATCCTATCCAATACCCGGTTCGCCGTGATCTCCGCCGTCATGATGCTGTTGGAAATACCCAGCAGCGCATAACGCGACTCCCCCTCCAGATGATCCACCAACTGATGGACCATCACATCGACCGAGGCCAGCGTCTCGACCAGATACACCGCCAGCGTTTCGGCCGTGGCTTCGGGGTCCACGGAAAACAGGCTGCTGCGTATTCGCGGGGTGGCTTTGATGTCGGCATTCGACGGGAAGTGGAAATCGAGTGCCCGCTCGGCGGCTTCGTTGAGCTTCTTTGAATCAGGTTCGTAGGGAGAGACCGGATCGGTGTCCGGTGGGTTGGGTGTTACCTTGAACATTGGCTCTAACCTCATCTAAGAGTGAGGCTGCAACCCGTTCGCGACTAAACGAAATGGAGGCAGCTGTGCACAGGTTAGTCGACCGATGAGCCAAGAAATCGGCGCGCCCGAAGGCGCCCTGCGCACAGCCACCATCAGGAGCAGGGATGGGGACTCCCGACTGATAGAGACATCGTGCGACTTGACTACAACGGGCGACTAAACCCGACCACTGATGAGCAGTGGCAGGGAAACGATAGAGTCCGGGGTCAAACCGCACAAGCCGGCGGATTCTGGCGCAGCCGTAGGCAACGGCGCAAGGTTTTGTAGCTTTCAGGACGTAACCTTGACGGGTTTTAAACAAGCCCCGTTTCATGGTTAAACAACCGAGTCAGATGGCTCACAAAATGCCCGTTCAAAACGCTCACTGGGAATCCTGAAACCGCGCCCGATACCGTCCAGGACTCTCCCCCGTCCACTTCTTGAACGCCCGATGAAACGCGCTCGGTTCCTGAAACCCCAGCTGCTCAGCAATGTCACTGATACTCGCCCGGCTCTCACGCAGCTGCTCAAACGCCACCCCGCGCCGCACTTCATCCTTGATCTCCTGATACGAACAGCCTTCCCGCTCCAGTTTGCGGCGGAAGGTGCTGGGGCTCAGGTGTTGTTCCAGGGCGAACGCCTGCAAGGTCGGCCATTGGCTGTAATGGCTGTTGCGCAGGCGCTGATGGACTTGTGATGCCAGGCCATGCTGGTTGCGGAAGCGGATCACCAGCCATTGCGGTGCCGTGCGCAGGAACACTTTCAGTGAGGCCAGGTCCTGGACCACCGGCAGGCGCAGGTAGTGGCTGGCGAATTCGATTTCGGTGCGTTCGGCGCCGAAGGTCAGGTTGGGGCCCCAGAGCAATCGGTCGTCGCTGAGGGACACGCGCTCGTGGCGAAAGTCTGCGCGGTCGATGGGGATGCGCCGCCCGCCCAGCCAGCACAGCAGGCTGATCATCAACACCAGGAACGTCTCTTCACCGAAACGGCTGGCATCTTCGTTTTGCGCGTGGCTGTCCAGGCTGATGATCGCGCGTTTGCCGCGCACGGTCAGGGTGCCGCGAAAGTCGCGCAGGAACAGCGCGAAGTTGGCCAGGCACTGGCGCATGGCTTTGTGCAGGTCAGGTTCCTGGATCAAGGCGCGGCAGATCAGCGCGAAGCTGCCGGGTGGCATGCCGTGGGAGTCGAGTCGGAAGAACTCATCGTTCAATTCGCGGATCTGAATCAGCCATAGCGCAGCAAACGCGCTCGCCGGCACGCGGGCGGTCGGCTGCTCGATCAATGCCGGGTCGATGCCCGCCTCTTCCAGCGCAGCTCGCGAACGCTGCGGATTGTCCCCCTGCCCATGGATCATCGCCTGCACGAAGTAGGCCGCCACTGAGTCCTTTTCCCGCATTTGAACGCTTCTCTCCCCATCGCCCGACTGGCAAAAAACACCAGCACCGTTGAACAGTTGCGGCATAGGACAACCGCCCTGCCGGTTCTAGACTCGCGGCCAATAGTACGCCTTCGGCCGTTACGTCGGCCAAGGTATCGCAGGGTTTGATCGGAAGGACGGAACATGAATCTGCAAAACATCGGCGTGATCGGCGCGGGCACCATGGGCAACGGCATTGCGCAAGTCTGCGCAGTGGCCGGCTTCAACGTGACCTTGATCGACATCTCCGAGAGCGCGCTGCAAAAAGCCCTGGCCACCGTTGGCAAAAACCTCGACCGGCAGATTGCCAAGGAAACCCTGACCGAAGCGCAAAAGCTCGACGCCCTCGCCAGGATCCGCACCAGCACCGATTACAGCAGCCTGCACAACGTGCAGCTGGTGATCGAAGCCGCCACCGAAAACCTCGACCTGAAACTGCGCGTGCTGCAACAGATCGCCGCGCAGGTCAGCGCCGAGTGCGTGATTGCCTCCAACACCTCGTCGCTGTCGATTACTCAACTGGCCGCCAGCGTCAGCCAGCCTGAGCGTTTCATCGGCCTGCACTTCTTCAACCCGGTGCCGGTGATGGGCCTGATCGAAGTGATTCGTGGCCTGCAAACCAGCGACGCGACCCACGCCCTGGCGTTGGATATGGCCACCACCCTCGGCAAAACCGCGATCACCGCCGGCAACCGTCCGGGGTTCGTGGTCAACCGGATTCTGGTGCCGATGATCAACGAAGCGATTCTGGTGTTCCAGGAAGGCCTGGCCAGCGCCGACGACATCGACGCCGGCATGCGCCTGGGCTGCAACCAGCCGATCGGTCCGCTGGCGTTGGCCGACCTGATCGGCCTGGACACCGTGCTGGCCATTCTCGAAGCGTTCTACGACGGTTTCAACGACAGCAAATACCGCCCCGCGCCACTGCTCAAGGAAATGGTCGCCGCCGGCTACCTGGGACGCAAGACAGGACGTGGCTTCCATGCCTATGCCTGAGCGTTGCTCGCGCTTCGCCGAGTACCGGGACATCGTGCTGGAGTTGTTCGCCAGCAAGGGTTTCGGGCAGGTCGGCATGCGTGAGCTGGCAACGTGCCTGGGGCTGTCCCCGGGCTCGTTGTATCACCATTACCCGAGCAAGCAGCACTTGCTGCTCGACCTGATCGAGGAGTTCTACGAAGAACTGCTGTCGACCCTGGGGCGCATCGACCAAAAAGGCTCGGCGAAACGCGACAAACTGCCCAACCTGATCCGCGCGCATTTGAATCTGCACCGGGAAATGCCCTGGCATTTTCGCCTGGCGGAGCGCGACAGTGGCTGCCTGAACGCCGAGCAGCAAGCGCGTGTTCGACAGTTGCGCGAGCAATACGAGCGCACGCTATTGAAGATGCTCGGCGCCCCGTCCCGCCTCGGCGAACAGGGTTTGATCGCCGCCGGACACGCCATCGCCAACTTGCTCAACAGCGCCCCCGGCTGGCTGGCACATCATCCGCTGGAGGAAGCGCAGCGCGATGAGTTGCTGGAAAGCCTGGTGATCGGCGCCGTCGAGCGTCTGCTGCGCCCATCGCCCGCCACGCGTGCGGCGGCCTGAGTGTTCAAGCAATAAGCCTCGCTTCTTCCATAGAAAAAACGTCTAAACAAACCCGGCACGATTCCACGTCTAACGCTTTGCTACTTGGAGTCCATTCAAAGGCCATGTGGGTCTCCAGACCCACGGTTACCGGGAGCAAAACATGAAAATCAATCCCTACCTCATCTTCAACGGCGACTGCAAAGCCGCCTTCACCTTCTATGAGCAAGCCCTGCCAGGCCAGATCGAAATGATGATGACCTTCGGCGAAAGCCCGGCGCGCGAACACTTCCCCGCCGACTTGCACAACCTGATCATTCATACCCGTCTGGCCGTGGGTGATCAGGCGATCATGGGTTCGGACACCACACCGGATCGCCCCACGGATGACATGAGCGGTTGCTCGGTCTCGCTGAACGTCGACAGCATTGCCGAAGCGCAACGTGTGTTCGACGCGTTATCAGAAGACGGCAAGGTGCAAATGCCACTGGAAGAGACTTTCTGGGCGGCACGCTTCGGGATGCTGGTGGACCGGTTCGGTGTGTCGTGGATGGTGAATTGCGAAAAGGATCAGTGACGAGTTCCAGACATCCAACAGCCCGATCAGGAAAGGTTGGGCTGGCGCAGTAGCGCCTATCCCTTCACGCACACCACCTGACGCAAGGTGTGCAGCACTTCCACCAGTTCGCGCTGGGCGTGCATGACGTGGTCGATGTTTTTGTAGGCCATGGGGATTTCATCGATCACCGATGCATCTTTGCGGCACTCGACGTGGGCGGTGGCGCGGACCTGATCTTCGACGGTGAACAGGCTTTTCGCTTTGGTGCGGCTCATGACGCGGCCGGCGCCGTGGCTGCAGGAACAGAACGATTGCTCGTTGCCGAGCCCGCGAACGATGAAACTTTTCGCGCCCATCGAGCCTGGGATGATCCCCAACTCGCCCTTCTGCGCCGACACCGCGCCCTTGCGGGTGACCAGAATATCCTGGCCAAAGTGCCGTTCTTTCTGCACATAGTTGTGGTGGCAGTTGACCGCTTCCAGAGCGACTTCAAACGGTTTGCTGATCACTTTACGTGTGGCCTGAATCACCGCGTGCATCATCAAGGCCCGGTTCTGTCTGGCGAAATCCTGGGCCCAACCGACGGCTTCGACGTAATCATCAAAATGCCGGCTGCCTTCTTCGAAATAGGCCAGATCACGGTCCGGCAGGTTGGCGAGGTGCTGGCGCATGTCGGCCTGAGCCAGTTGAATGAACAGGTTGCCGATGGCGTTGCCAACCCCGCGTGAACCGCTGTGCAGCATGAACCAGACGCGGTTGGTTTCATCCAGGCACACCTCGATGAAGTGGTTACCGCTGCCCAGCGTGCCCAGGTGCCCGCGATTGTTGGTGTTGGCGAGTTTCGGGTATTTGTCGGTGATCGACTTGAACCGCGGGTTCAGTGCGGCCCAGGCCTGATCAGCCTGTTTCGGAACGCTATTCCAAGCCCCTTTGTCCCGCACGCCACGCCCGACTGTGCGGCCATGGGGCACGGCTTTTTCGATTGCGCAGCGCAATCCATGCAGGTTATCCGGCAAGTCAGCGGCGGTCAGCGATGTGCGCGCGGCGATCATGCCGCAGCCAATGTCCACGCCGACAGCGGCGGGAATGATCGCACCCACCGTCGGAATCACACTGCCAATGGTCGAGCCTTTGCCCAGGTGCACGTCAGGCATCACCGCCAGGTGTTTGAAGATAAACGGCATCTTTGCGGTGTTGATCAGTTGTTGCCTGGCTTCGTTTTCGACCGGGACGCCTTCGGTCCAGAGCTTGATCGGTTTACCGTTGGCGACTTCCAGCAGTTGGTAGTTAGGTGCTTGCATGTTTTCGAACAAGTGGCGCCTCGGCCCCTTGAGTTCCTTGGTTATTTCCTGGTTTCCAGGATCTTGTCAGCGAGCGCTTTGGCCCGCTTGATCGACAGGTTGTGCGTGGGCACCGTCTGATGAAAGAAGCGCCTCTATCTTACGCCCGAATATTCCCCTGAAAACCTCAACGTGATCACAGAACCAGTGGGAGCATGGCTTGCCCGCGAAGAACGATGACACGCAATACCTGAAAAACCGCGGTGCGTGCTTCGCGGGCAAGCCTCGCTCCCACTGGATTTTCGTCGCTCGTGGACTTAACGGCATCCGCCGAGGCCGCAGATATTGAATGTCGAACGCGCTCTTCAGAGCTTGGCGATGGAGACCTCGGTGGATTTGACGAAGGCAATCACCTCGCTGCCCACGCGTTTAAACCGTCGCGCTGAAGCCGACAACCCAGCAGCACGACAACCATTCGTCGCCTATGAAAACCTGGCGTACAACAGGCGGCCCTCTCTGGCTTAGGGATTGCACAAGCCGGTCTTGGCAGCCCCGGAACGACGTAATTCTGACGCGGCGGCCCTCTAATCAATGCTTGGTCAGTCCCCCCGGAGATGTAACGTGTCAACTCTCAATGAAATCGCAGCGAACCACGCGAGAATGGCTATGGCAAAGGCGCAAGAGTCGACCGGACTGAGTGAGCGACATCTTCAAATCGTCGGCAGCGTCGAAATCCGCACCAGCGATGAACAACCGCACGTTCCACTGCACTTCATCACCGTGACGCCGGAAAACCACCTCGCCCAGGCGGCTGGCTACTAACGCCGTCCCCTGACGATAAAACCCGGCGCAATGGCCGGGTTTTTCTGTTAATCAACCCAAGCCCTTGCCCACGATTGGCGCCGACGCGCCTAAACTCAACTGACAACGAACTCGCCCTGCGATTGGAGGATGAGGCACTGTCATGTTTGAAATCTCAGCGGTGGCGCGGGTGAAGCGCTTCGCCGCAAACACGGCCGGCCGAGATTTCGCAGTTGGCGACATCCATGGCCACTTCACTCGACTGCAGGCTGCGCTGGATTCCGCCAGGTTCACCCCTTCGGTCGATCGCCTGTTCAGTGTTGGCGATCTGATTGACCGCGGGCCGGAATGCCGCGCCGCGCTCGATTGGCTGGACAAGCCGTGGTTCCACGCCGTGTGCGGCAACCATGATGACTACGTGGTTCACTTCGATACCTGTGCCGTCGATAGCTGGATCTTCAACGGCGGCTTATGGTTCACGCACCTGTCGCTGCCCGAACAGAAAACATTCGCCGCGACGTTCGCCGAGTTGCCAATCGCAATCGAAGTCGAAACCGCCCAGGGCCTGATCGGCATCGTGCACGCCGATTGTCCGTTTCCATCATGGGCTCAACTGCGAAACGAACTGCAATCGCCCAAGAGCAGCCAGCGCCTGATGCAAGTCCAGAACCGCTGCCTATGGTCCCGCAGCCGCCTCGAACAGCGGGAAACACAGGGCGTTGCGGGCCTGCGTGCGCTGGTGGTCGGGCATAGCCCCATTCCCGTGCCCGTCAGGCTTGGCAATGTGATTCATATCGACACGGCGGGATGGAGGCCGGCGGAGGGCTATTTCACCCTACTGAATCTCGAAACGCTTGAGCCGGTGCCTTGAGCATCCTGTACCGCTCGTCCTGACCTCGGCACGTTCACCTTCCATGCTTTTCCAATGGGTACATCCACTCGCACAGCAGGTGCAAACGATGAACAGCAAAATTGCCCCTCTCATGCTCGCCGGACTTGTCTCGATCTGCCCGCTCTACTCGCTCGCAACCGAGAAAACCACCGAAGACGCCACCCTCCCACCCAGCGCACTTCCCGGGCTCAACCAAGGCGAGTCGAATGCAGAAAAGGCTGACAAAAAGGGTGAGGAAGCATCGGGTTCCAATTCCGGCGCGGAATCGCATGAGATAGAAAAAGACGCCGCTGGTTCGAGTGGTTCAGGGAATGAAGGAGCCAAGTCGAAGCCGCAACAGTAAGCCTGCAGGCGCGTGGTGCACGGGCGTGAGTACGATAAAGGGCATCCCCCACGGCGCGAGCTCATCCCGGCACTGACGGTGATTGCCCCAAAACCCGTCACTTTTTGTGGCGGGCTTTTTTGCGTACGGCGCGTCGGATCGACGTTGGTCAGCCTCCAGTTCCAGGCAAGGCGCGGGCCGCCTGGTCAGGGTGCTTATATCCCAAAAACACAGGCCTGGTGACAGGACGAATAACCCTGAAATCAAGGCGCTGACCTGTTGCACCCGCCACGCCTTTCAACTCGATACGCTTTTCCGGATGAGTTTCTTGTCAATCTTCCCGACGCTGGTTTTGGGGATTTCGGCGACGAACTTGAACTGCTTGGGGATCGCCCATTTGTTGATGCGGCCGCGCTCGACAAACCCTTGCAGGTGCGTCTCCAGGATCTTGCGGTCGAGGTACTGCCCCGGTTCGGACACCACCAGCGCCATGGGCCGTTCGCCCCATTGCTCATCGGCGATGCCCACGACCGCGACCGACATCACGGCGGCGTGCTCGCTGATCAGGCTCTCCAGCTCCAGGGAGCTGATCCACTCCCCGCCTGTCTTGATCACGTCCTTGATTCGATCCTTGATTTCCACACCGCCCAACCCGTCGATGGAAGCCATGTCGCCGGTGTGCAGCCAGCCATCGCGCCAAAGTTCTGCACCCTTTTGCGGTTCCTTCAAATAGCCCTGGGTCAGCCACGGCGCGCGCACCACGATCTCTCCCAGCGACTCGCCGTCATGGGCAACGTCTTTGCCACTGGCGTCGATGATTTTCAGGTCGACCATCGGCACCGGCGTGCCCGTCTTGATACGAGCAGTCAGTTGGGCTAACGGGGATTGTTCGAGGTCTTCGTCACGCAGGTACGTCAGGCACAGCAATGGACAGGTTTCCGACATGCCGTAACCGCTGTGCACCTGCATACCTTTGGCGTTCGCTTCGCTGGCAATGCCCAAGGTCAGCGCGCTGCCGCCCAGGAGCATTTTCCAGCCATCAAAACGGGTGTGTGCCGCTTCCTCACAGCCCAGAATCATTTGCAGAAGGGTCGGCACACAATGGGAGAACGTGACTTTCTCCTCCCGATACAGCCTGACCAGGCTGTTGGGTTCGTAGCGACCGGGGTACACCTGCTTGATTCCCATCAGGGTGGCAACATAGGGCACACCCCAGGCATGCACGTGAAACATCGGCGTGATCGGCATGTAGACATCATCCGAGCGCAGCAGCGGCAAGCCCTGATAGACGCCCAAAGTGCCCACGGCATTCAAGGTGTGCAGGACCAGTTGGCGATGGGTGAAATACACGCCTTTAGGGTCGCCAGTGGTGCCCGTGGTGTAGAAAAGGGTCGCCACCGAGTGTTCATCGAAATCGGGAAAGTCGTATTGGTCTGGGGCCCCGGACAACAGGTTTTCATATTCCCCCAGCACCGGTAGCGACGTGTCGGTTGCTGTGTCGTCCGTGAGCTGCAGGTAACCTTTGACGGTTTCAAGCCGCCCGTGAATCTGTTCAACCAGCGGCAGGAAATCATCATGCACCAGCACCAGGTCATCCTCGGCATGGTTCATGGTGAAGAGCACCTGATCCGGCGAAAGACGGATGTTCACGGTGTGCAGCACCGCGCCGATCATCGGTATGGCAAAGAAGCACTCCAGGTAGCGATGGCTGTCCCAGTCGAGCAGGGCCACCGTATCCCCGGCCTTGACGCCGGCAGCGGTCAAGGCGTTGGCCAGTCGGCGGATCCGCTGGTTGAGGGTCTGGTAGCTGTAGCGCAGTTTGTCGGCATACACGATTTCCCGGCCCGGCTCGTAGCGCACGCCGGACAGCAACAATTGCTTGATCAGCAAGGGATAGGCATAAGCGCCGTCGGCGGGCGGAATTATTTTTGTCGCCATCATGGTTGTGGTTCCCGGTCCTTTTTACGTGGGCTCAGAACTGCTCTGCATCCAATTGATAGAGGCATTCGCTGCCCGCCTTGGCCGACGCGCTCAACGAGTGGATACGTGGCAGCAGGCGGGCGAAGTAGAAGCGTGCGGTGGCCAGTTTGCTGGCGTAGAAATCGTCTTTGGAATGCGTGCTCATGGCAGCCTTGGCCATTCGCGCCCACATGTAGGCGTACGCGGTGTAGCCGAATACATGCAGGTACTCGACCGACGCCGCACCGATTTCATTCGGGTTGCTCTGGGCTCGGTCCAACAGCCATGCGGTCAGTTCGTCGAGGGTGTCGAGGGCGGCGTTCAACGGTTGGGTGAACTCGGCGAGGTCAGCGCAGGCGTTGGCGGTAAAGTTGCGGATTTCCGAAGCGAACAGCCGGTAGAGCGCCCCGTCGCTGCCGACGATTTTGCGCCCGACCAGGTCCAGGGACTGGATACCATTGGTGCCTTCGTAGATCTGGGTGATGCGCACATCGCGCACCAATTGCTCCTGGCCCCACTCGCGAATATAGCCGTGGCCGCCGAGGATCTGCTGACCGTGGAGGGTGGTTTCCAGGCCCATGTCGGTGAGGAATGCCTTGGCCACCGGGGTCAGCAGCGACACCCGTTCCTGGGCGCGACTGCGGATCGCTGCGTCATCACTGTACTTGGCGATATCGAGTTGCAGCGCCACGTAGCTGGAGAACGCCCGCCCGCCTTCGTTCAAGGCCTTCATGGTCAACAGCATGCGGCGTACATCCGGGTGAACGATGATCGGATCGGCCGCTTTGTCCTTGTTCTGCGCGCCCGTCGGCGAACGGCTTTGCAGACGGTCACGGGCGTATTCGACGGCGTTCTGGTACGAACGCTCACCCAACGCCAGCCCCTGGATACCCACGCCCAGACGTTCGTAGTTCATCATGGTGAACATCGCCGCCAGGCCCTTGTTCGGCGCATCGATGATCCAGCCGGTCGCCCCGTCAAAGTTCATCACGCACGTGGCCGAGGCCTTGATGCCCATCTTGTGCTCGATGGAACCGCAGGACAGCGCGTTGCGTTCGCCCAGCGACCCGTCGGTATTGACCAGCACCTTGGGCACCAGAAACAGCGAAATCCCCTTGGGACCGGCGGGTGCATCCGGTAACCGGGCCAGTACCAGATGAATGATGTTTTCGGTCAGGTCGTGCTCGCCGCCGGTGATGAAGATCTTGCTGCCGCTGATCTTGAAACTGCCGTCGGCCTGAGGTTCGGCACGGGTGCGAATCAGGCCCAGGTCCGTGCCGGCATGTGCCTCGGTCAGGCACATGGAACCAGTCCAGGTGCCGGCGTACATGTTCGGCAGATAGCGTTCCTTGAGCTCCCGACTGGCGTGGGCATTGATCGACAGGCACGCACCGGCGGTCAGCATCGGGTACAGGCCGAACGACAGACTGGCCGAGTTGACCATCTCCTCGACCTGAGCCGAAATGGCCTTGGGCATGCCCATGCCACCGAACTGCGGATCACCACCAACACCCACCCAACCGCCGTCGGCGAATGCCTGGTACGCCGCGACAAAACCGTCCGGCGCCGTGACCGTGCCGTTGCTCCAGGTGCAGCCCTGCTCGTCGCTGCTGCGGTTCAGCGGTGCGATAACCTCACCACTGATTTTGCCAGCCTCTTCAAGGATCGCAGCGGCCGTTTCTTCATCGATCACCTCGCCAAGGCCAGGCAATTTGGCCCACAACCGGGACACCTGGAAGACCTCGTTGAGTACGAAGCGCATGTCGCGCAAAGGAGCTTTGTAATCAGACATCGTTGGCTTACTCGGAAGTGGTCAGGGCATGTGGCATGCCTGGACGTTGAGAGATCGGGGTGTTGTCGGCCTGCGTAACAGGCCCGGGTTCCAGCGCTCGTTCGCGAAGGAGGAAATAAGACAGGGCAGGAATCAACACCAACGCGCCCAGCATGTTCCACAGGAACATGAAGGTCAGCAGGATGCCCATGTCAGCCTGGAACTTGATCGGCGACCAGACCCAGCACACCACGCCAGCCGCCAGGGTGATGCCCACCAGGCCCACGACCCGTCCGGTAAACGACACGGCGTTGCGGTAAGCCTGAGACAGCGGCAGGCCCTGGCGCTGGTAATGCAGTTGCACGCTGAGCAGATACAACGCGTAGTCCACGCCGATTCCCACGCCCAATGCGATCACCGGCAGGGTCGCGACCTTCACGCCAATGCCCATGGCCACCATCAACGCCTCGCAGAGGATCGACGTCAGCACCAGTGGCAACAGGGCAACCAGGGTCGCGCGCCAACTGCGGAAGGTGATCAGACAGAACAGCGTCACCGCCGCATAGACGTACAACAGCATGGTGCGATTGGCCTCGCGCACCACAATGTTGGTGGCCGCCTCAATCCCGGCCGACCCGGCCGCCAACAGGAACTGTCGATCTTCGCTGTTGTTCTCCCGGGCGAATTTTTCCGCGATGCCGACCACGGCATCGAGCGTCTCGGCCTTGTGGTCCTTGAGGAAGGTGATCACCGGCATCAGCGAACAATCGGTGTTGAACAACTCCGGCGAGTTGACCGAGGCTTGCTGCGCAGCGTAATTGAGCACGTCCTGATTGCGCTGGATGCTGTTGAGCTTGGGGTTGCCTTCATAGGTGCCAGCGGTGATTTGGCGCACCGCGTTCACTAGCGAAGCCGTCGCCTGCACGCCCGGATACTGCTGCAGCTCCCAGGCCAGTCGGTCGGCGAGAATCAACGTCTTGTAGTTCAGACAGCCTTCCGGTGCGGTCTTGATCATCACTGCGAACAGGTCGCTGGACAGCGCGTAGTGGCGGGTGATGTAGGCGTTGTCACGGTTGTAGCGCGAGTCGGCACGCAACTCCGGTGCGCCACTTTGCAGATCGCCGATTTTCAGTTGCAGGCTGACCATGAAGCCGCCGATGCCCATCAGCACCGCGACTAATACCGCCCCCGTGGCCCATTTGCGCGTGGTGAAGCGGTCGAGCACGTCCCACAGTTTGCCGAAGCCTTTGTGCCCTTCTGCGCGCGTGTCGATGTTCAGCGCACGCTCGGCCGCCTTGGCGCCGACGCCGACATAAGACAGCGCCACCGGCATCAACAATAGCGAGGTGAAAATCAGCACCGCCACACCGATACTGGCGGTGATCGCCAGGTCCCGGATCACCGGAATATCGATCAGCATCAGCACCGCGAATCCGACGGCGTCGGCCAGCAGCGCCGTGACGCCGGCAATAAACAGACGGCGGAAGGTGTAGCGTGCGGCGATCAGTTTGTGGGTGCCACGGGCGATGTCTTGCATGATCCCGTTCATCTTCTGCGCCGCATGGGACACACCGATGGCGAAGATCAGAAAAGGCACCAGCACCGAATACGGGTCGATGGCATAGCCGAGCCAGGCGACGATGCCGAGTTGCCAGACCACAGCGATCAACGAGCAGCCGACCACCAGCAGGGTGCTGCGCACGCATCGTGTATAGGCGTAAATGATGACCAGCGAAGTGACCACGGCCAGGCCGAAGAACATCATCACTTGAATCAGTCCGTCGATCAGGTCGCCCATCAGTTTGGCGAAACCGATCACCCGGACTTTGTACGGGCCCTTGCCCTCCTCCCCGGCCTTGCGTGCAGCGCTGTCGCCGGCAAACTCGATCTTGTCGCGCAACTGCTCCTCAAGCATCTGCGAAAAGGCGTGGTAGTCGATGCGCTGACCGCTGGCCGTGGCCTTGTCCAGCAGCGGCACGATCAGCATGCTCGACTTGTAGTCGCTGGCCACCAGACTGCCGACGATACCGGCGCGGGAAATGTTCTGGCGCAGTTGTTCTATTTCTTCAGGCTTGCCCTGGTAGGTATCGGGCATCACCGGACCACCCTGGAAACCTTCCTCCGTCACTTCGGTCCAGCGCACCGCCGGGCTCCACAACGACTTCATCCAGGCGCGGTCGACGCCTTCGGTGAGAAACAATTGATCGTTGACCTGTTTGAGCACGTCCAGGTAAGCAGGGTCGAAGACATCGCCCTGAGTGGTCTCCACCACCACCCGCACCGAGTTGCCCAAACCTCGCAGTGACTGGCGGTTTTCCAGGAAGTTCTGGATGTAGGGCTGGCTCTGCGGAATCATTTTCTCGAAACTTGGACGCAGCTCCAGCCGAGTCGCGGCCATGTAACCGAAGACCAGAGTGGCCAGCGCCATCAACAGCATGAACAGCGGACGGTAGTTGAACACCAGCCGCTCCAGCCGATTGCCGGAATCGCGGTCGAAATCATGCAGATCGCGGATCACCGGCATGGCGTCTTGTTTGATATTGCCCATGTCTGGGTTCTCGCTTTAAGGGTTCGAGGACTTATTCAACGGACAGCGTCCGCGCACCACGGCTGCCGACCACCACCAGCGCATCGGTGATGGCGCGCGTGACGCCCGTCACTGGCACCGGCTGGGCTTGCTGCACCCAGCGCTGTTGCGCACCGGTGCCCTGGCTCGCCAGCATCTGCCCGCCCTGGGTAAACAAGCGGTAATCACCATGGGCATCGACGAGGCCGGCGGTGATGCTGACGTGCAGGCCAGTGTCCAGCGAGGTCCAACTCAGGCCTGCATCGGTGCTGCGCAGCACATTGCCGCGCAAGCCGTAGACGAGCACTTCGCCGGGTTTGCCGACGACGCCGAAAAAGCTGCCCTGATAAGGTGTTTGCAGGGCGGCGAATCGCTGCTGGGCGTCATCCCACTTCAGCAACAGGCCCTGCTCGCCGACGATGTAAAGCGCATCGCCGGTGGCGGCGATGGCGTTGAGGTGAAAGCCCTGCGGGTTGTCGGTGCGATCCTGGAACGGCGTCCAGCTCTGGCCGCCATCCTCGGTGCGCAGGATCAGGTTGAACACCCCGACCACATAGCCGAGGCGGTCGTTGGCGAACCAGACATCGAGCAAGGGTTTGTCGGCACCCTGCGCCTCCAGCCGCTGACCTTCGGCGACCCGCAGCGGCCATTGTTCATTGCCAGGTTCGGCACGGGCCATCGCCTGGTAATGCTTGACCAGCAAGGCACCGATCTCGCGGCCGTCGAGTTGCTTGCTCCAGGTTGCACCCGCGTCACTGCTGTGCAACACCACGCCGTCGCCGCCCACCGCCCAGCCCTGAGTGGCGGAAGGAAAACTCACGGCATTGAGGTCGGCACTGACCGGCACAGCGGCCTGCTGCCAGTGCTGGCCGGAATCATCGGAATACAGAATGTGGCCACGCTGGCCGACGGCGACCAAGCGGTCGCCCGCGCGGGCCATGTCGGATAACGGGCTGTTGACGGCCAAGGCGCTGACCCTGGCCGGCAGATCCAGCACGTCGACATAAGCGGACGCCTGGCTCAGGCCCTGCAACATTGCAAGCAGAGCGCCGAGCGCCAGCTGCAGGTAACTTTTGTACGAACACATACCGCGTCCTCTTCGGAAAACTGCGCCGGGACACACGTCCGTGTGCCTGACGTTCCAACCTGGCGTCCGAAACGGTCGGTATGCGCCGACCGTCGCGCGATCCCCTGCCTTGCAGGCAGCGGACCGAATGGACGCTTGTCACGGTTTGCTTAACGAATCCCGCTACCTGCCAGAGACTCCGACGACCATTGCGCCTTGGAAAGCGGATCGGTGTACTTGATGCCGCCATAAGGCCCGACCACACCGTTGATGTTGTAGGAACCACCCACCAGGTCGTAGATCATGAAGGGCGTGGAATCCGGGATCTGCTTGTCGTAGCTCTGGCTGAGGAACGCGAAGGAGCCACGGTACAACTGACCACGTGCGTCGTATTGATCAGAGGCCAGCGCGGTCCAGCTGTCTTCATCGAGGTAGAAGCGACGCTTCTGATAGATGTGTCGGGCGCCGGACTTGAGGTTGCCTTCCACCACCCAGACGCGGTGTTTTTCCCAACGCACATAGTCGGGTGCCAGGTGATTGGCCGTGGTCAGCGATTTGGGATCCTGGGCGTAGGTCAGCTTGTAAGTGTTGTAGGGCACGATCATTTCCTGTTTGCCCACCAGCTTCCAGTCGTAGCGATCCAGCGCACCGTTGAACACGAAGACATCGTCGTAAGTGCCCGCGCCAGCGGTGCCAGGGTTAGGCGTGTCGTAGGCCAGGTTCGGTGCCAGCTTGACCCGACGCTGGCCCGGCAGGTACTGCCAGGCACGGCGCGGTTGTTGCAGCGGGTTGGCGGCGTCCTTGAGCATCACCGCTTCGCCGGCCCGGCGCGCAGGGCCGGTGTAGGACAGCTTCATCTGGTAATACACGTCGGCGCTGCTGATCGGCTGCGCGAGGTTTTCGTAGATCGGGTAGGAAATGAACGCCTGCCCAGTGGTCGCCAGGCTTGGCACCCCAGCGGAATCGACGTTCCAGGAGTCGTACTTGGAGCTGATGCTCACGCCCTGATATCGCAGCAGGAAGTTCCACATCGCTTCGTTGCCCGACTGCGGGATCGGGAACGGCACGCCCGGCAGTACGTTGTCGATGGCCAGCCCGTTTTCGAGGGATTTGGCGCCGCTGGCGTTTTTCACGCCGTTATCCAGAATGGCCTGGGGCAGCGAAACGGTGCGGTGGGTCGGGAACACATCGACACGGAAAGTCGGGAAACGCTTGGCCAGTTCAACAGTGGTAGCGCTGAGCATGCCCTTGTACTGCTCGACGTTTTTGCCGTCGATCTGCAGCAACGGTTTTTCACTGGCAAACGGATCCGGACGCATGCTGTCACCGGATTTGAAGCTGGCCGGCGGCGTGGTCAGGCCACCGTTGTAGGCGGGGATGGAACCATCAGCGTTCCCGGCTTTTTCAGCGCCCACCAGGGTCAGGCTGGTGCCCAACCGGGCAGCGTCCTGAGTTGAAACAGCGGCCTGTGCCTGAGCGGCAAGGACCATGGCCAGCGAAGCGGCCAACACGGTTTTTGCGAATGTCATCTTGTTATTCTCCTGCTTGCATTGAGCAAATCAGTGGTGAATCAAAAAGTGGTTTTCATCGTCAGGTAAACGGCGCCACGGTCCTCAGTCGTGGCCCCGCCACCGGAGAAGGCGGAGTAGCCACCGGCGTAACAGGCGTAGTTTTCGTTACCGCTAAAGGCATTCGGCGCAGCGCCGTCGCCTCCGGTCGGGCCGGTACTCACGCCGCTGACGTTGCACTTGTCGGCCTTGCCGAATGAGTCCACGTACTTCAGGTCGACAAAGTATTTGTTGTACACAACGGCCCCGAGGCCGATGGCGTAGTTACCGGTGTCTTTGGCGCCGCCACCGGAGACCGGTGAAACACCATCGAGACCGACGTTGATGGACATCGGTGCGTTGAGGTCGACGCCGGGAAACACCTGGTACCAGGTCGGGGTGAAGTTGACCGCGATGCCCCAGTTGTCCCGGGTCGGCTGGTCGATACCGCGATAGGTGTCCTTGCCCTTGTAGAGCGCTTCGTTGTTGCTATCGAGCTTGAGCAGGTTGCTGTAATACAGCTCGCCCAGCAGAGTGGCCGAATCGAACACAGGCGTTTTAGCAATGGTCATCAGGCCGTTGAGCGTCCAGTGCAAGGTGTCGCCGGTGGCGGCCATGCTGTCGCCCTTCTGCGGGGTGTCATAAACCACACCGGTGGCAGCCGTGCGCGCAGGCAACAGGCCAAGACCTGCGCCCAGGCCCAGCGGACTGTTAGTGCTGACAACCGCCGGAATACTGGCCAACGGCATATTGTGACGAATGTTCAGGTCCGAACCGACGCTGATCCCGCCCACGTCCTTGGACAGGCTCAGGCCAACGATCTTGATGTTGTCGGCATAGGCCATTTGATAGGTGGCGGTGCTCAGCGAGTTGAGGGTGTTGACCACCGCAGGCACTTGCCCTGCCGGCCGGGTGCCGTTGGGATTGGCCGAACTCAGGCCTCTGGCATCCAGCCAGGCCTGCGGCAGGATTTCCGAGGTTTCGCGGTAGTAAACGCCGAGGGTCCCGTCCAGCCAGGCTGGCGACCACTTGGCCATAATCCCCCAGTCTCCGCGCTTGTCCGGCGTCAGGTCGTGACCGCGACGCACATTGGTCAAACCGTTGCAGGGTGCCAGACCACACCCCAGCGGACTGCCCGGCACCACGCCATTGGTGTTGCCCAGCAGGAAGGATTGCGCACCGAAACCGACCAAGTCGGAACCGCCGTAATAAGTTCCGGCTTCCGGCAGGCGCGCGGCGTCCCAATCCAGGAAATACTGAGCGCCTACGGTCAACTCGGGATTGACGGTGAACGACATCGACAACTGGTTACGCGGAACGAACAGTTCCTTGGCTTCGGTACCGGGCGAGGCAGCCAGTTTGGCCAGGTCCAGGCCCGATTGGCCGTAACTGTTCGAGTGCACCGGGTTGAGAATAGTCTCGCCCCAGAACACGTTATGCTGACCGGCCTTGACGCTTAACAGCGACTCCTCGCCCACTTCGGTGCTGTAGAACACGAAGGCGTCGAGGATTTCGCCGGAAGGACCGGTGTAATAACGCTGGGCGTAGTTGCTCAGGTGCGGGCTGCCATTGCCGACGTTGTCACGGGTGACCGCGGCCAGACGTGGGTCGTTGGCGACCAGCCCCGACCTTGCGTCGTTGCCGTTGACGAACGGATTGGAATTGGAACCGGTGTTCTCGTAGGCCTTGTCGTACCAACTGGCAGCGCTCACACGGAAACCCATGTGGTTCTGGTAGACCACATCCATCTCGGTCAACAGGTCGACACGGTGGGTGATGTTGGTCCCGGCCTTGCGGAAGTTGTAGTCGCCGTCGTTGTTGTTCGGCGTTGCCAGCATGCGCTTGTCGGCGCTTTCGGTGCGTACGCCGTAGTTGTACTTCACAGTGTTATCAAAACGCACGGTCCAGTCCGGGTTCCCGGTGTCGAGCTCGATCGCCTGCGCGACCGGCACGCCTGCGGCCAGAATGGCCGAGGCCAACAAGGTGTAACGCGAGGGTGCGAACCCGTGACTCTTATTGTTGTGCATTGCGTTGTCTCCGCCTTTTTGTATTTGTTTTAAGCGCAGCCGCCCTCGCGCAACCCCTTGTTCCAGGGGTTTACGTTTTCAGGAGTGAGGGCAATGCCGGATGGCGCGGGCCAACCGGCGCCTGAATCAGCGGTCCAGTTCGAGGATGAGAGCTTCGGCTTGTGGCCAGCGCCCATACCCGGCGGCAGGATTGAGATGACCGACTTCGCCGAGATTGAGCAGCTCGCTGCCCCAGCCTTCGGCCATGCGCGTGGCGGCGTCCAGACTGGCGAGGTGGTCGTTGGTACTGGCGGCCAGCAGACTGCGGAACGGCAACCGGCCTTTGGGTAGAGGGTCCCAACCCTGGGTACGCAGGGTTTCAGCGCAGGGGTAGCCCTGCGGCCATTGGGCATCAAGGTCCGGCGGAGCGGCCAGCAGCGCGCCCTTGATCGGACGACTGTGACGCGCAGCCCAGTGCGCAACCATCAGCACGCCGGCGCTGTGAGCGACCAGAATCACCGGCCCGTCGATCTGCGCAAGTGTGTGCTGAATGGCTTCGACCCGCTTGCTGCAATCAAGCTTGTCGGTTTCAAGCGGCGGCACACTGCGCACCTTGCACAGCCTGGATTCAAGCAACGTTTGCCAATGCTCGGCAACGTGCTCACGCAGACCCGGTACGATCACAACGGTTGCGGCAGTTTGCAGTTTGTCCACGTCAACACCTTCGCTTTCTCGATGACTCGACTGGCTCTATTGGCCAGGGGCTTTTTGTAGGAGTGACATTAAAGAGCGCCCGACCGAGGCGCTTTTCATTGGACGTCAGGCACTTTTCTTTTCATGACAAAATTCCGCGTGTTGTCGCGCAGCGACCATTGGTCGAATATCCCCGCAGCTTCTCTCCAGCTCACTGTAATCAATGGGTGCGTGTCGATTTTTACACTGCAACGATGTGATTCCGGCCAGCACCGGGCGAGCGCCCTCGACGTTGTCACAACTGTTCAATTGCTGAAGTGCTGGATATAGTCGCCACGCTCATTTGAATCGCAACCGGCCCAGGAAAGACCTTCGCATGCCCAAGCTTGTTCGCGCCGCCGTCTTGACCAACTACCTGGAGGTCACCCAGTACCTGGGGTTCAACCCCCGAGACGTACTGGCCGGCGTCGGTTTGAGTAAAGCCATATTGCAAGCTCCTGAACATCGCATCCCCATCGACGCCGCCGTGCGGTTGCTGGAGGATTCAGCCGCCGCCAGCGGCTGCCAGAGCTTCGGCTTGAGCATGGCCGAGTCGCGCCAGCTCTCGGACTTCGGCGTGGTCAGCCTGTTGCTCTCTCATCAGCGAACGCTGCGTGATGCGTTGCAAGTGTTGGTGCACTACCGTCATCTGATGAACGATTCGCTGGCCCTCTTCATCGAGGAGGCAGGCAAGATGGTGATCATTCGCGAAGAGGTCGTCACCGAATCGCCGATGCCCTGCCGACAAGCCAATGAACTGGCCATCGGGGTGATGTTCCGCCTGTGCGCCGCCCTGCTCGGTGCACACTGGCATCCCTACAGCGTCAACTTCACGCACCAGCCTCCCGACAACCTGCAACTGCATCGCCGCCTGTTCGGCTGCAAACTGGAGTTCGGCAGCGAGTTCAATGGCATCGTCTGCCCCAATGCCAGCCTCGACATGACCAACCCCCATGCCGACCCGGCCATGGCGCGCTACGCCCAGAGTTACCTTGACTCGCTGCTCAGCCACGAAGGCCCTTCGATGCTGTTCGAGGTGCGCAAAGCCATCTACCTGTTGTTGCCGATGGGGCGCGCCACCATCGAGCAGATCGCCCAGACCCAGGGCATGAACGTTCGGACCCTGCAGCGCCGCCTCAAAGACGACGGCTGCGCCTTCAACGACCTGATCAACGACGTGCGCCGCGACCTGGTGTTGCGCTACCTGGAAAACCCGAATTACTCGTTGGGGCGCATTGCCGACATGCTCGGCTATTCGATGGCGAGTTCCTTTACACGCTGGTTCATCACCCAGTTCGGCATGCCGCCCGCGGCATGGCGCAGTGCGCAAAAGCACACCGTCAAAGCACCGCCGGAGCTGACCACCCGGCCCGGCTCCAGCGAACCCTGAACCGAACGCAACAGACCCGGCGTTTTGCAAAAAAAAAAGCGGCGACTGCTGGTACAGTCGCCGCAAAAGAACCGGTGTCTGTGACACCGGCCGAGGAGTCCTGTGGCGAGGGAGCTTGCTCCCGCTGGGGTGCGCAGCGGCCCCAAAAAAGACGCCGAGTAGTTTCTGAAAAAGCGCGGTGGTCTTTGTGGGGCGCTTCGCTCCCCAGCGGGAGCAAGCTCCCTCGCCACAAGTTTGTGTACCTACATTCCCCAACGCAGCAACAACAGCACCAGCACGACGAGGAACACCGTCTCCCCCACCATCAACAAAATCGGCTTGATGCCCACCGCCGCCAGCTCCTTGAGTTGGGTTTTCATACCCAGGGCGCTGATGGAAACCACCAGGCACCAGCGCGACAACTCGTTGACCGACCCTTGCACCACCGGGGCCACCCAGCCGGTGCTGTTGATACAGGCCAACAACAGAAACCCGACGGCGAACCAAGGTAGCAGCGGAGGTCGTTTGCCGGTCGGGTCGGCGCCCTGCATGCGGGTGATCATGGCGGCACACACGATCACCGGCAGCAACATGGCAACCCGCATCAACTTGACCACCGTGGCCGTATCGCCGGTCTCGGTCGACATGCTGTAACCGGCACCGACGACCTGGGCGACATCGTGAATGGTCGCCCCCAGAAACACGCCCGCCACTTGTGGCGACAACGACAGCCAGTTGGCAATCATCGGATACACGATCATCGCCAGGGTCGACAGCGCCGACACCCCGATCACCGTGAATAAAGTCGCGCGTTCTTTCTGCGGATGATTGGGCAATGCCGCCGCCAGCGCCAACGCGGCCGATGCCCCACAAATTGCAGTGGCGCCGCCGGTGAGCATGCCGAACAAACGCTGAAAGCCCAGCGCCTTGGCTGCGATCACTGAAACGCCGATGGTCACCACCACCAGGATCACCACCAGCGCCACAGGCTTCCAGCCCAGCGCTGCCATCTGTTCGAGGGTGATGCGCATGCCCAGCAGCGCCACACCAATGCGCAACACGGTGCGTGCGGTGAACTCGATGCCCGGCTTGCAAACACCGTCACCGGCCAGGAAGTTCAGCGCCATGCCCAGCAACAAAGCGAACAGCATCACCGGCGCGCCGTAGTGCTCGGACAAAAAGGACGCAGCCGCTGCAACGATCAGACTGACGATAAAGCCCGGCGCCAGTTCGCGCGTTCGGCTGTGGATACGGGTGAGAGCGATGGCGCTCATGGCGCGGCCTCCTCGGGAACGATAACGATGAAAGCCTGGCCGTCGATGATCTCAACCGGGTAGTTGGCAACTTTGACTGCTGTGGAATTGAGCAAGTAACCGCTGCGCAAATCGAAGCGCAGGCCATGGGCGCAGCACTGAATTACCCACCCCTCAAGGCGCCCGCCACACAGCGAGGCGCCTTGATGGGGGCAACTGTCGTCGACGGCGAATACGTCACCTTTGACGTTGAATAACGCCAGGCTTTTGTCATCGAATTCGAACAGTGCACGACCGCCCGCCTGCGGGAGCTTTCCGGCAGGCACGGGGATACGTCGGTTCATGCAGGTTGCCGCTCGTGATCACTTTCTTTCAGTGCCTGGTTCATGGCCCCGAGCAGCGCCTGAGCAGGTTGTGCACCGACCATCGTCATGCGACGGTCGAACTGAAAGCCCGGCACCCCACTGGTCGCGCCGGGAAAGCCGTCAAATGGCGTGGCGTCGCCCTTCAGGCAATCGAGCACCACCTGCGCATCAACGCCGCAGGAGCGGGCGATGGCGAGCAAGGTCTCGCGGCACCCCAGGTTTTCGCGTTTGCGGAAATAAGCGGCGAACAGCCGTTCGAGCAACATTTCACGCTGAGTAGCATTGCCCAGTACGCTGACGCGTTCGAACAAACGGTGCGCGTCTGCGGTGTTGGGCATTGTCTCGATGCGGCTGAAGTCGATGGTCAGCCCAACCGCCGCCGCAGCCTGCTGTACCTGGGCCTGGCGCATGGTCATAGCCTCGGCATTGCCCAGGCGTTTGCGGTAGAAATCGGCGAAGGGCTCCCCTTGTACCGGCAACTGAGGCAGCAACTGCACGCCATGCCACACCGTGGTGACCTGCACATCCGGGTGACGACTGCGAAACTGTACTTGCGCATGCTCCAATTGGCGTTTGCCGATCAGGCACCAGGGGCAGATGAAATCGAAGAACACATCAATACGTAAACGACGACTACTCACAACTTCACCTCTAACACTGCTTTGCTAACCGAATCGTGGACTTGCTCGCCCTTAAGCCGGGCAATGTCCTTGTGGTAATGACACTTGGCATAAAAGAACACGGCCGCAGCCGCGATGCTGACCAGCGGCACCCATTGAAAGGCAGCCTGCAAGCCAATGAGGTCGGAGACCCTGCCGGTAATGAACGGCCCAGGCGCCAGCCCCAGCATGTTGTTGGCCAGGGTCAGCGTGGCGAAGGCCGTGCCATGGACCGAGTAATGGGTCAGGTTGGCAACCATCGCTCCGCAAGGGCCAGTCGTGCCGGCGGCAATCAACATGCCCAGGCAGATCAGCGCCAGCTGCACAGGCCCTGCCGGCAGGGCAAATGCCGCCGACAACAGCAGGCAACTGCCCAGGCAATAGGCGATGGCCAAAGTGACTTTGCGTTCCGGCGAATGGCGCGACAGTCGATCGCTGAGCATGCCGCACAGGATCATCCCGGCCCCGCTGCACAGCACGATAATGGCCGCGACGCCGCCCGCCTTGTCCGTGGCCATGTCGTAATAGCGATTGAGGTAACTGGGCATCCACACAATCACCGTGCCGCCGACGAACAGTTGCAAGCCACTGCCGATGTAGGCAGCGATCACCGAACGGCTGGAAAACAGCGTACGCAACGGACGCTTGACCGCTGCCACCGCCTTGTTCGCCGCCTGGGCGGCACGTTGCGGCGCAATGCGCGCCTCCTTGACGATGACCGGGTAAAGCACGGCCAGCAGCAGACCGAACAACGCCATGCCGGCAAACGACCAGCGCCAGCCAAGTTTGGCGGCGATTGCACCGCCCAGCGCCATCCCTAATACCGAACCGAACATGCCGCCCGCCATGAAGGCACTGGCCAGCGTTGCACGCAGGTGCTTGGGAAACACCGAAATGACGACTGCTATGCCGACGCTGCCGTACGCCGCTTCGCCAACGCCGACCATGAATCGTGCAATGAACATCTGCTGATAGTCCTGCGCCACGGCGCAACCCAGCGTCGCCAGACTCCACAGCAAGGCCATCAGCGCCAGGCTCTTGACCCGGCCAAAGCGATCTGCCAGCAATGACAGGGGAAATGTCAGCAGCCCCACCATCAGCGCGACAATGCCACTGAGCAAGCCAAGCTGGCCGTCGCTCAGAGCCCATTCGCCCTTGAGCATCGGGAACACCGCGTTCAAGACCTGGCGCGACATGTAATCGGATATCAACAGCCCGAACGTCAGTGCGAAGACGATCCAGGCATACGGTCGCGCAACACCGACAGCACTGTCGTCATCGTCTGCGGCGATTGGGTGAAAGGCCATGCAGCCTCCTCAAAGCTTTGTTTTATTGTTGTTATCAAGCGTGTTGCAGTGCAGCGAGCGGGAGGCCTGACCGCCCGCTGCGTCTGCCGATCAGCCGCGTTGCGGCACACCTTTCTGCCCAGCCTTGCGGTTGGGGGCCATGCCGTTGGCCAACAGCGTTTCTTCGATGCTCTGGTACTGCACGCCGATGCGGTAGATCTCACGGGCTTCTTTGCCGGTGGCGATTTCGCGACCCAGTTCATGGGCGATACGCACGGTCTGCCTGATCTGCGCAACTGAGCCGAAACGATCGCCCTTGTGATCAATGATAGTGTCTTCATTGCCCACTCGCGGGTGCAGACCCATGGCCATCGACATGGTGTTGAACGGCATGACGTTCTTGAGCAGCGACTCGGAGGTCAGGGTGCAACCGTCCGGCGCGCGGTGGATGAAGTTGAAGAAGTTGAACGGATTGGGGCCATCGAAACCGCCGCCAATGCCGATCCAGGTCAGGTTCAACGGGCCCTTGTAGACGCCCCTGCGCACCAGACGCTCGAGGGTTTCCATCGCGTGCATGCCGGTCAGCTGGAAGTGCGGCTGGATGCCGTTGTCCATCAGACGCTTGAGGTGTTCGGCGACCCAGGCCGGACCTGCCGGAACGGTCATTTCGCTGTAGGCGGCCTGAAACAGGGGATTGGCCAGGGACGTGCCTTCCAGGTATTGCGGATACAGCAGCTCCATGATGTTCATCTGGGTGGTGTTGATAGCCACCGTGACCTGATCCGGTTTTGGCGTCAGCTCGGCCAGCATGTGTCGCGTATCGTCAGACAGCCACTTGGCGGCTTCGCCATCGCTTTCCGGCGCGAAGGAAATCGAACCACCGACCTGGATGATCATGTCCGGCACGGCTTCACGCACACCGGCGATCAATTCGTTGAATTTGGACAGGCGCTTGGAACCCTTGCCGTCCAGCTCGCGCACGTGCAAGTGCAAGACGGTGGCCCCGGCCTCATAACATTCGACCGCTTTTTGCACCTGTTCATCCATGGTCAGCGGGATGTCTTCGGGGAAGTCTTCCGGCATCCATTCCGGGCCGTACGGGGCCACGGTGATGACCACCTTTTCCATGTTTTCCGGGTGCAGGGAATCGTCAAAAAATTGCATGAGTTACTCCTGTTCTTATGATTGTCGCGCCCACCCGGGATCATGCCGGGCAGACGCGTTTACGAGTGCGAATGCAGAAGGGGTTGATCAGTAGGTCTTGTCGCCGATGATTCCGGCACGCTCCATCTTGCGATGGCACGGCGGATAATCCATGACGGCGTAGTGCTGGGTGCTGCGGTTGTCCCAGATGGCGATGCTGTTGGGCTTCCAGCGCCAGCGCACCTGATACTCGGGGATGTAGGCCTGGCTGATCAGGTAGCGCAGCAACTCGCTCGCGCCAGGGTTGGCGTCCTGGCCGAAGCGCACCCGCTCGGGGGTGTGGTAGTTGCTCAAGTGCGTCGTGAAGGCGTTGACGAACAGCACCTTTTCCCCGGTTTCCGGGTGGGTGCGAACCACCGGGTGTTCGGCATCGGGATACATCGCCTTGAGCGCCAGACGCTTTTCGATTGGCATGGCAGCACCGAAACTCGCTTCGATGCTGTGGCGGGCGCGCAGGTCGGCAATTTTCACCTTCACGTCCTCCGGCAAACGCGCGTAAGCCTCGACCATGTTGGCCCACATGGTGTCGCCGCCCACCGGCGGGCACTCTACGCAGCGCAACACGCAGCCCATCGGCGGCGCCTCGCGCCAGGTCGCGTCGGTGTGCCAGGCGTTTTCGTAGCGGTCCATCGGCTGGTCCGGATTCTTGTAGATGCGCACCAGCCCGGGATAATCCGGATCGCTGCCGGCCACCGGATGGTCCTCCAACTCACCGAAGCGGCGGGCGAAGGCCACGTGCTCGGCGCGAGTGATGTCCTGATCGCGCAGGAACACCACCCGATGCTTGAGCAACTGAGCACGAATCTCGCAAAAAAGACCGTCGTCATGGACCGCGTCGGCAAGATTGACGCCGATCAGTTCGGCGCCAATGCTGCAGGTCAATTGTTCGACTTTCATGGCAGATCGCTCCTTAGATGACGAAAATCGACGAGCCCGTCGTTTTGCGTGACTCAAGGTCGCGATGGGCCTGTACGGCGTCCTCCAACGCATAATGCTGGTTGATCTCGATCTTGATCCGACCACTGCCGACATGGTCGAACAGCTCGCCGGCCAGGGCAGCTTTCTCTGCCGGATCGGCGATGTAGTCGGCCAGCGCCGGACGGGTCAGGAACAGTGAGCCCTTCATCGCCAGCATCACCGGGTCGAAAGCCGGAATCGGACCGGATGCGGTGCCAACGCAGACCATCAGGCCCCGACGCTTGAGCGAATCCAGTGATCCCATGAAGGTGTTTTTGCCAACGCTGTCGAACACCACGTTGACTCCCACGCCGGCAGTCAGCTCGCGCACGCGCTGGGCGACATTTTCGTGGCTGTAATTGATGACATGGTCGCAGCCATGGGCCAGGGCAATTTCACCCTTGACCTCGGTGGACACAGTGCCGATGACGGTCAGGCCGAGCAGCTTGGCCCACTGTGAAACGATCAGCCCCACGCCACCGGCAGCGGCGTGCAGCAGAATGCTGTCGCCGGCCTTGAAATCATAAATGCGCCGCATCAGGTACGACGACGTCAGGCCACGCATGGTCATGGCGGCGGCCGTCTCGAAACTGATGGTTTCCGGCAGCTTGATCAGCGGCGCGGCAGCAATCAGTCGTTCGGTACTGTAGGCGCCCAAGGTATTGAGAAATCCGGTGTAGGTGACGCGATCCCCCACCTGAACGTTAGTCACACCCTCGCCGATGGCCTGGACCACACCGGACGCTTCAACCCCCATGCCGTTGGGCATCGGGATCGGGTAAGTGCCATTACGAAAATAGGTGTCGGCATAGTTCAGGCCGACCGCCACATGACGAAGACGGACCTGGCCCGGACCGGGTTCGCCGACATCGACCTCTTCATAACAAAGAACGTCGGGACCACCGGTTTCGTAGAAGCGTACGGCTTTGGCCATTTTTTCTTATTCTCCAGTCTGTGCAGCGTCGATTTACGCTGATTGGACTGTAGGACGCCGCCTGGCCAGCTGCTTTTCATCAGACGACAATGGCTTTTCATTTCATGACAATTGGCCCCTGGCGCGCCCTTCTTCGCAAACCCGGTCAGCGCCATAGCGCAATTCAATTGACGCGCCACGGCCGGCTGTATGGGCTCTCACACTCAAAACCCGGACACAAAAAACCCCGCACTCTGGCGGGGTTCGCAAACAGCAGGTGACTTACCAGGTACCCGTGCCACAAGGATTTTCTTTTGAAGCATAAGGCTTGGTCAATTTGCTGAATCCTTTGGCCGGGATTGAACTAGTCAAGCCTTCAGCCCTCAATTCAATCGTTTTTGCCTTGCGCATTGCAGCCCAGAACGCAGGAAAGTTACTGGAACAGGCGTTGCACTCAACGTAAAACGGATTGCTGTACTCGACGCCGTCAACGATGACGTCGAAACCGCCTTTATCGTTGTGCGAGTAGAACGGCTTGCCCGAAATAGTGGCCGAACCACTTACCGGACTCATCTCGTCATTTTCGTCACAGGCGAAGTTCAGATAACTCTTAGCTTCATCGCCGGCAAAAAACTCAGTCTTCCCTTGGCCCCAGCCAGATTGCCACTCGTTGGTCGCGGCTGTCGCTGAAGCGCACGCCATAGAAAGCACAATCGCAAATGCAGCTTTGTTCATATCCATATCCCTATCACGCCATGATGGCCAAATAATGCCAAAGCGATGGTACACGGATATCTGGATAAAACTGAATTACACAAACCAAAAAGCCCGACGCAGTGGCCGGGCTTATCAACTTTCAATCGACTTAAGGCTTGGGATGCTCGCTCGATACTGAATTATTGGCATCCACATCGGCCATTTCTTCATCGACAGGCGCCTCGTCGCCCCCTGGCAGCGGAACCTCAGGTTCATTCTCCTTTGGATCATGGCCTGTTTCGTTATCAGTCCCGCCCGTGACGCCCTGTTGGGATTTGTTTCCTGGGGCATTTTCATCAATGTCCATGCTGGCTCTCCGTTCTGATGCACGGGATGTCGGTGCATGAACATCAGAGAGAAGCCAAGCCTTGCTAGTGCCGGGCACTGGACGAACGGCAGTGTGAACTCGGATACAAAAGCAGACCGCCGGCATAACAAGCCCGAAAAGTCATAACCCGACCTTTTCACCTGCGTCTCACGCTATAGAGGCAGAGGTCGACCTTGCACAACGCGTTTCATGACAAGCGTTGAGGTTAACCGTTGAACGGTGGGCCCTGACTCCCATTTCGGAGGCTATGCGCAGCGTTTCCGGTTGATCGAGATAGCCACCCTGGAGGCGCCCCTGAATCGGTCTTTCAGCACCACATCCTTGAAAAATTTTTCTGCGTGCAACTGATCGAAGTCAAACCCGGTCAACGCACAGCGGATACCATAAAACCTGACCTTAACGCTAAGGATTGAGGGCTCTCCATGGACCTCGTACTGAAGCTATTCAATGGCGGAGCCGGCAGTCTGGCTTCCTACTTGGCAGCCCACGTCCTTCTTTGCCTGTTGCCGGCGTTTTTTATCGCCGGGGCCATGACAGCACTTATTCCTAAAGCCAGCATCACTCACTGGCTAGGTCGACATGCACCTGTTTACGTTTCCTACCCTGCGGCGGCACTAGCCGGGTCACTGATTGCCGTCTGCTCATGCACAATTGTTCCTTTGTTCGCGGGCGTTTACCGCAAAGGAGCAGGTATCGGCCCGGCGATCACCTTCCTGTTTTTTGCTCCCGCAGGAAACATCATGGCCTTGGCCTATACCGGCAATATTCTGGGAGCGGAGTTTGCAATCGCCCGTCTGATCCTCTGCCTGATCTTCGGCATCGGTATTGGCTTGCTGATGGCTACCCTATTCTGGAAAGACGACCTGACCCACGACGCACAGGCGGATGCCCTGTTCGCAGAGAAGGCCAGCGTTTCCGGGCCTGCACTGGGCGTACTGCTATCTTTGGTGGCCTTGCTGATTGCGGGCACCTTGAAACTGTGGCCCCTGACCGCAGATCTGATCAGTTTCAAAGTCCCGCTTTTCTGGCCCCAGGCGTGGCAGGACACCTTGTTTGACTGGGTTCCATACGACGCCAGTAAAGGAGAAGAAGGCGTGAGCTTCCAAGGGTCTGTTCTCATCGCCCTACTCCTGATGATTGCCGCCACGGCCAAACGTGGTCTGGATAACATCACTGAAGGTGCCAACAACTGGACATGGGTTGCGCTGGGTCTGACCGCTAGTACCTTGCTGATCGCGTCAATGCGACTGACGCCAGAACCTGGCACATTAGCCTTTACCTTCACGGGTCGTGTATTCGGTGTCGCATTGACCATGCTGTCTGTTGGGTACTTTGCCCGAAAACTGCCAGCCGAAGACTGGCAAGGCTGGCTATGGGAAGCCTGGCGCTTCGTCAAGCAGATATTTGTTGTGCTGGTGGTGGGTGTATTCATTGTCGGCATGGTTCGCCAGGTGATTCAACCCGAGTGGATTGAAAGCCTTGCAGGCAGCAACACAGTGATCGCCAATGCCATAGCGGTAGGGTTCGGCGTGTTCATGTACTTCCCAACCCTGGTAGAAGTGCCCGTCGCCCGCATGTTCCTTGATCTCGGCATGCATCCTGGTCCGCTCTTGGCCTACTTGATGGCGGATCCTGAACTTAGCTTGCAGAGCATGCTCATGGTGGCGGCGGTGATTGGTCGCAAGAAGACCGCAGCCTATGTTGGGTTAGTCGCTTCGTTCAGCATCGTGGCAGGCCTGCTATTTGGTGCCTGGGTCGACGGCACCGGCTGGCTTACCCTTGGTGCAGGAATGGCGGCCTCACTGGCCATAACCGCTGCAATTTACCAGTTGATACGTTATCAGCGTAAACAAACAGCAAGCTGACTTACACACTAAGGAGCTTCCAATGCTGAACATCAAAATCCTCGGTTCAGGGTGCGCCAACTGCAAGAAGCTTGAGGCTGTAGCCCGTCAAGCCACGCAGAATCTAAATATCCAGGCCGAATTCGAAAAGATCACCGACATGGGCAAGATGATGACTTATGACATCCTCGCCACGCCGGCTCTGGTGATCAACGAGAAGGTTGTAAGCAGCGGGAAGATTCCGACTGTTGCGGATATCCAGGGCTGGATTTCGACTGCGCAATGATGCGCTGAAGGAGGATATCCCTCATCCCCCTGGTTATTGCGCCACTCACCTGTAAATCATGTCCCTTCAATCGTCTTGTCCATACCGGACGGACGCTTGGAGGGTGTCTCGCCTTTATCACAAGCGCTCAATGCGAACGCTGCAATCACCACGAAAGACAGTGCGGGGATGTGGATAAATTGCCCATGGCGTACCTCCGACAGCTGCTGATTCAGGCTCTACCCCCCCAAACGCACATAGCGCGAAGAGGCTCATCGGCCTGACAGTTTCATATCGCCTCGGCATGCCTTGGCAGCCCGATAGAAATCAGTGCTGCGAGCAGAACGAATGCGCTCGATATCCACAAGCACGCTTGCAGCCCATACACCTGATAAACCCACCCGGACAGTACTGTACCTATCAGCCTTCCCATCGCATTCGACATGTAATAAAACCCCACATCCAGCGACACGCCATCTTCCTTGGCATAGGACACGATCAAGTAGCTGTGCAGCGACGAATTCACCGCGAACAGCGCACCAAAGACCATCAATCCGCCGAGTAGCATCATCTGCTGCGACAAAGCCGTGTTAAGCCCGAGAGCAATTGCCGCAGGCAAGCCTGCCAGTGCAAGGGCCCACAGAAATGCCGCACGACCATCCGGTACGTGGCCGCGTTTCTTGCCAGTGATGTTGGGCGCAAACGACTGCACGATGCCGTAGCCGATCACCCACGCCGCAAGGAAGCCGCCAACTTTCCAGAAGTCCCAGCCGAACACGCTGCTCAGGTACACCGGCAAGGCCACCACAAACCAGACATCACGGGCTCCGAACAAGAACATCCGCGCCGCTGAGAGGATATTGATCGCCCGGCTCTTGGACAGGATGTCGCGAAACTTGGGCTTGGCTTTGGCTTTGCCCAGGTCCTTCTTCAGCAGTATCAAGCTGCTGATCCAGATCAGCGCCAGAACACCCGCCATGGCCAGCAATGCACCTTTGAAGCCGATCAGTGCCAGCAAGGCTCCGCCGAGAAAGAAGCCGACCCCCTTGAGTGCGTTCTTCGAGCCGGTGAGGATTGCCACCCACTGGTAGAGCTTTCCCTGTTGCCCATCCGGAACAAGAAGCTTGATGGAGCTTTTGGCACTCATCTTGTTCAGGTCTTTGGCAATCCCCGACAGCGCCTGTGCGCCCATCACCCATGGGATGGTTAGCCAAGCGACAGGAACCGTCAGCATCAACAGCGCCACGACTTGGATACCCAGGCCGATGTTCATGGTTCGGTTCAGGCCCAGCCGGGCGCCGAGGTAGCCACCCACCAGGTTGGTGATCACGCCAAAGATTTCGTAGAACAGAAACAACGCCGCGATTTGCAATGGGCTGTAGCCCAACGCGTGAAAGTGCAACACCACCAACATGCGCAAGGCACCGTCGGTGAGGGTGAAGGCCCAATAGTTGCCCGTGACGAGCAAGTACTGCCGCACTTCCGGAGCGAGGGCTGACAACGCTTTCATGACCGCTCCTTAGTCCGCCAGACTGGCCAGTCTGGCCAGTTCGACGGCGCGATTGGCATAGCCCCATTCGTTGTCGTACCAGGCATAGATCTTCACTTGAGTACCATTGATCACCATCGTCGACAGTGCATCGATGATCGATGAACGCGGGTCGGTGCGGTAGTCGATGGACACCAACGGACGCTCCTCAAAACCGAGGATGTCTTTCAGCTCGTTCTCGGAGGCGTCCTTGAGGAGTTGATTCACCTCCTCAACAGTGGTGGCACGCTCGACTTCAAAGACGCAGTCGGTCAGCGACGCGTTGGCCAGCGGCACGCGTACGGCGTGGCCGTTTAGGCGCCCACGCAGCTCTGGGAAGATTTCGGCAATCGCGGTGGCCGAGCCGGTGCTGGTTGGAATCAGGCTCATGCCCGAAGCACGCGCACGACGCAGATCCTTGTGCGGTTGATCGAGAATGCTTTGGGTGTTCGTCAGGTCGTGGATAGTGGTGATCGAGCCATGACGAATGCCCAGTTTCTCGTGGATGACTTTCACCACGGGCGCTAGACAGTTTGTGGTGCACGAGGCGGCGGTAACGATGCGATGTTCAGCCGGTTTGAACAACTGATGGTTGACGCCCATGACGACGTTCAACGCCCCTTTTTCCTTCACCGGAGCGCAAACCACCACACGCTTGACGCCCTGATCCAGGTAGGCTTGCAACACCGCCACGGTTTTCATCTTGCCGCTGGCCTCGATCACCAGATCGCAACCCGACCAGTCGGTGTCGGCAATCGCTTTGTTAGCGGTCACCTTGATGCGCTTGCCGCCAATCACCACCTGATCGCCTTCCGCGCTGGCTTCGTGGTGCCAACGACCATGCACCGAGTCGAAGTTCAGCAAGTGTGCATGCGTCGCCGCGTCACCCGCTGGATCGTTGATCTGCACGAATTCGAATTCTGGCCAGCCCCAGGCTGCTCGCAGCGCGAGGCGACCGATCCGACCGAAACCATTGATGCCAACTTTGATAGTCATGTTGTTGTGCTCTGTATCTGTTGTCAGTGGGAGTTCGACTGGGTGTCGAACTGGCCGATGTATTCGATATGGGCAGGATGTTGAATGGCGCGTGGACGCAACGACTGAACATCGCGGATGGCATCGCTAAAGGGCACACCGCTCTCGATCAACCGTTGAGCGGCGACCAAACCGGTACGGCCCGAGCCGCCCTTGCAATGGATGGCGATGGTTTTCCCTTCGGTCAGCCGCTGCGGGGTGAAGATCAATTGGCCATTGAACTGTGCCAAGGGAAGTACGGAATAAGGGTGTTGTTGCACGGTGAAAAATCCTCAGATGGAGCGCTGATTGACACGTTTCATGAGTTCTTCCGCCGACTCTTTGCGCTCGGAATAACGATCAACCAGATAGTCCTGACGGTCGCGAAGCAGCAGCGTGAATTTCACCAACTCTTCCATCACATCCACGATGCGGTCGTAGAACGGAGAAGGTTTCATCCGGCCGTTATCGTCGAACTCCATATAGGCCTTTGGCACGGAGGATTGGTTGGGGATGGTGAACATGCGCATCCAACGTCCCAGCACTCGCAGCTGATTGACCACGTTGAACGACTGCGAGCCACCACACACCTGCATGACGGCGAGGGTTTTGCCCTGGGTCGGGCGTACCGCACCCATTGCGAGTGGCACCCAGTCGATCTGCGCCTTGAAGACCGCGCTCATGGAACCGTGACGCTCCGGGGAACACCAGACCTGCCCTTCCGACCACAACATCAGCTCGCGTAACTCCTTCACGCGCGGATGGTTGTCGGGGGCGTCATCTGGCAGCGGCAAACCGGACGGATTGAAAATCCGCGCCTCGGCGCCGAAGTGCTCCAGCAGTCGAGCGGCCTCCTCTACCATCAGGCGACTGAAGGAGCGCTCACGGGTCGATCCGTACAGCAGCAAAATGCGCGGCTTGTGGATGGAGGTCTTCTCGATGCCCAGCTTGTCAGCCGATGGAAGATCAACCAGGTCGGTATCAAGTTGGGGGATGTCGTCTTCAAACATAGTCTTTGTCCTGCGCAACAGCGCTCTTGGAGTCATCGAACCAACGGCACTTCAACCAGATATCGGTCCAGGAAGGAAAGTCGGTTTTTACTCATGGTCATTGTTCCTGTGGTTACAGCCTGCCAATCAGGTCCAGTTCTGCCTTGAGCTGTTCGGCACTCAGTCGGGCAAGCGGTAAAGCCAAGAAAGCTTCAATACGGGTTTTGATCTGCTCCAAGGTGGCTTCAAAAGCCGCCCCGATCTCTTCTTGCGTCCCGTGGTATTCCGAAGGGTCAGCCAACCCCCAGTGCGCCTTGGTGGCCGGTCCGAAAAATACCGGACACGCCTCACCGGCAGCCTTGTCGCACACCGTGATGACGAAATCAGGTGCCAAATTCACATGGACATCGCTGGACTTACTGAACAGCCCGAGCGTCGACATACCAGCGTTTTCCAAAGTTTTGAGACTCAGCGGATGCACGTCGCCTTTGGGTTGACTGCCCGCGCTGTAGGCTTTCATGCCTTGCGGTGCCAAGTGATTGAAAACCGCCTCACAAAGGATGCTGCGACAGCTATTGGCCGTGCAGAGGAACAGGATTTTCATCGAGTGATCTCATAGTCAAAGACGGAATCAGGCGATTTTGCTTTCACAGCACACGGCTGCCCGTTCAGGACGGTCACCCATTTCATCAAGGCGTTTGGCATCAGGGCTCAACCAGTGTTTGTTGCTTTCCAGCACGGTGGTCAGCACTTGATGAACCCAATCAGGGAGATTCGGGTGAAGTCGGTAATACACCCATTGGCCTTGCCGACGGTCCGACAACAGCCCGCAAGTACGCAGTTGCGCCAGGTGCCTGGAGATTTTTGGCTGACTCTCGTTCAACGCGCAGGTCAGCTCGCAAACACAAAGCTCTCCTTCACGGGTGATGAGCATCATCGTGCGGACCCGAGTGTCGTCAGCAAGGCATTTGAAAACAGTGGTCGGTGTCAGATGGTCAGCCATATCGTTTTCTCAGTGCTTGTTTTTGACCAAGACGAACATCTTGATGCGCTCATGAATTTCGTGAAGGGTGTGACGGAAGGCATCGGGTTTGGTGCTGGTGACCGGGTCTTCAAAACTCCAGGCCAATGCCTCACCCGCTCCAGGTAAAGACCGGCATTGCGCAGCGGATTTATCACACAAGGTGATGACGTAATCGAAACGCTCACCACGGAACTCGTCTATCGACTTGCTACGTAATCCTTCGGTGCTCACACCGATGTGTGAAAGCACCTCGAAGGTGCGCGGATCTACCTGAGTTGGAGTTGTGCCGGCGCTGAACGCCTCGAAATGCTCCGAATCGGTATGCCTCAGCAACGCCTGGGCCAACTGGGAGCGTGCAGCGTTGGCAGTACAGACAAACAGAACACGGGCTTTGCTGGTCATTGTGAAGCCTCAGCTCATATGCGGTTTAACAAATATATGTTTTCCCGTATGTAAGGTAAAGAGCCAACGAACATTAATCCATCAAAACGATAGGACGCCGCCGAGCACCTTCAATGAAAGCTTTGTATCAAGGCGCTAGCCAGCCTTCCGTGCCTCTTAAAATATCTGCGACGATGTATATATGGTTTCTGTAATGAATCTGTCACTCACGCAGAAATAGGTCGCCCTTGGTTCAAGGACTACCTGGACGTGCAAAAGAAAATAGGAAGGTCGCCCCTATGCCGCCCCGGTCATCGAGGGCGGGTCAGGTTGATGCGCACTAGCCTTTGCAGCAAACCGGCGAGGTACGCTTTGAGTTGCGGGATCAAGTGCGATACGCAACTCGGCGAGCAGGCTCCTGCCAGGTCGGAATCCAGTCGCCACAATGATTGGGTCCACAGGTGGAAGTATCTGGCCTCCCGCCTTCACAACCAACCCTTGGCCATTGCCTACAACCTGATCGATAGCGATGTTTTTAAACAGCTCGATCACGCCGCCATTCAGCAATTGGCGAGTCTTCAGGCCGAGCTTTCCGCGCTCTTCCAATTGATCATTCGCACCACCACCCAGAATGCGCTCAAGAGAATGTGAGTTAGCAGCGGATTTGGCACCGACCAGGACCTTGCAAGAGATTCCGAACTGACCGCTAGAAGCCGCGGCCGACGGATCTTTCGAGGGTTCAGCGGCACTCAATCGGTGCCAACTACCTGCAAAATGGTTTGTCACCAAACCAGCAAGAAATCGGGTCAATTTGAGGTCTGTTTGGCACTGCGGTTTGGGCCCAAAAACGTCGAATTTGGAGGTATGAGTCAGGCTCTCGGAAGCGATGGTTTGATTCCAAATCGGCCCCTGGGCCTTGTGATCAAAGGGCTCGGCCGGCGACTAGAGACCTTCCACAGACCTGGCGATTGCCCAACCACCCTCCCCGCCCCCCCCGCGCTCTGTTCCGTTTCCCTAGCGCACAATCGAAAGTCCGGCTTTCGCTGCTTCCGCTTGTCTTCAAAGGCACGGCCCGCGTGACGTACGGCCGGTTTCGATGATTTGGGATGGTGACCTTTAAGAACGAAGAATCGGAACTGAGCTTCCAGGGTTTAGCGTCGCGGAGCGGGTGAGGGAAAACGCCCTAATTGCCCGGAAACAAGGCGTTAGGCAAGACCATCTGGCATGCGAAAAAGCTGAGAAAGGAAGAGAAATATCAAACAGTATTGGTGCCAAAGGCAGCGCGAAAAAGGGCCAAAAACGGCGTGAACTCACAGTATCCTGCTTCGAAATCCTCAGTGGGGCAAAAAGTGGGGCAAAAATCAGCTCCGTGAAAAAACGATGAAGCATAAAAAAATCCAGTCACCGCTAAGTGACTGGATTTCTTAAAAATAAATGGTCGGGACGGAGTGATTCGAACACTCGACCCCTAGCACCCCATGCTAGTGCGCTACCGGACTGCGCTACGCCCCGACTAGGCGTGAAACTCGTTCCTCTTCTCGAAGAACGCTCAAGAATATATCGCAAGCTTTTGAAAACTGGAAGTATTCAAATGCAGGAAATTATTTCTTGAGGACAACCAACACATCTTCCAACTCAGCAATCATCTGCCGAATCATCTGTTTGTATTGGGTGGTGTCGTCTTTGGCTTCATCGCCGGACAAACGCAAGCGCGCGCCGCCGATGGTGAACCCTTGATCATAAAGAAGCGCGCGGATCTGCCGGATCATCAGCACGTCTTGTCGCTGATAATACCGGCGGTTTCCGCGGCGTTTGACGGGGTTGAGTTGAGGAAACTCCTGCTCCCAATAGCGCAGCACGTGCGGTTTTACCGCACACAGCTCGCTGACTTCACCAATGGTGAAGTAGCGTTTGCCTGGGATGACGGGTAGCTCGTCGTTATGACTTGGTTCCAGCATAAGCCTCAACTCGGGCCTTCAACTTCTGCCCTGGACGAAAGGTGACCACACGGCGAGCCGTGATCGGGATTTCTTCACCCGTTTTCGGATTGCGGCCAGGCCGCTGGCGTTTGTCCCGAAGGTCGAAATTGCCGAAACCGGACAATTTGACTTGTTCGTTGTCTTCAAGAGCGTGCCTGATTTCTTCAAAAAACAGTTCGACCAATTCCTTGGCCTCCCGTTTATTCAGGCCCAGCTCTTCATACAGACGTTCCGCCATCTCAGCTTTCGTCAGAGCCCCCATACGTCACTTCCTTAACGTGGCGTTCAACCTTTGTTCGAGCGAGGTGAGGATGTTTTGCGTCGTGGTATTCACCTCATCGTCATTAAGAGTGCGCGATGGATGCTGCCAGGTCAAGCCGACTGCAAGGCTTTTTCTATCAGGATCAATGCCTTTACCCTGATACACGTCAAATAGCCTGAGGTCTGTGAGCCATTCGCCTGCATTTTCACGGATTACATCCAGTACGGCACTGGCCGCAACGTCTGTGGACGCAATCAGTGCCAGGTCACGACGCACTTCAGGAAAGCGTGATAACTCCTGGAATTTTGGCATTTTTCCCAATGCCACTTCGGCCAGAACCAGCTCGAAGACGAAAACCGGACGGTCGAGACCGAGGGTTTTTGACAATTCAGGGTGGATAGCGCCGACGAACCCAACCAGGCGACCTTCTCGTTCGATGCGTGCGGTTTGACCCGGGTGCAACGCAGGGTGTTTGCCCGGCACGAAAGTGAACGAATCCAGTGCACCGGCAAAGCCCAGCACCGCTTCCACGTCGGCTTTGACGTCGAAGAAATCCACGACATCGCGACCCTGAGCCCAGCCTTCGGGCAGACGGCTACCGCAAACAACACCCGCAATCATCGGCTCTTGCTTCAGGCCTTCCAGCTGACCGACAAAACGCAGGCCGCTTTCGAACAGACGGACGCGATCCTGTTGACGGTTCAGGTTGTGCTGAAGTGCCTTGACCAGACCGGGCCACAAGGACGAGCGCATGGCCGCCATGTCGTTCGAGATCGGGTTGGCCAGCAGCAGCGGCTCGACACCCGGATTAAACAACTCGAATTGTTTCGGATCGATGAAACTGTAGGTGATCGCTTCCTGATAACCACGCGCCACCAGCAGGCGACGCAGTTCAGGCAGATCGCTACGCGCTTCGGCTTTGGCTTGCGGTGCCAGGCGAGCTTGCGGGTAGCGAACCGGCAGACGGTTGTAGCCGTACAGACGGGCCAGCTCTTCGATCAGATCGACTTCCAGGCTGATGTCGAAGCGGTGGCTTGGCACTTCAACGCGCCACTGCCCTGCTCCATCTGAAGCAATCTTCAGGCCCAGGCCGCTGAGCAGACGCTCGACTTCGGCCGACTCCATTTCCATGCCCAGCATCTGAGTGATGCGCTGCGCACGCAGGGTGACCGGAGCAATCTTCGGCAGGTGCTGTTCGCTGACGGTTTCGATGATCGGGCCAGCTTCGCCGCCAGTGATTTCCAACAGCAGGCCAGTGGCGCGCTCCATGGCTTCACGGGCCAATTGCCAATCCACGCCACGCTCGTAGCGGTGCGAAGCATCAGTGTGCAGGCCGTAAGAACGAGCCTTGCCAGCGACGGCAATCTGATCGAAGAACGCACTTTCCAGGAATACATCACGCGTGGTCGCGGTGTTGACGCCACTGTGCTCGCCCCCCATGACGCCGGCGATGGCCAAGGCGCGGGTATGGTCGGCAATCACCAGCGTATCGCTACGCAGGCTGACTTCCTGGCCGTCGAGCAGTACCAGCTTCTCGCCTTCTTCGGCCATGCGCACGCGGATGCCGCCATTGATTTCAGCGAGATCGAACGCGTGCAGCGGCTGACCCAGCTCAAGCATCACGTAGTTGGTGATGTCCACGGCAGCGTCGATGCTGCGCACGTCGCCACGACGCAAGCGCTCGACCATCCACAGCGGCGTAGGCTTGGACAGATCGACGTTACGGATCACACGACCCAGGTAACGCGGGCAAGCGGCTGGCGCCAGTACTTCGATCGAACGCACTTCGTCATGCACGGCGGGCACAACAGCCACCACCGGACGGGTGACTTCAGCGTCATACAGCGCGCCGACTTCACGGGCCAGACCGGCCAGGGACAGGCAATCGCCGCGGTTCGGGGTCAGGTCAACCTCGATGCTGGCATCGTCCAGGCTCAGGTACTCGCGAATATCCAGACCGACCGGCGCATCCGCCGGCAATTCCATCAGGCCATCGTTGCCTTCGCCGACTTGCAGCTCGGCTTGCGAGCACAGCATGCCGTTGGACTCAACGCCACGCAGCTTGGCTTTCTTGATTTTGAAGTCGCCTGGCAGTTCGGCACCGATCATGGCGAACGGGATCTTCAGGCCAGGGCGCACGTTTGGCGCACCGCACACTACCTGGAAGGTCTCCGAGCCATTGCTGACCTGGCAAACGCGCAACTTGTCGGCGTCCGGGTGCTGCTCGGTGCTCAGCACCTCACCCACGACCACGCCACTGAATTCACCGGCGGCCAGCGTAACGCTATCGACCTCAAGACCGGCCATCGACAGACGGGCAACCAGCTCGTCGCGACTTACCTGCGGGCTTACCCAGCCACGCAGCCATTGTTCACTGAATTTCATCCTGCTCTCCTAAGAATTCGTTACGACTAGCGAAATTGCGCGAGGAACCGCAAGTCGTTGTCGAAGAACAGACGCAAGTCATTCACGCCGTAACGCAGCATGGCCAGACGCTCAACGCCCATGCCGAAGGCAAAGCCCGAAAACTCTTCCGGGTCGATTCCGGACATGCGCAGCACGTTCGGGTGAACCATCCCGCAGCCCATGACTTCCAGCCAGCCCGTCTGTTTGCAGACGCGGCAGCCTTTGCCGCTGCACATCACGCATTCCATGTCGACTTCAGCGGACGGCTCGGTGAACGGGAAGTACGAAGGACGGAAACGCACGGCCAGCTCTTTTTCGAAGAACACGCGCAGGAACTCTTCGATGGTCCCTTTGAGGTCGGCGAAGTTGATGTCGCGGTCGACCAGCAGGCCTTCGACCTGGTGGAACATCGGCGAGTGGGTGATATCGGAGTCGCTACGGTACACACGGCCTGGGCAGACGATGCGGATCGGTGGTTGTTTCGATTCCATGGTGCGGACCTGTACCGGCGAGGTATGGGTGCGCAGCAACATGTTGGCATTGAAATAGAAAGTGTCATGCATCGACCGGGCCGGGTGATGGCCTGGGATGTTGAGCGCTTCGAAGTTGTGGTAGTCGTCTTCGACCTCAGGACCTTCGGCGATGCCGTAGCCGATGTGGGTGAAGAACTGTTCGATACGTTCCAGAGTACGAGTAACCGGATGCAGACCACCCGAGGTCTGGCCGCGGCCAGGCAGGGTCACGTCAATGGACTCGGCAGACAGTTTGGCGGCCAGATCGGCCTCTTCAAACAGCGCCTTGCGGGCATTGAGAACCTCTGTGACACGCTCCTTGGCAACGTTGATCAGGGCGCCGACTTGCGGACGCTCTTCTGCCGGCAAATTCCCCAGGGTCTTCATCACCTGAGTCAATTCACCCTTCTTGCCAAGGTAGTGAACCCGGATTTGCTCCAGGGCATTGATATCTTCAGCGCTTTGCACAGCCTCTAGTGCTTGAGAGACGAGCGCGTCCAGGTTTTCCATGTACAGACTCCAGATACAAAATAGGGGAAGAGCTTGAAGGCTCTTCCCCTATTTATGACGTTTAACACCTGGCCCCACAGAGGTGAGACCGGGTGACTGTCGGGGGTACTTAAGCCAAGGTGGCTTTAGCTTTCTCGACAATCGCAGCAAACGCCGCTTTTTCGTTCACTGCCAGATCAGCCAGAACCTTACGGTCGATCTCGATGGACGCTTTTTTCAGGCCGGCGATGAAACGGCTGTAGGACAGACCGTTGATACGTGCACCAGCGTTGATACGAGCGATCCACAGAGCGCGGAACTGACGTTTTTTCTGACGACGGTCACGGTAGGCGTATTGGCCTGCCTTGATTACCGCTTGCTTGGCAACACGGAATACGCGCGAGCGAGCGCCGTAGTAGCCTTTAGCAAGTTTCAGAATTTTTTTGTGACGTTTACGGGCAATGACGCCACGCTTTACACGAGCCATGAGTTACTTCCTCTATTCTTGACTAAAATTAACGAAGGCGCAGCATGCGCTCGACTTTTGCCACGTCAGACGGATGCAGCAAGCTGCTACCGCGCAGTTGACGCTTACGCTTGGTCGACATTTTAGTCAGGATGTGGCTCTTGAAAGCGTGCTTGTGCTTGATACCGTTAGCAGTTTTCAGAAACCGCTTAGCAGCACCACTTTTCGTTTTCATTTTTGGCATGTTCGGATACTCCGCATTCAGTTGATAAACATAATCAGAAGGCCTGCCGTGCCCTGATGATTACTTCTTCTTTTTCGGGGCGATGACCATGATCAGCTGGCGTCCTTCCATCTTAGGATGCTGTTCGACCGAACCGTACTCGAGCAAGTCACCTTCAACTCGCTTGAGGAGTTCCATCCCCAGCTCCTGGTGGGCCATCTCACGGCCGCGGAATCGCAAGGATACCTTGGCCCTGTCCCCATCACTCAGGAAACGTACCAGGTTGCGCAGTTTTACCTGGTAATCCCCTTCCTCCGTCCCTGGACGAAACTTGATTTCTTTAACCTGAATCTGCTTCTGGTTTTTCTTGGCCGCGGCAATCTGCTTCTTCTTCTCGAAGATCGATTTGCCGTAGTCCATCAGTTTGCAAACAGGGGGTACTGCATCGGCGGAAATTTCCACCAAATCCAGTTTGGCCTCTTCAGCCTTAAGAAGCGCGTCTTCAATTGACACAATCCCAAGCTGTTCACCTTCAGCCCCAATTAACCGAACCTCGCGTGCCGAGATATTCTCGTTGATCGGGGCTTTCGGTGCAGCTCGTTTATCTTGTCTCATTTCACGCTTAATAGTAATTACTCCGAATCTGGGCGACCACGCCGGGAAACCGCTTGCGCGAGAAACTCAGCGAACTGGGCGACGGGCATCGAGCCCAGGTCAGCACCTTCACGAGTACGCACAGCGACAGTCTGCATCTCGACTTCCCGATCTCCGATAACCAAGAGATAAGGAACCTTGAGCAAAGTATGCTCGCGGATTTTAAAGCCGATCTTTTCATTTCTCAAGTCAGACTTGGCACGAAATCCGCTTTCGTTGAGGGTTTTTTCGACCTCGGCGGCAAAATCGGCCTGTTTGTCAGTGATATTCATGATCACTGCCTGGGTCGGAGCCAGCCACGCAGGGAATGCACCCTCGTAGTGCTCGATCAGGATTCCGACGAAACGTTCGAAGGATCCGAGGATCGCCCGGTGCAACATCACCGGGTGCTTTCGACTGTTGTCTTCGGAGACGTATTCGGCTCCCAGACGGACAGGCAGGTTAAAATCGAGCTGAAGGGTACCACACTGCCAGACACGGCCGAGGCAATCTTTCAGCGAGAACTCGATTTTCGGACCGTAGAACGCACCCTCGCCCGGCTGCAGATCGTACGGCAAGCCAGCGCTATCAAGGGCTGCAGCCAGTGCAGCTTCGGCGCGATCCCACAGTTCGTCGGAACCAACACGTTTTTCCGGACGAGTGGACAGCTTCATTTCGACGTCTTTGAAGCCGAAGTCGGCATAAACGTCCATGGTCAGCTTGATAAAAGCGGCGGATTCGGCCTGCATCTGCTCTTCAGTGCAGAAGATGTGGGCATCGTCCTGAGTGAAGGCGCGAACGCGCATGATGCCGTGCAGTGCACCCGACGGCTCGTTACGGTGACAGGCACCGAACTCGGCCAGACGCATCGGCAGTTCGCGGTAGCTCTTCAGGCCTTGATTGAACACTTGCACATGGCAAGGGCAGTTCATCGGCTTGATCGCGTAGTCGCGGTTTTCCGACTGCGTGGTGAACATGTTGTCGGCGTAGTTGGCCCAGTGCCCGGATTTCTCCCACAGGCTGCGGTCAACGACTTGTGGAGTTTTGATCTCCAGATAGCCGTTGTCGCGCTGAACCTTGCGCATGTACTGCTCGAGCACCTGGTACAGAGTCCAGCCGTTCGGGTGCCAGAACACCATGCCCGGCGACTCTTCCTGGGTATGAAACAGGCCCAGGCGCTTGCCGATCTTGCGGTGATCGCGCTTTTCAGCTTCTTCGATGCGCTGGATGTAAGCCGCCAGCTGCTTCTTGTCCGCCCAAGCGGTGCCGTAAACGCGCTGCAACTGCTCGTTCTTGGCATCGCCACGCCAGTAGGCGCCGGACAACTTGGTCAGCTTGAAGGATTTCAGGAAGCGCGTATTCGGCACGTGCGGACCACGGCACATGTCGACGTATTCTTCGTGATAGTACAGGCCCATGGCCTGTTCGTTCGGCATGTCCTCGACCAGACGCAGCTTGTAGTCTTCGCCGCGGGCCTTGAACACTTCGATCACTTCGGCGCGCGGAGTGACTTTCTTGATCACGTCGTAATCTTTCTCGATCAGCTGCTGCATGCGCTGTTCGATGGCTGCCAGGTCGTCCGGAGTGAAAGGACGTTCGAAGGCGATGTCGTAATAGAAGCCTTCGTCGATGACCGGACCGATGACCATCTTGGCGGTCGGGTACAGCTGCTTGACCGCGTGGCCAACCAGGTGGGCGCAAGAGTGGCGAATGATCTCCAGCCCCTCTTCATCCTTTGGCGTAATGATTTGCAGCGTGGAATCGCTGTCGATGATGTCGCTGGCGTCGACCAGCTTGCCATTGACCTTGCCGGCCACGGTGGCCTTGGCCAGACCTGCACCAATGGATGCGGCGACCTCGGCTACGGAAACCGGGTGATCGAATGAACGTTGACTGCCGTCGGGAAGAGTAATAGTTGGCATGGCGCCTCCTCTCCTAGTGGTGACCCCTACCAAAGGTCACGTGGGTTGGGATGAGCCAGTACAAGATCCGATCCAGGCCATTCAATGACGAACGCCTGCCTTACAGCGGCAGGAGCCTTGCGGCCAACCGGAAAACCGAACCAGAGTGACTGGGATTCAAATCAGGGTTATTCGCGCCGTTGCCGCCACCGGGACTGAAGGTCATCCGGAGCCCGCAAAAGCCCGAGCGAGGCATGCTAGCACAGATGAACGGTCATCGATGCAACGACGCTTATGCCGGGGCAAATCTCGCAATTTATGCCAGAGTGCTGAACTTGAACCCCGCTTTACCCCTCAGATAACAAGACATTGACCCACAAGGAGCATCCCAGCATGCGTCTGAATCGTTTGTTCGCAGTAGTCGCCCCCCTTGTTCTGCTGCTGCCATTGGCCGCCCATGCCGATTGGCCAAAGGGCGAGCGCGAAAAATACATGGCTCAGTGCACAGATGCGGCCACTCCGCAGATTGGTGCGGCCGCAGCGAAGGCCCACTGCGCTTGCGGTGCTGATGCGATCAAATCGTATCCGGCTGGCGATATCCAGGCATTGATGGACAATAAGGCCAGCCCGGAATTGCAGCAGAAAGCTCTGGGTCAGATAGCCAAATGCAAGGCCAATACACCGGCGAAGAAGTGACAAAAAAGTCCTTTTGACTCGGCTTATCGCTGATAAAAACCGCTGCATTTGAGCTTTTTCGTACAATTTATGCAGGTTTTACAGGTTTTTTTATCGTCTTTACTTTCGGCTGAAAGCCTTGTAAAACGGGGCTTTCAGCTACATCAAGCAGCAAACGGAACGCGACTGCACGGCAAACAGCACGTCCGGGGGGCTCCCAAAGCGAACATTTCGACTATGATACCCCGGTGTGCCCAGTTGGCCTGAGCAGCACAGCACTACTGAAAATATATGTTTCTTGGAGATACACCATGTCTAATCGCCAAACCGGCACCGTTAAATGGTTCAACGATGAAAAAGGCTTCGGCTTCATCACTCCTCAAGGTGGCGGTGACGACCTGTTCGTACACTTCAAAGCTATCGAAAGCGACGGTTTCAAAAGCCTGAAAGAAGGCCAAACCGTTTCCTTCGTGGCTGAGAAAGGCCAAAAGGGTATGCAAGCTGCACAAGTCCGCGCTGAGTAATTTTCAGCCGCACTAAAAAAACCCCGTCCATGTGACGGGGTTTTTTATGGGTGAAGCAAAAGCCTGAAGCGATCAGCCGCAGTTGACGCGGGTGACCACCCGGCTGGCATCGGTGTTGAGGTTCAGACGATCGGAGCGGTATTCCAGCGTCACCATATCGCTAGGCGACAGGAACCGTGCGTTCTGTGCGCCTGCGCGGGTACGTGCCTGCTCCAACAGTGCGGGCGAAGCCGGTTTGCCGATGGCGAATTCGGCTGCCTTTGCCTCACAACGGCTGTGACCTGTGTCAGACGTCGCTACAGGGTCTGCCGCCGACTCGGAGGACGTGCTACTGCAACCAGCCAGCAAAGTGACGGCGAACAAAGTACCCAATGACGCGAGCTTCCAAGGCATGAAGCCTCCTTTTTTCCAATAGTTAAGCTGAGATCTTGCGACCGCCAATCCGGCATTTGGTTTCAAGGTGAGTGCCATCACTCTGCCCTGGAACCGCACGAGCGGCGAGTTTGCCTGAGCATCGCCGCGCCGTTCATCACTCAATCGTGACTGAATATGAACAGCCCTCAATAGACGTCGATGTAATCATACGGCGGGTTCGGCCAGTTCTCTTTCAGCGCATTGAAGATCTGCATGACCCAGACCTCATCGCTTGCTGCGACCAAGCCTACGTAACCGGAGCCCTTGGCCCACGTCTCCAGCCGAAACAATAGTCCGTTGATATCGGTGCCGCCCACAACACCCGATGAAATATAGGCAACGCCAGCCTTGGTCACCCGCAGTTGCGTATGCTCGTCATCACTGGCAGAAGCCAGTAACTGGCGCACCGCCTTGAGGGTCAAGCCGTCGGGCGTGTTCAAATCGATCTGCACAGCACGGTCCTTGAAAATTCGTCAAAGACCAAGTGTCGCATAGCCCTCCTCTCATGCCTAAGTCGGAGTGCCAAACGCCGCGCAAAATGGTTAACTCGACACTCAGACTTTCCCGACTTCACGAGCGCCATCATGTCCACCATAAGCATCGACGCCAACATCACCGTCAAGTGGCCGCAGGGTCACAGCTCTTACAGCCCGGGCAGCCCGGAAGAGTTCGCAATCATTGGCATCGATCTATTGGTCAAGGAACTGGGAACTGAAGCGGCCAGGAAATTCATCGCGCAGATATTCGAAAAATACCCCGCCGGCTATATGGGCTTGACAGAGAACGAGCGGGCGTAAAACCCGCAGGCTGGCACCTGCGGGTGTGAAAGTTACTTCAGACGAGCCAGACGCTGGGTCAGCAAGTCGAAGAATCCCTGGGCGTCGCCGCTTTCTACCCAGAATGCATTCTTCGGCGCTTTCAGGCCGTCATACCAGTCGACGATGGTTTGGCCGAAGGTCGGGCCTTCGCGGCTATCAACGACCACATTGACCGAGCGACCGGTGAACAATTCAGGCTTGAGCAGGTAGGCGATGACGGTGGCGTCATGCACCGGGCCACCCGGAATGCCGTAGTGTTCCATGTCGCCTTTGACGTACTCATTGAGAATGTCGCCCACCAGCTTGCTGGCGTTGTTGTTGATCGCTGCGATCTGCTTCAGGCGCGCCTCACTGGTGAGGATCTTGTGGGTCACGTCCAGCGGCAGATAGGTCAGCTTCACGCCACTCTTGAGCACCACTTCCGCAGCCTGCGGATCGGCGAACAGGTTGAACTCGGCCACCGGGGTGATGTTGCCGCCGTTGAAATGCGCTCCCCCCATGATCACCACTTCCTTGATGCCCTGAACGATTTCAGGTTCCTGGATCAGCGCCAGGGCCAGGTTGGTCTGTGGACCGAGCATGGCGATGGTGATGCTGTGAGGCTTGGCGGCCTTCAAAGTGTCGATCAGGTACTCGACCGCATTGCCTTCGGCCAGGCCTTTCTTCGGCTCGTGCACGGTGACGCCCGACAAGCCCTCCTTGCCATGGATGTTCTCGGCATAAATCGGTGTGCGCATCAACGGTTTCGGTGCGCCTGCGTAGACCGGCACCTCCTCGCGCCCCGCCCACTCACGGGCCAGTCGCGCATTTCGCGAAGTCTTGTCCAGTCGCACGTTGCCCGCGACGGTGGTCAGCGCACGGATATTCAATTCTTCCGGCGACGCCAACGCAAACAGCAAAGCGACTACGTCGTCGGCACCCGGGTCGGTGTCGATGATCAAATCGATCTTTTCCGCAGCCTGGACGCTTGTTGCAGTAATCAGGGACAAAAGCAGCAAACTCCGGAGCAGGTGGTGCAGTTTCTGAGCATAGCGGTGCATATCGCACTCCTTGTGCGTGGGGAAACAGATTGTGTACAGCGGGTCAGAAGGTCACCCCCGAGACCAGCACGATGTTGCAGTACGGCGCACATTCGCCGGTACGAACAATCGCTCGCGCCTGTCGACTGAGGACTTTGAATTGTTCATGGCTGAGCAGCTCACGCTGGCCCAGCGCGCCTTTGGCATTCAGCTCATCCAGAGAGCGCAAGGCGGGTGGTTGTTTGTCCAGAATTTCCTCGGCCAGCACATGGCGCTCAACCTGCATTTCGCTGAGCACGACGTTCAAGGTGCTGACGAAATCCGGAATACCCTGGGTCAGGGCCAGGTCGATCAGTTCGACGCCCGGCGGTACGGGCAGGCCGGCATCGCCGATCACGACCATGTCGCCGTGACCCAGGGAAGCGATCAGCCGAGACAGCGCGACGTTGAGCAAAGGTGTCTTTTTCATGGTGCTTTGTACGCCTGTACTTCGGACAAGGTGGGAATCGAGGGTTGCGCGCCGGCACGGGTGACTGAAAGCGCCGCGGCTACCTGGCCGAAACGGATCGCTTCAGCTTCGGTTTTGCCGGACGCCAGCGCGGCAGCAAAACCGCCGACGAAGGTATCGCCAGCCGCCGTGGTATCGACAGCCTTCACCGTCGGTGCCGGGAAATGTTCGAAGCCTGTACCGTTGGCGAACATTGACCCTTGAGCACCCAGGGTGATGATGACCTTACCGGCACCCAGTGCGATCAATCGGGTTGCGGCGGTTTCGGCGGACGCAAGGGAGTCAACCGGCAAACCGCTCAGCGCCGAGGCCTCGCTTTCATTGGGAATCAGGTAATCGATGGACGCATACCAATCTGCTGGCAGCGGACGACTGGCCGGCGCCGGGTTGAGGATCACGATTTTGCCCAGCTCACGGCCGCGCTTGAGGGCGTGACCCACCGTGGCATCCGGCACTTCCAGCTGACAAATAATCACGTCCGCCGCCTGCAACACGGCATCGAACCGGTCGATCACCTGTGGCGTCAGCGCACCATTGGCACCGGCGACGATCACGATTGCGTTCTGGCTGTTGTCATCGACCACAATCAATGCCACGCCGCTGGAACCCTCGACAGTGCTGACGGCCTGGCAGTCGATCTGCTCGACCATCAGAGCCCCGCGCAGTTCTTCACCGTAAGCATCGCTGCCGACACAACCGACCATCGACACCTGCGCCCCCAGCCGCGCCGCAGCGACCGCCTGGTTCGCGCCCTTGCCGCCGGAAACCGTGGCAAACGACTGCCCGATCAGCGTCTCACCGCCACGGGGCAGCCGTGGAGCCCGGGTCACCAGGTCCATGTTCAGGCTGCCTATCACCACTACTTTTGCTGGCATACATCACTACTCGTCAATTCGGTTTCAGCGGTATTCGTCGAACACACCGGCAAGCGGCGCAGTCGATTCTCGCAGGACAATACTGGGCGTCACGATCCGCTGATCGGTGGCCATGTCGGGTGTTGCGATTCGTCGTAACAGAACCTCGGCCGCCATCTCACCGAGTTGCAGGATCGACTGGCCCACGGTGGTCAGCGCCGGGTAGACATAACGGCTCATCTGGATATCGTCGAAGCCGATCACCGACAGTTCTGTCGGCACACGCACATTGCGCTCGGCAGCCGCTCGCAACACGCCAATGCCAATCATGTCGTTGCCGGCGAAGATCGCGCTGGGCGGGTTCTTTTCCAGCAGAATCGCGGCGGCGTTGTAACCGCCAGTGCTGGTGAAGTCACTTTCCAGCATCCGCTCGCGATGCACTTCCACCCCCGCCTCTTTCAAGGCTCGGCAATAACCGGCCAGACGCATCTGCGCCACACTGGTACCCGCCGGGCCACCGATGGTGGCGATGTCCCGGTGGCCCAGCTCCAGCAGATGCCGGGTGGCCAGGTAGGCACCGTATTCGTGATCGATACGCACCAGGTCGGCATTTACACCTTCCAGCCCGCGGTCGACGATGACCATCGGTGTGCGCACGCCGGCGAGACCTTCTGCCAGCCCCGCGTCGCCACCGGCCGAGGCCACGATCAACCCGTCGATGCGTTTTTCCAGCAGCACGCGCAGGTAACTGCGCTGTTTGTCCGGGTTGTCGTCGGAGTTGCAGAGGATCACGCAATAGCCGTTACGCTCGCAGTAATCCTCAATGCCACGGGCCAGTTCGGCGAAGTACGGGTTGAGGCTGTTAGGCACCAGCAAACCGATGGTCGCCGTGGTCTTGGCTTTCAAAGAACGGGCCACGGCGCTCGGCACGTAGTCCAGGGTCTTGATCGCCGCCTCGACTTTGATCCGTACCTCTTCGCTGACCGGCCGGGTCTTGTTCACCACATGGGACACCGTGGTGTAGGAAATCCCCGCGAGTGCCGCTACATCCTTGATCGTTGCCATGACTCAGGTCCGCCGGCTTGCGCGCTGACTGCGATAAGTATCAAGCACCACCGCCACCACGATCACTGCGCCGGTGATGATGCGTTTGGTCGGCTCGGTCGCGCCGATCTGCGCCAGGCCCGCCGCCAGTACGGAAATGATCAGAACCCCGAAGAAGGTGCTGATTACCGAACCACGGCCGCCCATCAGACTGGTGCCGCCGATCACCACCGCGGCGATCACTTGCAGCTCCAATCCGGAGCCGGCATTCGGGTCCGCCGCTTCCAGACGGGAAATCTGAAACAGCGCGGCAATACCGGCCAACAGCCCCATCAGACTGAATACCAGGATCTTGTAGGGTTTTGGATTGATCCCGGCCAGACGCACCGCTTCTTCGTTGGTGCCGATGCCGATCAGGTAGCGGCCGAACACGGTACGGGTCAGCACGGCCTGGGCGATGATGATGATCAGCAAGGCAATGATGAACGACGGCGAGATGCCAAAGGCAATCGGGTTGGACAGCCAGGCAAAGGCGTCACCGATGTAAGCCGTGCGCGAGCCGGTCATCTGATACGCCACGCCACGGGCCATTTCCAGCACGCCAAGGGACACGATGAACGACGGAATTCGCCACGCCACGGTGATCGATCCGGTGATGGTCCCGGCCAATGCCGCGATCGCCATGCCGAGCAGCGCTGCAGGCAGAACGCTCCAGCCCCAGCCAAGAATCGCCACGCTGACGGCCGACGCTGCGAGCGCCAACACCGAGCCGACCGACAGGTCGATACCGCCGATGATCAGCACGAACGTCATGCCGACCGCCAGCACCATCAAATCGGGAATCTGGTTGGCCAGGGTGCTGAAGGTGTCGTAGGACAGGAAGTGGCTGCTCAATACCGAGAACAGCGCAACCATCGCCAGCAAGGCACCGGCCAGGCCCAGATAGGTGCCCAGGCCGTAGAAATTGCCACTACGTTTGCCGGCAGGAGATGCAGTTTTCATGGAAGATCCCTAGGCGCTGCTTCGTTGAGCAACGCATCACGTTTTTGGTAGCCGGCGAACGCGGCAGCAAGCAAATCATCCTGGGTCCAGCTGTCGCGCTCGAAAGTGTCGATCAGGCGCCCCGCCGACAACACGCCGATCCGGTCGCAGATCAGCATCAGTTCACGCAGGTCGCTGGACACCACCACCAGCGCCTTGCCCTGCCGGGTCAGTTCACCGAGCAGCGCATAGATGTCGAACTTGGCGCCCACATCGATGCCACGGGTCGGTTCATCGAACAGCATCACCGAACAGTCGCGCTCCAACCAACGGCCGATCACGACCTTCTGCTGGTTGCCACCCGACAGCTCGGAAACCAGTTGCGTCGGGCTCGAACTGCGGATGCGCATGGCGTCGACCTGACGTTGGGCCAGGGACATTTCGTCAGCGTTGTTGACGATGCCGCCACTGGAAATCACCGGCATGTTGCCCAGCGCGATGTTGGCACTGATCGACTGGGTCAGCAGCAGGCCTTCGCCTTTGCGGTCCTCGGTGATCAGGGCGATGCCGTGACCGACCGCATCAGCCGGCGAACGGATGCTCACCACCCGAGCCGGCGAACCCAGCGCAACGGTGCCACTGTCTGCGGTGTCGGCACCGAAGATCAGACGCAGCAACTCGGTGCGCCCTGCCCCGATCAATCCGGAAATCCCGTAGATCTCACCGGCGCGGACTTCGAAGGACACGTCGCGAACTTTGTCCGAGCGAGTCAGCCCTCTGACCGTCAAGGCGGGAGCGCCAATGTTGCGCGGCCCCAGGTCGATGTGTTCGCCGAGTTCACGGCCGACCATCAACGTGACCAGTTGCTCGCTGTTGTAATTGGCCATCGGCTCGACGCAGACCAGGTTGCCGTCACGCAACACCGCAATGCGCTGGGCGACCCGCGCCAGCTCTTCGAGGCGGTGGGAGATGTAGATGATCGACACGCCCCGAGCTTGCAGGCGGGTGATCTGCTCGAACAGCATCTCGACTTCACGGGCGGTCAACATGGCCGTCGGTTCGTCGAGGATCAGCACATGGCAATCGCCGATCAGGTTGCGCGCGATCTCGACCATTTGTTGGTGGCCGATGCCGAGTTCGCCGACCAGGGTGTCCGGGTCGATCGCGTCGAGCCCTACCTGGGCCATGGCCTCGATCGCGGCTTTGCGCAGTTGTTTGCGGCTGATCCAGCCGCCATTGCTGGGAAGGTTGTCGAGAAACAGATTTTCCGCCACTGACAGGGTCGGCAACAGATTGAGTTCTTGCATGACCATGCGGATGCCCAGGTCTTCGGCCTGGGTGCGGCTGCCAGGGCGGTATTCCTGCCCCTGAAATTGCATGTGGCCGGTGGTCGGCGTGACCAGCCCGCCAATGATTTTCGACAGTGTGCTTTTGCCGGCACCGTTCTCGCCGGTCAGCGCCAGCACTTCACCGCGCATCAGCGTCAGGTCGATGCCGGTCAGGACAGGTTGGGCGTAGGTCTTGCCGATGCCGCTGACCGAGAGGACAGCGTTCGGGGCGGAAACTGACATAAAACTCTCCATGCGCTCGCCCGGACGGGCGAGCACCGTTGTGTCGCCAGAAGGGTTACTTGGTGACCAGTTCTACCGGCGTTTCGATCACGCCGTTGGCGCCGCTGTCGACCTTCTCGCCCTTGATGATTTTCAGCGCAGTCTCGATACCGAACACGGCTTGCCTGGCGGCAAACTGGTCAGCGGTCGCCAGGACCCGGCCGTCTTTCAACATTGGCTTGATGGCGTTGATGTTGTCGTAACCAACCACTTGCACCTTGCCGGCCTTGCCTGCCGCACGCACGGCGGAAACGGCACCGACGGCCATGCTGTCGTTACCGGCCAGCAGCGCTTTGACGTCCGGGTATTCGCTGAGGATCGAGGCGGCAACCTTGTTGCCCTTGTCGATCTCCCAGTCACCGGATTGCAACGAGACGACCTTGATCTGCGCCGCTTCCATCGCGTCTTTGAAGCCTGCGGTGCGGGCCTGGGCGTTGGTGGTGGTGGACACGCCTTCGATGATGCCGACTTCGTCACCGGCCTTCAGCTGCTTGGCCAGATACTCGCCGACCAGACGAGCGCCTTTGCGGTTATCCGGGCCTACGAACGGGACGGTGATGTTCTTGCTTTTGACCACGGCCGGGTCGAGCTGGTTATCGATGTTGATCACGGTGATACCGGCATCGATGGCTTTCTTGATCACGGGAACCATGGCCTTGGAGTCAGCCGGCGCGATGACCAGCGCATTGACCTTGGCCAGAATCATTTGCTCGACGATGCGCGTCTGGCCCGCAGTATCCGTTTCGTCCTTGATGCCGTTGGAGATCAGCTCGAAATCGCCGGAATGGTCTTTCTGATAAGCCTTGGCACCGTCTTCCATGGTCAGGAAGAACTCGTTGGCCAGGGACTTCATGACCAGTGCGACTTTGGGTTTTTCAGGAGTCTCGGCGAAAGCCGAAGAGACAGGCAGCGCGGCGGATGCGGCGGCCAGCATAGCGACAGCAAGAAGACGTCCAGCGAATGGCAGCTTCATGGGTTCACTCCGATCTTATGATTATTGTGAGCAACGCTTGCGCTGGCGTAAGCTTCATGGCGTCCGACTATGGACAGAGCCATCAAGAACAACGCGCAAACGTTTGCGTAGACCGAACTATGCGAACCCTGCCGGGATTTGTCAACGACCTGTTTGGTGTCTCGGTTGGCAAAAACCAACCCCGGACATCACGCGGTCGTGCTGACCAGCGCGCCAGTGCTGGAGTCCTTGGCCAATTCTTTCACCAGATTGCCCGTGACCTGGGCCAACGCGCCATTGGTCTCGGCGATCTGCCCCTGGATCGACATGACAGCGGTGACTTTGGCTTCCTCGGTTGGATAAGACGCTGCCTGAGCAGCGGCCAATTGCTGCTGTTGTTCGCGCAACTGCTGTTGCAGTTCCTGCATGCGTTTGAGCAGCACTTGCACCGCAATACTTTGAGTGCTTTTGCTCTCGGATTTGCTCCCTGATTTGCTTTCGCCTTGAACAGCACCACCGGTTCTGACCTGATTTTCTTCTTTTCCAGTCAGTTGAGTCGACGCTTCTTCCGTCGCTTCGCTCAAGGCATTGATCGTCGACGGTGTCTTGCCACCAATGGTGATTGCGCCCGCATTTGGAAAACCGACAGAAAAAGACATGTGCACTCCCGAAAAAAAATCCCTTGAAGGGACATCGACCTGTGCGCGGGTTTCTTTAGCACTGATTTTCTATCTGGCAAGGCGAAGAGTTCACCAGAGGTCGTAGGCCTTTTCGGAGAGCCGAACGCGAAACCTCAACTAATTCGGAAACCCGGACACGAAGCTGTTTAAGGCCGGTAACCCACTGGGTAAATATTGATATAAATCATCCAGTTAAAAGTTTTTCTCATTCAACGTAGGGCTGGTACAGATCCTGCTCTTCACCTAGACCCCAAGCGTTCAGATCTGCCTGGGGCGTATCTAGATGAACTTGCATCAGCACCGTCTCACTACTAGAGAGAAAATAATGAAATCTGCCTTCAACACCTTTATTCCGGGCGCTTTGGCCCTCCTGCTGCTCCTGCCTACCGCTCTTCAGGCAAAAGAAGTCGAAACCCAACAGAAACTGGCCAACGTGGTGATCCTCGCCACCGGCGGCACCATTGCCGGTGCCGGCGCCAGCGCTGCTAACAGCGCGACCTACCAGGCAGCGAAAGTCGGCATCGAGCAACTGATCGCCGGGGTTCCGGAGCTCAGCCAGCTGGCCAACGTTCGCGGCGAACAGGTCATGCAGATCGCCTCGGAAAGCATCACCAACGACAACCTGCTGCAATTGGGTCGCCGCGTCGCCGAACTGGCCGACAGCAAAGACGTCGACGGGATCGTGATCACCCACGGCACCGACACCCTGGAAGAAACCGCGTACTTCCTGAACCTGGTGGAAAAAACCGACAAGCCAATCATCGTCGTCGGCTCCATGCGCCCAGGCACCGCAATGTCGGCTGACGGCATGCTGAACCTGTACAACGCCGTCGCCGTCGCCAGCAGCAAAGACGCCCGCGGCAAAGGCGTGCTGGTGACCATGAATGATGAGATCCAGTCGGGGCGCGACGTCAGCAAAATGATCAACATCAAAACCGAGGCATTCAAAAGTGCCTGGGGGCCGCTCGGCATGGTAGTTGAGGGCAAATCCTACTGGTTCCGTCTGCCGGCCAAGCGTCACACCATGGATTCGGAATTCGACATCAAAACCATCAAGAGCCTGCCTGACGTCGAAATCGCCTATTCCTACGGCAACGTCAGCGACACGGCCTACAAGGCACTGGCTCAATCCGGTGCCAAAGCGATCATCCATGCCGGCACCGGCAACGGTTCGGTCTCCTCGCGTGTGGTCCCTGCCCTGCAAGCCCTGCGCAAGGACGGCGTGCAAATCATTCGTTCGTCCCACGTCAACGCCGGCGGTTTCGTCCTGCGTAATGCCGAACAGCCTGACGACAAGTACGACTGGGTCGTGGCGCATGACCTGAACCCGCAAAAAGCCCGCATCCTGGCCATGGTCGCGCTGACCAAGACCAACGACAGCAAAGAGCTGCAACGGATGTTCTGGGAATACTGATTCGCCCTCGCCCGACCGACTCCGGTCGGGCACTGCATTCACCACTCGCCAGCCTGGGCGAGTGGTTCATACCCCGCCTGATACTCCGATAAAAATTTTCCCTTCTTCCTACACCAAATGGAAAAAACTGCTGTCAGAGGATTTTCTTGAATTTTAAGCAGTTGCGAAAATGCCTACAGTTAAATACTGTATGCACGTACAGCTTAATAAGGATAATTCCGTGGCCTCCACCTCTGCTTCTCCTGATGCCTATCAACGCATGGGCATACGCGTTCAGAAAATCATCAATTCCCCCACCGCTCAGAAAGCCAAAGCCGCACTGATCTTCCGTTTACCGGACGAGCCTGTGGATGAGTGGGAGCAATTGCTCGAAGAAATTGATGAGAACGACAACGTCACCCTCGCCTATCGCGACGATGGCGGTGTGCAGATTTTCTGGGTTGTGCCGAAGGAAGATTGAGTCAATGAGTGTCCGCTGGTTTGCTTTGCTGTTTCTGTTCATCACCCTTGGCGCCCAGGCTGGCGCCCCCCGCACCTTCAACGAAGCCAAGAAAGTCGCCTGGAAGCTTTACGCGCCGCAATCCACCGAGTTCTATTGCGGCTGTAAATACACCGGCAACAAGGTCAACCTCGCAGCCTGTGGGTATGTGCCGCGCAAGAACGCCAAGCGCGCCGCCCGCATTGAGTGGGAGCACATTGTTCCCGCTTGGCAAATCGGCCATCAGCGTCAGTGCTGGCAAGAAGGCGGACGCAAGAACTGCACGCGGTACGATCCGGTCTATCAAAAGGCCGAGGCTGATCTGCACAACCTGGTGCCGAGCATCGGCGAAGTGAACGGCGATCGCAGTAACTTCAGTTTCGGTTGGCTGCCGGTGCAATCGGGTCAGTACGGTTCGTGCCTGACCCAGGTCGATTTCAAGGCAAAGAAGGTCATGCCCCGTCCCTCCATTCGCGGCATGATCGCCCGGACGTATTTCTACATGAGCAAACAGTACGGTTTGCGCCTGTCGAAACAGGACCGGCAACTGTACGACGCGTGGAACAAGACCTATCCGGTTGAAGCCTGGGAACGTCAGCGCAACCAGAGCGTGGCCTGCGTGATGGGTCGGGGCAACGAGTTTGTCGGGCCCGTGGACATGAAAGCCTGCGGCTGATCGACCGCATAAAACCAAAAAGGCCTCGGGTATTCATGCCCGAGGCCTTTTTACGTTTCTATCCGCCGCTTTTGTTGTAGCGCCAGTAACCCATCAGATTGAGTGACTCCCGAGCGATGCCGCGCTCCTTGATCAAGTACTTGCGCAGGCTCATCACGGCCATCGTTTCCCCGGCGATCCAACCGTAGAAACCCTGACCGGTCGAGTCGGATGTTTCCCAGAGAATCTCTTGGTCGACATCGACCTCGGCCAGCTCCACTGTTGCGTGAGTCTGCGAGGAAGTAACCGGCAGCTCCGCCCCACGGACCGCTTCAACCATCAGCGAACCTGCTGCCCTACCGGCGGAATGATCCCGGACCAGCCACCGCACTGACAACCCAGGCCATTCAGGAACCGGCAATGCGTCTTCTGCGCTGGCCACCTCGAAAAATGCCTGAGTCGTCGGCGGCTCGGCCAAGGCAGCCATCTCGTCCAGAATGCCGAGAGCGGCGGGCAATGCCGAGAGCGGCGGGCAATGCCGTGGCATCAGCCACCAGCAACAGATGCTTGAGCGTGTGAGGCGGCTTCCATTCGAAACCTCCCGCGTCTTGCGCTGAAAACTGACGATCAGGCGCAACAATCTGGATTGGCTCGCCCACTCCCGACCGGATTGCCCAACGGGAGGCCGGACCGGTTTCACCGTGCAATACGAAGTCGATGTCCACTTCGCCTTGCTCGGCCCGCAGATGCCGGATGGTGTAAGTGCGCATTGCCGGACGCTGGTTGGCCGGCATTGAACGGTAGCGCGCATACCAATGCTGGTCATGAGCCAGTCTGGCAGGCGACCCGTCTTCGGCTGGAAAGAATAGTTTGACGCGCTGATCCGGTGCCTAGGTGGCCATTTCGGTGACCATCGGACCGGCCAGGGTCACGCGCATTAAATGTGGGCTGAGGGTCTTTTTGTGCGCCAGGACCGCGTCGAATATTTTGTAAGGGGTGGCGGAGGCCATGGAGAGCTCCTTCTGGGAATCGACAGTGACTACGCTTAGAGACGAGTCAATGTGGATCCCCTTTAAGGGGCTTCGACGGAAGGCCTGCGTGAAAAGGGCTGTTACTGGGCTACGGGACGCTCAAGCACCAGCACTTCGATGTTCTGTTTCTTGGCCCGGGTAAGCGCCGCAGCCACCTCGGCCTGCTTGGCTTCGGCCTCGGCTTTCGAATTGAATGGTCCGAGCAGAATGCGAGTCTTGCCGTTTTCCTTGACGATGCTGGACACAAAGCTGTGCTCGATCAGCCAGCCGCTCAGGTCGCTGACAGCCTGGGGCGTTTCGCCTCGCACTTCGACATCCCATTGCGGCCCGGTGACTGCCGCGGGCGCGGAAACGACTGCCGGCTTCGGCTTTTGAGCGTCGACGCCCTTACCTTGATCGCACCCAACCAGCGCCAGTACTGCGATTACCAAGACCATTTTGCGCACAACGTGTCCCTCTGAATGCTGAAAGCGGCGATTTTAGCATTCATGAATACTTCCCGAGTGCCGCAAAATGGGCGCAAAACAACGAGAATGATGGTTGCGGCCTCTGTATAGTTACGCCTTGGGAATTAATGCAGCATCTGCGCGTCAGAAAGAGGCACCCAAACCGTGAGACTTCGCACTAATCTATACATACCACCGACCTCTGCACTGTTCGAATCAGGTGCCCTACAAAGCAATCAAGGAGAAGACCATGCTGATACTCACCCGCAAAGTCGGTGAAAGCATAAATATCGGTGACGACATTACGATCACCATACTGGGCGTGAGCGGCCAGCAAGTCCGGATCGGGATCAACGCGCCGAAAGACGTCGCAGTGCATCGCGAAGAAATCTATCAACGCATTCAGGCTGGCCTGACCGCTCCAGACAAGCCGCAAACTCCCTGAATCCTGTTGCAGTCAGTAGCCAGCCCGTTCAGTCCCGGACAACGGCTGGCTAAAGATTCAAGCGTAGTATTGCCATCCGTTCGCCCCTGCCCGCCAAAAACGTGAAGCCGATATTAACGACACGTCCCCTGCCCTGACTGTCAGACGTTTCTGATTATCCCCCAGGAAGAACGTGATCCGACTCGGCTAACCAAACGTTACGCCGCGCGCCATGCCCGTGGCCGCCACCACCATCAGCAACACCAGCAGCCCTTCGAGATGACTGATCCGCGCAAACAGCTTTGCGCGCCCGGTATCGATCGCCGCGCCACGACTCAGTGCTACCCGCCATTTGATCAGCGTGATCATCGGCGCCACTTCGAGCAGCAAGATCAGCACGAACAGCGTCATCTTGAGATGGAACAATGGCTGGTGAAGGTAGTAATCCGTACCTTTTTCGTACCCACCGAAGGCCCGCATCCCACCGGAGATCAAGAGGATGACGGCAGAGATCCCCCACAGATTATCGGCCATCAACACTCGGCGAGCCTCCCCCGACCCGGCCGCCAGACGGCTGAATGCGGTTCCCCGCGTCAGTACAGCCCAGAACCCCAAGGCGAAAGCCAGCAAGTGAATTGCCGCAAGCGACCAATGAACCAGCATCGATTGACTCCTATCAGACTGAGTTTGAGTTTGGCCAGTCAGTAGTAGTCCAAAAAACCGCGATTCGCCCGGGTTTGCACAGGAGGCGTTTCGCGCTTCTCCATAGAAGCGGCACGGCACACAAGCAACTTTTTCAGAGTGAAGACAGGCGGCGGAGGTGTCCTTGCGATGTTCGAGCGAACCAGGACAAACCTCAGGCAAAAAAAAATCCCAAGCAGCTGATGGACGCTTGGGACTTAAAAATGCATAAACCGTGGTGGTGAACGCGAAGCAATCTTACCTAAAACCGACACTTGTAACAATATATTTTGAGGACCGTTCGGTTAATTAATTTTATAAGTGCTTAAATATCCACACTATTTTTGTGGAGCTTGAACAATCCTATAACGACCAGTGTCGTAACTGAGCATCTATTAGAGCGCCAAACAGAGAGCCCAGCACGATGGCTGGGCCCTGGTTATTTTCTGTTTTCCATCATCTTATCGGCGAGCGCTTTGGCCCTTTCAATCAACAGATTCTGCCTGTCTTCGTGAGTAGCCCCTCCGACAACGGGTGCCGTCAGATTACTTTCCGCAATCAACGCAGCGCAGAAGTATTGATCCCAAACAGCCTTGCCCTCAGACGCCTGTTTGTTCATTTGGTCGGCGATCATATGCGGCTCCTTTTGGTGGGATAGCACCGCTATCTTACGCCTGAACCGCAAACAACCTCAGCCGCTGAAGACCAACGCAAACGCGCCGCCCCATAAACTTTCCGACACAAGACAGTTTCATTTCCAAGAACTCGTTAACCTTTTGCAAATTCTTGCCGATGTCTCAAGCTTAGGGCATAGGAGCAACACAGATGAGAAACAATCAACCCGTTACACAACGTGAGGTTGCCCTTGGACCTCAACAGAAACTCATCTCGACAACGGACTCACGAGGGGTCATCACTTACTGCAACGACGCCTTCGTAGACATCAGCGGTTTCAACAAGTCAGATCTGATAGGCGCGCCTCAAAACATCGTTCGTCATCCTGACGTGCCATCCGCCATATTCGCCCATATGTGGAGCGCCCTCAAACAAGGCAACCCGTGGATGGGCATCGTCAAGAACCGCTCCAGGAACGGCGACCACTACTGGGTCAATGCCTACGTCACGCCCATATTTGAAGGGAGCCAAGTCGTTGGTTATGAGTCGGTCCGGGTAAAGCCGAGCATCGAACAAATCCGTCGGGCCGAAGCTCTCTATAAACGAATCAACCGGGGCAAGTCGGCAGTCCCCGGCAGCGACAAATGGCAACCCGTCTTGATGGACTGGCTGCCGTTCCTGGCCATGGGCTTAGCGGGGACTTTGGGCGGTGTTTTCCTCAGTCCTCCCTTGGCAGCATTGGTAGCCGTAGGTGTATCGGCTCCGATGGGCCTGATTGCTTCGCGCCGGCAGAAGCGCGGTGCGCTGCATCTGCTGGAAATGGCAGAGGCTTCCACTTCTGACCAACTGATCGCGCAAATGTATAGCGACGAGCGAGGTCATCAGGCGCGTCTTGAAACGGCCTTCGTGAGCCAGGCATCACGCCTCAAGACTTGCCTGACACGCTTACAAGACACCGCAGAGCAACTCACCGGGCTGGCCGGGAGATCTGATGCTCTCGCCTCCGACAGCTCACGTGGACTTGATCGCCAACGAATCGAAACCGAGCAGGTATCGGCCGCTGTCAATCAGATGGCAGCGACCACGCAAGAGGTAGCAAGCCACGTCCAGCGCACTGCCGACGCCACCCAGGCAGCCAACGTGCTGACAGGCCGCGGACGTGACGTAGCCCGGGACACCCGCGACGCCATTCAGCGGCTCTCCAATGTGGTAGGCGAGACAGGCCAGACCGTCGCGCAACTGGCCAAAGACAGTAACGAAATAGGGACGGTCGTCGATGTGATCAAAGGCATTGCCGATCAAACCAACTTATTGGCGCTCAATGCCGCAATCGAAGCTGCACGCGCGGGAGAAATGGGCCGAGGTTTCGCGGTCGTCGCGGACGAAGTCCGCCAATTGGCACAGCGAACAACCGAGTCGACAACCCAGATTCACGGCCTGATTTCCAAGCTACAGGTCTCTTCAAACAACGCCGTGAAGACTATGGAAAGCGGCCAGCGCCAGGCCGAAGAAGGAGTTGCGTGGGTGCTGGAAGCCGATAAAGCCCTGATCGGCATCAGTGAAGCCGTCGCCAACATCACCGATATGACCACCCAGATCGCGGCCGCGACTGAAGAGCAGTCGGCCGTCGCAGAGGAAATCAGCCGCAACATCACCACCATCGCAACCCTCGCCGATCAGACGTCTGAGCAAGCCAGGCATTCCGCCGAGGTAACCAAGGAACTAACACAGACGGCTAAAACTCAGTATTCGCTGGTTGAGCGCTTTAACCGATAGCCCCTGCTCTTACTGATCAGGGATCTAAATAGAAAAAGCAGGATGATCAATCCTGCTGTTTAAGCCAGTTATCTGCTCGACGCTCAAGATTAGCTATGGCGTAAGCACATGGGCACACGTCTACGGCCGAGAAGCTCACTTGTTCCTCTGCATCCAGCCGATCAACATAAAGGCGAGCCCTGGAATGAGCAGCCCGGGCGCCATGCCACTGAACGTTGCTTCGTTCAACAAGCCGGTCAAGCCAAAGCTGGATCCGCAAATGGCCAGCGGGATGCCGGTTAGAAACATGGGATTTCGAAATGCCTTATCCATAGCAAGATCTCCTTAACAATTTAGCTGACTGAACTATACCGTCTGTAGGTGAGCGGCGGGAATTGCTAAACGCCAGACAACAAAAAAGGGCCCACCTTTCGGTGAGCCCCTCTAGACCGCCCAGCAGATCGGATTTTGTTTGGTTGGCGCGTTTGGACTCGAACCAACGACCCCCACCATGTCAAGGTGACCCAGAAACCCATGCAAGCTGTTGATCCATAACGATAAATAGGTGTTTTTAGACAGGTGATAAAGGGGCGTATAGCCCTATAAGAATCAATAACTTAGCGTTGTATATTCCTACAGTAGTGCCCCTTCCCCGGCGTCCTGCCGACCGAACACAATCCAAAACCCTACAGCTCGTCGCCTTGCCCTCGCCCGAATCCTGCCCCTCGATTACTGTATATCCGAACAGTATCGATAAGGCATGACCGTGGACCCCCTCGAAATCGAAGACACCAGCGACTGGCTCCGCAGCCCCACTGAGCTCGAAACGTGCACCCACTATTTGCGCATGCTGGAAAACGAGGTCCAAGAACTAAACCTGCACCTTCGAAAGGCGCGAGAGGATATCTTCGGCCTGGTGCAGATGTATGACCAAGCGATCACTCAGCGCGACGACGCAATGAGCAATCTACGCGAGTGATCAGCTCAATTGGCAAGCGCTCGAAAGGAATTGTACGTCGTCGAAATTTCGGCCAAAGGCCACAAGCGCGAGGCTGATCGACTCAAGGGAATGGGAGGGCCTGGCGCCACGACCCAGAACGATCATTTAGGTTCGCAAAATATTCCGAATTCATTAGAACGCGCGTCTCAATATTGGCTATTATCCACCGCTCGGTCATATTCTCCACGGAAGGTTTACAATGAGTCGCTTTCTTATCGCCTGCGTAATATTTTCCTGCTCGGCTGCCCATGGTGCCGACCTGATTGTCTTGCCCTCACATTCACTCAGCAAAGATACGACCGTTTCAATCAGCCAAACTGATCAAACCCGAACCGTTATCACGGAAAGGGACTTTGGCAATTACAAGACTTACGTGAAGCTTGAGTTCAACTGCACTGATTCCACTGTTCGTTACCTTGGATCTAGCGCTAGCCCTACTGGTTTTGACGCCGGGCTGCAGGATAAATATTTTTCGAAAGTGGGCGATACCTTTGTGCCCCCTACCCTTTTGTCCGAGGCGTGCAAGGACACAACAAGCTCGCTCACCGCTTCACAGTAAAATTCCCTCTGGCCTATCACGATCGTCATCGCGACAATTCTCGCACGTAGGTTTGGCACGCGCGCAGCGCGATCAATCCTTGGTCGCCGGCGTCGGTAATGGCGACAATTCGTTGAGCATGCGCCGGGTCAAGTCGGGCTCGCGCCCCTCCATGAACCACGCTGCCGGCAACGGCAACGGTTGGCACTGCGCAACCACTGGCTGTATCCGCTGAGTCGAGAAGGACTGACAAGCGCAAATCAGAAGTGGCAAGGCGATCGCGCAGGCGAGCCTGATTAGCTTGAGCATCGGTTAGCTCCTTGTGGTGGGTTTCTTCGCTGGCCGACAGCCGTAGCTCGAGCGCCCGGCGTTTTTCCTGATCGGTACGAACCTGGGCAGCCGCCGCGCTGCTGATGGCGGCCAGGTCGTCTTTATGTAAGATGACCTGCTTAGCGAGTTGCTTACCATACCGCCAGTCCTGCACCTTCCAAGCGCCCGCCGCGGCGCCTGCTGTCAGAACCAGAATCAGCGCCAGCAGACCGATCAGCTTCTGCGTCGGTGTCATCACGGCACATCCTTGAAGAATACATGGCCACCAAGCCTAAGAGTTTCCTTAGCTTTCGCCGCCCAACCGGGGGCCTTCTTCATGGCAATGGCGTAATAGTGCGTGGCGCCGCCGGTGGGATCTGGCACCCTGCCGTCGATCACCTGGTCAGCAACGATCCGCGCTTGGGCAAGCTCCCGGAACGGAATCGCTTTGGCACCGATCAAGGACGGGTAGTTCGTGTCGCTCTTGTTCCAGCAGCTGAACTGGTACGGCGCTTGGCAGACACCGGCATCCATCACGTTTCCCCAGACACAAAAAAACCGGCTGCTTGGCCGGCCGTCGGGAGGATGCGTGGCATCCCCGACACATTGATGGGTCACGCAGATGTGAAGATGACCGAGCACTACCAGGCAGGGCACGGCGATGACGCAGTGGTTTACATGAAGGTCAAAGCCGACCTCAAGGTGTAGCGCGGTGGTCGTTTGCCCAAAATATTCCCAAAGTTTGCCCAAACACCAGACAACAAAAAAGGGCCCACCTTTCGGTGAGCCCTTCTAGACCGCCCAGCAGAGCGGATTTTGTTTGGTAGGCGCGATTGGACTCGAACCAACGACCCCCACCATGTCAAGGTGGTGCTCTAACCAACTGAGCTACGTGCCTGCTGTGAGGCGGCATTCTACGGAATTCCGGAGGGGTGTCAACACCTTTTTTCGAGCTAACCCTATGAATATGCAAAATATTTAATTTAGCGGCGGTTAAGAAGATTTTCCGGTGGCTGGCGGTCGTTTTTTAACTCGGGTAGGATCGAGGCACTCGTAAAATATATTAAACAGAGGCAGCCGGATGGCGAACACCCCCTACCCCGAATCCTATTACGCCGCGTCGGCCAATGCGGTTCCGCCGCGCCCGGCCTTGCAGGATGACGTAGAGACTGATGTCTGTGTGATCGGTGCCGGTTACACCGGTCTGTCCTCTGCCCTGTTTTTGCTGGAGAACGGTTTCAAGGTCACGGTGCTGGAAGCCGCCAAGGTGGGTTTTGGTGCGTCGGGCCGTAACGGTGGACAGATCGTTAACAGTTATAGCCGTGACATTGATGTGATCGAACGCAGCGTCGGTCCCAAGCAGGCTCAGTTGCTGGGGCAAATGGCGTTTGAAGGCGGGCGGATCATTCGTGAGCGGGTCGCCAAATATAATATCCAGTGCGACTTGAAGGACGGTGGCGTGTTCGCTGCCATCACTGCCAAGCAGATGGGCCATCTGGAATCGCAGAAACGCCTGTGGGAACGTTTTGGTCATACGCAGCTTGAGTTGCTGGATCAAAAGCGCATACGTGAAGTGGTGGCCTGCGAGCAATACGTCGGCGGCATGCTCGACATGAGCGGCGGGCACATTCACCCACTCAACCTGGCATTGGGCGAAGCGGCGGCGGTCGAGTCGCTGGGCGGTACTATTTATGAGCAGTCGCCAGCGGTCCGCATTGAGCGCGGCGCAAATCCGGTGGTGCATACACCACAGGGCAAGGTCAGGGCCAAATTCATTATCGTGGCCGGCAATGCCTATCTCGGCAACCTGGTGCCGGAACTCGCGGCCAAGTCGATGCCTTGCGGCACTCAGGTCATCACCACCGAGCCTTTGGGCGATGAAATGGCCAAGCGTCTGCTGCCGCAGGATTACTGCGTCGAGGACTGCAATTACCTGCTCGATTACTACCGCCTGACCGGCGACAAGCGCCTGGTCTTCGGGGGTGGTGTTGTCTATGGCGCGCGGGATCCGGCGAACATCGAAGCGATCATCCGGCCGAAGATGCTCAAGGCGTTCCCGCAACTCAAGGACGTGAAGATTGATTACGCCTGGACCGGCAATTTCCTGCTGACCCTCTCGCGCCTTCCCCAGGTCGGGCGGATCGGCGACAACATCTACTATTCCCAGGGCTGCAGCGGCCACGGCGTCACGTACACGCACCTGGCGGGCAAGGTGCTGGCCGAAGCGCTGCGTGGCCAGGCTGAGCGTTTCGACGCGTTTGCCGATCTGCCGCACTACCCGTTCCCCGGCGGGCAATTGCTGCGCACACCGTTTGCCGCGCTGGGTGCTTGGTACTACGGGCTGCGGGACAAGTTCGGGTACTAAGAATACTGAAATCCTTTGTAGGAGCGAGCCTGCTCGCGAAGGCGGCGAAACAGTCAACATGGATGTTGGATGTGCCGGGCTCTTCGCGAGCAGGCTCGCTCCCACAAGGGGAATGGTATTTAAAGTCGATCCCGTGCGATGCCGCTGCGGATTCGCAGGATGTCGGCGAGTACGGCGAGGGCAATTTCCGCAGGGGTTTTACTGCCCAGATTCAGGCCGATGGGCGCATGAATCCGCGCCAGTTCTGCGTCTCCCAACCCACCAATCCTGCGCAACCGCTCGAAGCGCTTCTGCGAGGTCTGCAGGGAGCCCATCACACCGATGTAAAACGCCTCGGTGCGCACGGCTTCCATCATCGCCAAATCGTCGATGCGCGGATCGTGAGTCAAGGCCACCACCGCGGTGTCGCTGTGGCAGCCGCCGTCAGCAATGAACACGGACGGCAATTGACGACGAATCTCAACGTTTTCCAGCACGACACCTTCCAGCACCTCGTCGCGCGGATCACAGAGAATCACCTCGAACCCGAGGCCAACCGCAAACTCCGCGCACGCCTGGGCGACGCTGGAATACCCCGCCAACAGCAAACGCTGAGCCGCGCCGATCCGCACGCGCACCCGATCAATCTCCCGTTCGATGCGCACGCCCTGCTCACGATCAGTGAATAGGCTGCGTGCACCGCTGGCCAGATCAATCTCGCGGATCAGCCGCCGCTGGCCCAGCAACGCCGACTCCAGCTCCCGCAGATGAGCCTGAACTTCACACCCGGATTCGAGCTTCTCCACCAGTACATCGAGCACACCACCGCAGGGCAGACTCACACGAGAATGCGGATCGTCGCCGTCGCCATAACGGACCACGCTGACCGCATCAACAAACGCGCCCTCGGCGACGCGTTCGAGAAAGTCTTCCTCGACGCAGCCGCCGGACAGCGAGCCGATCCATTGTCCGTCGGTGTTCACCGCCAGCAACGAGCCCGGCGCGCGCGGCGCCGAGCCATAGGTGGCGAGCACCGTGCACAGCCAGATGCGCTGGCCGGCCATCGACCATTCCAGCGCCCGGCGCACGACTTGCAGATCGAGATGCTGCATGTCAGTGCGCCTTGTGCTCGAGTGGCGGTGCATCGGCGCGCAACGTCTGCACGTCGCTCACGGCCAGATCACCTGTCTGACCACCCCACCCTTGACGCAGGTAGTTGAGCAGATCGGTGAGTTGCTCGTGACTGAGCTTCTCCGCGAACCCCGGCATCGGTTGCATGTGTTCGAACCCGGTGAATTTCTGCTCACCAATGCCGTCGTCGATCACCCGCACCAGGTTGCGCGGATCTTCCAGGCGCAGCGTGGTGTTGCCGCGCATGGCCACGGCGATGTGCGGCTTGCCCTCGCCGCCGACCGCGTGGCAACCGGCGCAGACGTTCAGGTAATCCTGACGACCGCGCTGGGCGCTGGCACCGAGCTTGTCCAGCGGCACGTCGGTCAGAACCTTCGCGGTCGGCGGTTGATCGCCGAGCAGGAAGGTTGCCATTGCTGCCAGGTCCGGGTCATTGAGGCCTTGGGTGCTGTTGTGAAACACCGGGAACATCTCGTTGAACATCGTGCCCTGGGCGCTCATGCCGTGTTTGAGGAACGTGCTCAGGTCCTGATGATTCCAGCCGCGAGCGGCCAGGTCGTTGGCCAGCAGGCTAGGCGCCAGATAGCCGTTGAGCACGCCGCCGGTCATGCGTTTGTCCTGCTGCATCGCGCCCGGCAAGCCGCGCGGGGTGTGGCATTCGCCGCAATGACCGAGCACGTCGACCATGTACTGGCCGCGCTTCCAGGCTTCGCTTTTGCCGTCGGCCGGCGCCAGCTTCACGTCCTTGCCGTAGAGCATGTTCCAGCCCGTCAAGCCCAGGCGCACGTTGAACGGAAAGCTCAGGCTCGTGACCGGCGCTGCCCGTTCGATCGGCTCGACGGTTTTCAGGTACGCGTGAATCGCATCGGAATCTGCGCGCGGCATCAAGTGATAGGAGGTGTACGGCATCGCCGGATACAGGTTCGCGCCATCGCGACGCTTGCCCTCGGTGAGCGCGGCGAAGAATTCGTCATCGTTGTACAAACCGATGCCGTGCTCTTTGCTCGGGGTGATATTGGTGCCGTAGATCGTGCCGAACGGCGAGACGATCGGCAGCCCACCGGCATACGGCGCGCCACCCGGCGCGGTGTGGCAGGCCATGCAATCGGCGGCGCGGGCGAGATAGGCACCACGAACGACTTGATCATCCGCATGAGCCAGCAACACAGACGCAGCCAGACCCACCGCCAACGCCAGACGGGACAGTAAATGCTTCATGCTCAACCCTCCTTGACCAGGCCGAGATCGGTCAGCACGTTGCGCGTCGCGCTGTAATACCGCACGTAGCCGGTGCAGCGGCAGATATGGTGACCGAGGCTGTCCTCGATGACTTTTTCCAGCTGGCTTTTGACGATGGGCTGACGCTGCAGCTTCTCCACCAACACCGTCGCGGCATTTACAAAACCCGGTGCGCAGTAGCTGCACTGGAAGGCAAATTCATCGACGAAGCGCTGCTGGATCGGATTGAGTTCGGTGACCTGGCCCTGTTCATCGCGGGTCGCGTGGCCTTCAATGGTCCGCACTTTTTTGCCTTCGAAATAGTGCGCACCGGTGATGCAGGTGCGCACTTCTTCGCTGGTGCCGTCCGGGTTGTCGACGATCACTACGCAGGCGTGGCAGATGCCCTGGCCGCAGCCCAGGCGCGAGCCGGTGAGGTTTTTGTATTCGTGCAGGTAATCGATCATCGGCAGGTCATCAGGGATGTCCACCGGGCCGACGGATTGACCGTTGAGGGTCAGTTGAAGCGGACGGTTAGCCATTGAGGGCCTCCTTGATGCGGGCAGAAGTGATAGGCAGGTCGCGGACCCGTTTGCCGATGGCATGCGCCACAGCGTTACCGATGGCACCGACCACCGGGATCATCACCACTTCGGCGATGCCCTTGGATGGATCGCTTGGCGACAGCGGCGGCAGGATTTCAGCCGTCTGCGTCCACACCGCTACGTGGCGCGCCATCGGCAAGCGGTAACGGTTGAAGTTCCAGTCACCCTCCCCCGGCCCGCCTTCATACAGCGGCATCTCCTCCATCAACGCATGGCCGATGCCCATGGCGATCCCGCCTTCGAGCTGGCCCTTGACCAGTTCTTCCACCAGCACCCGACCGCACTCGACCCACGAGTGGTGGTTGAGCACCTGCACTTCGGCGGAGCCCTTGTTCACTTTCAGCTCCACCAGCGTCGCCACCGGGCTGTAATACGTCACCGCCGCGTTGTTCAACTGCGTGTCCGGGTAATGCACGTTCTGGCGATCCAGCAAGTGAAAACCGGCGCTGTTCATCTGCGCCTTTTTCACGCTCGGCGCGCCATCGCCGTACTTGACCGCCAAGCCGTCCAGCGGCAGACGTTCACGCACGCCGTCGATGCTGAACTCGGCCTCGGCCCAACTCCAGCGGTTGAAACCGTGCACGGTCGCGCCGGTCACCAGGCCTTTTTCGTGGGCGTGCCTGGCCAGTTGCTCAAAGCTCAGCGGCTGCATGCCGTTGGCGGTGAGTCGGCCGTCGACCCAATGCGCATCTTCACGGCGAACCACATACGGGTTGGCCTGGCCGCCGTAAGGGCCCTGGCCCCAGATCTGCAACGCCGCCGGCCACAAACCGTGGTTGAACAACACGCGCGCCGCTTCACGGGTGGCGTGGCTGAAGTAATAGGCGGAGTTGGTCGCCGATGAGGCCGAGGCGAGTTTGCCGACCCAGCGCGGATTGCGCAGCACAGTGTCCTGCTCGGCCTGGCTCATGAGGTACGGGTTGCCGCCGGTGATCAGCTGCAACTCTTTCCATTCGGTCTCGCCGGTCTTCACTTCAGTCGCCGGGACGCCAAGGAAATCCGCCACGACCAAGGCTTGCGAGGTGGACATGCCGGTGCCGATTTCGATACCGATGTGGCGCAGGGTGATGTGCCCATCAGCGGTGAATTCGATGCTGGCCATCGGCGCTTCGGAACCGGTGCCGAAGTCTTTCTGGCAGATGGCAAAACCGACGCCGTACCAGTTGTCCGGGTCCCGGGCTTCGCGCTGCTTTTTGATCGCGTCGCGGTTTTTCCAGACTTCGTGGACAGCGGCTTTATCGAGAATTTCGTGCAGGCGCAACGCGCCTGCCGGCACCGCGCCCTGGGTGTTTTTCATGCCCGAGACCATGGCGTTTTTCTTGCGCAGATCAATGGCGTCAATGCCGAGGCGATCGGCAATCTCATCGACCATCATCTCGGTCGAGGCCATGCTTTGCAGGGTGCCGTATCCACGCATTGACCCGGCTTCAACGGCGCGGGAATGGTAGGCGGTGACCTGCAAATCGTTCTGCGGCATGTAGTAGATCGACTGCGCCGCCGTGGCGCCAACCGCCGCGACAGAGGGGCTGTAGTTGATCCGTCCACCGCCGTCGACGTTCATCTCGGCGCGGAAAATTTTGAAGCTGTGATCGGTCTTGTCGACCGCCAGTTGGTAGCGGATGTCGAACGGGTGACGCTTGATGCCGCTCTGGAACTGCTCGTAGCGATCGTTGGCCAGACGCACCGGCACACCGGCGCCGTACAACGCCGCAAGCGCCGCGTAGTACACGAAAATGTTGTGATCTTTGGAGCCATAACCGACGGTGTAGCCCGGGTGCATGTTCAGGTTGGCCAGGCCGAAACGCGACGGTGCGATCATCTTCGCGGTTTCGCTCGCGGTCTCCAGCGGGCACTGAGTGGCGACGACAAAATGCAGGGTTTTGGTCGCCGGGTCGTACCAGCCGTTGCCGTTGTCTGGCTCCATCGCGGCCGGTTCGATTGACGGGGTTTTGTAGCGCTCGTCGAACACCAGCCAGTTGTCTGGCGGCGTGTCGATTTGCTGCTTCATGCGCTCGGCGTAGAACAAGCCGCGCTCGGTCAGGTTGCCGTGCAGGTTCGGTTGGGAATTCCACACCGGACGACGGTTGCGCAGCATCGGGAACAGGATCGAATCCTTCAGGCTGGCGAATTCGTCTTCATCCGCCGAGGTCGCCCCACCGACGCGCACGTAGCGGAAACTGCCGTAGGGATCGCCTTCGTAGAACGGCACTTTGTCGCCGTAACGAATCGCTTTGTCATTAAATTTGAGTCTGGCCTTGGCCTGGCGGAAGCGTTCGAAGTCGTTCCAGATCAGGATCGCCACGGGATGGCCGATGAACATCGGCACCTTGCCCTCCGGCAGCAGCGGATCCGGCGCGTGCTCTTCCGGGAAGGCGATGCCGTTCTTGTCCAGGTCGGCGGCGGTGACGATGCGGTCCGGCTGCAAGTCGGCGCCGAGCCACGTCAGGTCGTAACCGGCATAAATGCGATCGGCCTTGGTGGTCTTCAGCAGCATGGCGTGGCCTTGTTGCTGCGGCCAGCCCGGCATGTCCTTGGCGCGGATGTCGCGGGCAAACACTTTGCTGCCGCAGACCTTGGACAAGGCATCGTTACGCGAGCGCGCCTTGCCGTTGTTGCCGAGCCATTGCTCGGAAGGCACGGTCACGCTGTTTTCCATCAAGGCCGCCAGCGCCTGACTGCTGAGCGGCGTGAGCGTCACGCTCACACCCGCCACCAGCCCGCCCTGAAGGAACGAGCGCCGGGATATTTCACGGTTGGACATGGATCATCCTCTGGGCGGTTATGGGTCCGCCCTTCTGGTTATGTTCTGGGGATCTCGAGTCTTGCAGAAGCCCTTTTTGACGAGGCAAAGGGCTGTGTTGACAGTGCAAAGCTGACCGAAAGGTTAACTTTATAGATATATCGGCTTGTAGAAAACAACTGGCAACAAAAATCTGACCAAATAATCAGAAAACCGCCACTTTCCGGCGAAGCAAATCGATGAACAAACCCAACTCCCGGCTGATGTGTTCGCCCTTGCGCAGCAACAATCCGAATGGCGCCAGTTGCACATCCAGCTCCACCGGCAGCGCCACCACCAGACCCATTTTCAGGTAGTCGCGCAACGCGGTTTCCGAGAGCACCATGATGGCGTCGGTCAGTTGAATCAGTTGCTGCATCGAGTACACCGAGCTGCATTCGATGATGTCGGCGGGTGTCGGCAACGCCAGGCGCTGCAAGGCCTGATCCAGCCCGATGCGCGCCGGGCTGGTTTCCGGCTGCAGGATCCACGGCCAGCCGCTGACCAGTTCCGAGAGTTCGAGCGTTTCCCGTTGCACCAAGGGATGACCGGCGTGAACGACAACCAGCAACCGTTCGTTGCCCAGCTGTTCGAACTCGTAATGTTCGCTGTCGGTGGCCGCGTTGCGACGGGCAATGGCGAGGTCGATGCGGCCCTGCTCCAGCAACTGGATCACCTGATCGCTGGTGTCGCCCATGATGCGAATGCGCAACTGCGGATTGAGCGCCTTGATTTCGGCAATCGAATCCATCACCAGGTCGGGCGCGGCGCCCATGATGGTGCCGATGGACAGATAACCGTAACCGCCCTGCTGCCGCGCAATCAGGTCTTCGGCGCAGCGGTCGAGGCCGCTGAGGGCGGATTCGGCGAAACGAATCAACTCGCTGCCCAGCGCTGTTGGCCGCATTCCGCGCGGCAGGCGCTCGAACAGATCGCAGCCGAACATGTCTTCAATCTCATGCAGCATCCGGGTCGCCGCCGGTTGCGACATGTTCAGGCTTTGTGAGGCGCGGTGCAGGTTCTGACTGCTGCTGAGCGTCACCAGCATGTGCAAATGCTTGTAGCGCAGGCGGTTGAGCAGGCTGCGGGAGATGATCGGCGTGGTCATGGCGGGCCTTTGTTATCGATACCCTGAAGGTATCAGTTGTGAGCTAGATTCGATTTGTAACGCATCGATCCGCGGCCGTACAGTCTTTCCCATAAGAACAAATGCCCTACCAAAGGAAAACTGCGATGAAGACTCTACCTGCGCCTCTGCTCGCCAAAATTTCCTGGCGGCTACTCCCTTTCCTGCTACTGATGTACATCATGGCCTTCCTCGACCGCGCCAACGTCGGGTTCGCCAAGCAAGCCTTTCAAGCCGACACCAACATCAGCGACGCCGCCTTCGCCTTCGGCGCCGGGGTGTTTTTCGTGGGTTACGCGCTGCTTGAAGTGCCGAGCAATCTGATCCTGCACCGTGTCGGCGCCCGCCTGTGGATGTGCCGGATCATGGTGACCTGGGGGCTGGTCTCCGCCGCCATGGTCTTTGCCCACACCGAAACCAGTTTCTACGTCCTGCGCTTTTTGCTGGGCGTGGCCGAGGCCGGTTTCTTCCCCGGCGTGATCCTTTACCTCACCTACTGGTTCCCCAGCGCCGCGCGCGGCAAAGCCATGGGCTTTTTCTACTTCGGTGCACCGCTGGCGTTCATCTTTGGCAGTCCGTTGTCTGGCTTGCTGTTGGAGCTGGACGGATTTGCCGGCGTCCACGGCTGGCAATGGCTGTTCGCGGTTGAAGGCTTGATGGCCACGGCGGTGGGCGTCTGGGCTTATTGGTATCTGGACAATCGCCCGGCTGACGCGAAGTGGCTGACGGTTGAAGAACGCCAGCAAGTGCAAGGCATCCTCGATCAAGAAGATAGCCACAAACAGAATCATGGCCGCAGCCTGCTCAATGTTCTGTGCCAACCCTCAGTTCTGTACTTGTGCCTGATTTATCTGCTGATTCAGGCCAGCGTCTACGGCGTGGTGTTCTATCTGCCGACCCAGGTCGGCGGGCTGCTGGGCACAAAGGTCGGGCTGATGGTCGGACTGGTCACGGCGATCCCATGGATCTGCGCGATAGTCGCGGCGTACCTGATCCCCGGCTACAGCGACCGCACCGGCGAACGTCGCCGCACCGCCTGCCTGACGTTGCTGATGTCCGCAGCCGGAATCGCCTGCTCGGTGACCTTCGCCAGCCCGTTCCTCGGCATCGTCGCCCTGTGTTTCGCCGCTTCGGGTTTCATCGCTGTGCAACCGGTGTTCTGGACCTTTCCTTCCAGCTATCTCGCCGGCAGCGCCGCTGCAGCCGGGATTGCCCTGATCAACTCGTTCGGCGCCCTCGGCGGCTTCATCGCCCCGGTCCTGAAGAACTGGGCCGAAGGCGCCTTCCATTCACCGGCCGCAGGCTTGTACGTGCTGGCCGGCACCACCGTCATCGCCGCGTTGCTGGTCCTGGGCATCCGCTCACCCGTCCACAAGCCTTCCAACACACCGGCCACCGTTTAACCTGAGGAGTCACACCATGGGCATTCCAACCATCAAACACGTCCGCGCCTTCACGTTGAGAGGCGGCGGCGCGGATTATCACGATCAGGCGGACGGTCACTGGATCGACGATCACATTGCCACGCCGATGAGCAAATACCCCGAGTATCGCCAGAGCCGCCGCACCTTCGGCATCAACGTGCTCGGCACGCTGGTGGTCGAGATCGAAGCCAGCGACGGCACGGTCGGTTTCGCCGTCACCACCGGTGGCGAGCCTGCCGCGTACATTGTCGAAAAACACTTGGCGCGTTTCCTCGAAGGCGCACGGGTCACCGACATCGAAAAAATCTGGGACCAGATGTACCAATCGACCCTGTATTACGGTCGCAAAGGCATCGTCATCAACACGATCTCCGGGGTTGATCTGGCGTTGTGGGACTTGCTCGGCAAGATCCGCAAAGAGCCGGTGCATCAGTTGCTCGGCGGTGCGGTGCGCGACGAATTGCAGTTCTACGCCACCGGCGCCCGTCCGGACCTGGCGCAGAAAATGGGCTTCATTGGCGGCAAGATGCCGTTGCATCACGGCCCGGCCGAAGGCGAGGAAGGCCTGCGCAAGAACCTCGAAGAACTGGCGACCATGCGCGAGCGGGTGGGCCCGGACTTCTGGCTGATGCTCGATTGCTGGATGAGCCTGGACCTCAACTACGCCACCAAGCTGGCGGTCGGCGCCCACGAGTACGGCTTGAAGTGGATCGAAGAGGCTCTGCCGCCGGACGATTACTGGGGCTACGCGGCTCTGCGCAACAACGTGCCCAAAGGCATGCTGGTGACCACCGGCGAACACGAAGCCACCCGCTGGGGTTTCCGCATGCTCCTGGAAATGGGCTGCTGCGACATCATCCAGCCGGACGTTGGCTGGTGCGGCGGGATCACCGAACTGGTGAAGATTTCCGCCCTGGCCGATGCCCACAACGCGCTGGTGATTCCTCACGGTTCTTCGGTTTACAGCTACCACTTCGTCGCCACCCGGCATAACAGCCCGTTCGCCGAGTTTCTGATGATGGCGCCGAAGGCTGACGAAGTGGTGCCGATGTTCCACCCGCAATTGCTCGGCGAACCGGTTCCGGTGAACGGCCGCATGCGCCTCTCGGCACTCGACCAGCCAGGTTTCGGCGTGACCCTGAACCCGGAATGCCAACTGCATCGGCCGTACAACCGCTGAGAAAGGACCCCGCTATGAACATGCCTCACAACGCTTTCAAGGCCGCGCTGAAAAATCCGGCGACCCAGTACGGAATCTGGGCCGGTTTCGCCACCGGCTACGCCGCCGAAATCGTCGCCACCACCGGTTACGACTGGATGCTGATCGACGGTGAACACGCGCCGAACACCGTGCCCGGCGTACTCGCGCAATTACAGGCGGTGGCGCCCTACTCCACGGCGCCCGTGGTGCGTGCGGTGACGGGCGATGCCAACCTGATCAAGCAACTGCTGGATATCGGTGCGCAGACGCTGATGATTCCGATGGTGGAAACCGCCGAGCAAGCGGCCGCCCTGGTGCGCGCCATGCGTTACCCGCCCCACGGTGTTCGCGGCGTCGGCGGCGGTTTGACCCGCGCCACGCGCTGGGACGGCGTGCCGGATTATTTGAACACCGCCCATGAGCAGTTGTGCCTGATCGTTCAGGTGGAATCGCGGATTGGCGTGGAAAACGTCGAAGCGATCGCCGCCATCGAAGGCGTCGACGCGGTGTTTATCGGCCCGGCGGATTTGTCCATCGGCCTCGGCCATGCAGGCAACCCTGGCCATCCTGACGTTCAGGAACGCATCCAGCACGCAGTGAAAGCAACGCTCGCAGCCGGCAAGGCTTGCGGCATCCTCGCGCCGAACGAAGAAGACGTGCGCCGCTATCAAAGCTGGGGCTGTCAGTTCATTGCCGTGGCCATCGACATCAGCCTGCTGCGCCAAAGCGCCACGGCCACCCTGGCCCGCTATCGCACACCAGCCACCGAACACGCGCCGTCGCGCACTTACTGATCAGCCAAGGAGTCGCCCCAATGTCGTCCGTGCCCGTGTACGAAAACTTCATCAACGGCCAGTTCGTGGCCAGCACCGACCATATCGATGTGATCAACCCGGCCACGGGTGTCATGCTGTCGAAAGTCCCGGCCTCGACGGCCGAAGACGTCGACCGCGCCCTTGCCGCCGCGCGCGCCGCGCAAAAAGACTGGTCGCGCAAACCGGCGATTGAACGCGCCGGGCATCTACGCCGGATCGCCGCCAAGCTGCGGGAGAACGTCCAGCACTTGGCCCGCACCATCACCCTCGAACAAGGCAAGGTCAGCGGCCTGGCGGAAGTGGAAGTCAATTTCACCGCCGACTACCTCGACTACATGGCCGAGTGGGCCCGGCGCATCGAAGGCGAAATCATCACCAGCGACCGGCAGAACGAAAACATCTTTCTGTTTCGCAAACCACTGGGCGTGGTCGCCGGGATTCTGCCGTGGAATTTCCCGTTCTTCCTGATTGCCCGCAAGATGGCCCCGGCCCTGCTGACCGGCAATACCATCGTGATCAAACCCAGTGAAGAAACCCCGAACAACTGCTTCGAATTCGCCCGGCTGGTGGCCGAAACCGATCTGCCGGCGGGCGTGTTCAACGTGGTTTGCGGCGATGGTCGAGTGGGCGCGGCGCTCAGTGCGCACAAGGGCGTGGACATGATCAGCTTCACCGGCAGCGTCGACACCGGTTCGCGAATCATGGCCGCCGCCGCACCGAACATCACCAAACTCAACCTGGAACTGGGCGGCAAGGCGCCGGCCATTGTGCTGGCGGATGCCGACCTTGATCTGGCAGTAAAAGCCATTCGCGACTCGCGGATCATCAACAGCGGTCAGGTGTGCAATTGCGCCGAGCGGGTGTACGTCGAACGCAAGGTCGCCGACTCGTTTATCGAACGCATCGCAGCGGCGATGAGCGCCACCCGTTATGGCGATCCGATTGCCCGGCCAGAGGTGGAAATGGGCCCGCTGATCAACCGTCAGGGCCTGGACAGCGTCAACCGCAAAGTGCGCACGGCCTTGAGCCAGGGCGCGAGTCTGATCAGCGGTGGGCAGATTGCCGATTTGCCGAACGGCTTTCACTTCCAGCCCACGGTATTGGCCGGGTGCAGCGCCGACATGGAGATCATGCGCGAAGAGATTTTCGGCCCGGTGCTGCCGATCCAGATTATCGACGACCTCGACGAAGCCATCGCCCTGGCCAACGACTGCGACTATGGCCTGACTTCGTCGATCTACACCCGCGACCTCAGTAAAACCATGCACGCAATGCGCGAGCTGGATTTTGGTGAGACTTACGTCAACCGCGAGAACTTCGAGGCCATGCAGGGCTTCCATGCCGGGGTGCGTAAATCCGGGATTGGCGGCGCGGATGGCAAGCATGGGCTTTACGAGTACACCCATACGCATGCGGTGTATTTGCAGGGCTGAGTCTTGCGGCGTTGCTGATGCCGCTATCGCGAGCAGGCTCGCTCCCACAGGGAATTGGTGTTGTTGATTAAATCTATGCAACAACACAAAACCAGTGTGGGAGCGAGCCTGCTCGCGATGGCGTCGGGTCAGTCAACGCGATGCCGTCAGAAGTCGACGGTCGCCGAAAGCAGATAGGTCCGCGGTGTCGACAGCGTCAACCCTGGCTCACTGTCATCCGACGCCCCGGCCGAACTCCAGTAGCGCTTGTCGGCCACGTTCTCGATGTTGGCGCGCAATGTGATGTTCTTTTCCTCGACCTTGAACGCGTAGCGTGCGCCCACGTCGAAACGCTCCCACGAGTCGATCTCCTTGTTGTTGGACTGGTCCAGATACTGCGAACTGGAATAGATGCCCCGGCTGGTGAGGGTCAGGCCCTGCACGGTGGGCACGTCCCACTCGGCGCCCAGGTTGACGTTGTATTTCGGAGTGGCCGGCGCCCGGTTGCCGTCGAAGGTGCCATTGGCGGTGTTGGTCAACTCGCTGTCGATATACATGACGCCGCCGAGCAGGCGGAAACCCTCGAGCGGCTCACCGAACACACTCAGTTCCACACCCGTGTTTTCACGCTTGCCGTTCGGGCCGAAAACCCGCGTGGTGGCGTTGGTCTCATAGGCCGGCTGCTTGATCCGGAACACCGCAGCGGTCATGGCAAACGCGCCGGCGTCATACTTGGCGCCGACCTCGACCTGGCGGCTGATGAATGGCGGGAAAATCTCGTCTTCGTTGATCGAGGTCGACGGTGCGATCTTGCCTTGGCTCAGGCCTTCCATGTAGTTCGCGTACAGCGACAGCTTATCGGTGGCCTTGAACAGGATGCCGCCCGACGGCGAAACCTTTTCCTCGTCGTAGGCGGTGTCGCCTTTGATGTTATCCGACCAGTCGTCGACCTTCACCCGCTGCCAGCGGGCGCCTAGGGTCAGCAGCAGCCGGTCATCGAAGAATCCCAGGGTGTCGGACAAGGCCACGCCGCTGAAGCGGTTCTCGGTATAGACCTTCGGATCCTGGCGCGTCGGCCTGACCGGCGTCGGTGTTTCCACAGGGTTGTAGAGGTTGCTGGGGGCCGCCGCGTAACGTGCGCCGCCATTTTCGAAGTCCATGTAGAAATAACTGGCCGCCAGGTTGACCTCGTGGCTCACCGGGCCGGTATGAAACCAGTTGCGCACCCCAGCCGTGGCCGTCCGGACGTTTTCGTCGCGGGTGAAATCACGGGGTTGAACGCTGAAATCGCCCTTGTCGTTGGTGACCGCGACGGCATGCCGGAGAAAATCATGATTGCTTTTGCGCGCGCCCACACCGCCGTAGAGCATGACGGAATCGTTGACGTCGAATTCGGCGTTCACCGTGCCGAAAGTGTCGTTGGTACTCGCCTTGCTCCAGGGTTGCGCATAGTTGTGACGCACATCGCTGGCATGTGGAACCTGCGCGTTGGCGTTGACCTGCACCCGCTCCTGCGGCGCGTCGGTATCACGCTCGGTACGGCCGACGTCCGTCGAGAGACGCAGGCGTTCACCGCGAAAATCCAGGCCCAGCACGGCCATCTCGCGGTCGACATTCTGCTGATCCCATTCGGTGTCGCCGGACTGCTTCACGCCATTGAAACGAATGCCGAACTTGTTGTCTTCACCAAAGCGCCGGCCAACATCCACTGCGCCGCCGACCTGGCTGTCGGAAGCGTACATACCGGTAAACGAAGTAATGGGCTTGTCGGTGGCGCGCTTGGCCACCACGTTGATCCCGCCACCCACGCTGCCCCGCGGCGAGATGCCGTTGATCAGTTGGCTCGGACCTTTGATCACATCGACACGATCGGCCATCTCCATATCAATCGTATAAGTCGGCAACACGCCGTAGAGACCGTTGTAGGCAACATCACTGTTGAACAGGCTCAACCCTCGAATGGTGAACTGCTCATAGCGCCCACCCGCCGGGTTCGTGGCACGAACCGATGGATCGTTGGCGATCAGGTCGCCCAAGGTCCGCGCCTGCTGGTTCTTGACCACCTCGCTGGTGTAGGTGGTCATGCTGAACGGCGTTTCCATGAAATCTTTGGAGCCCAGCAAGCCTTGCGAACCGCGACGCGCGACCTGGCCGCCGGCATACGGATCACCGCCCACCGGGTCGATGGAACCGAGAATCGAGGTGGCGCCGAGTTGCAGACCGCTGCCTTCGGGCGCCGAGGTCAGGATGTAGGCCTGCTCGCCCACCGGTTGCAGTTGCAGACCGGAACCCTGCAACAGCCGCGCAAAGCCCTCCTCCACGGCGAACTCGCCGGACAGACCGGGGCTGTTGCGACCGCTCACCAGCGCCGGGTCCACAGACAGATTGACCCCGGCCAGACCCGCGAAACGGGTCAGCGCTGCACCAAGGCTGCCTGCCGGCACCTGATAACTGCGTCGAGGCGCGTCTTCGGCCCAACCGGCGGTGATAAACAACGGACAGGCACTGAGGCTCAGCAACAGGCTCAAGTGCATTAACGGGCGCAGGCGGGATGAAGCCAAACGCGGACTCGACGGGAACACTGCGGGCATTGAAGAAGCTCTCTTGATTCGTTCACTTGCCTTGAATGACAAGCGACGCGAAAAAAGGGGACACCCTTCAAACACTATTTTTGCGCGGCAGTAGCGTGACCCAATAACGCGTACGCGAATGCACCTCCAGCGGCAAGCTGGCCGCTAACAGCGTGAGGATACGATCGGTGTCTTCCAGGCGAAAACTGCCGGTGACACGCAGGGATTCCAGTTCCGGCTCCCAGCGCAGCACACCCGGGCGATAGGTGCTGAGTTCACGCAGGAAATCCCCCAGAGGCTGGTTCTGTGCCATCAACACACCGTCTCGCCAGCCTGGAGCAAGCACGTCGAAGGGCTCCACAGCGCCGGCACCTGCCGCCTGAAGGCTGACTTGCTGTCCTGCGCGCAATGAAAAGACCGGTCCGCGCAAAGGCTCCAACTGCACCGCGCCGTTGAGCACCGACACCCGGCAACCCGTCGGCCACTGGCGAACACACACTTCGCTCTGACTGACGACTACCTGGCCGAAGTGAGTCTGGATCGTCAGCGGCGACGAACCGGGGACTTTCAGGGCTATTTCGCCCTCCACGAGCTTCAGTAGCCGAGTGTTCAGATCGATATCGACGGCGCTCGCGGTGTTCAATTGCAGCGAGCTGCCATCGGTCAACCGGACTTTCTTGCCCTCGCCGGTCGCCGTGCGCAGGTCGGCGCCCCAGACATCCAAAGGCAACTGCCGACTGATCAGCCAGGCAGTCGGCACCAACGCCACCGCTCCCACGGCGCGCTTGAGCACCGCACGCCGGCTCGGCTGCGGCCTATCCAGACTGGCCATCGCCAATGCTGAAGGCAGGTCGCTAAAACGTTGACGCAAGCGTTGCGCTTTCTGCCAGGCCTGTTCGTGACTGGAATGGCTGTCGCGCCAGGTCTGCAACTCGGCACGGTCCTGCTCATTGGCAGTGCCCGATTCCATCAGCGCCAGCCACTGCGCGGCAGCCCGCATGACTTGGCGGGCGTCGGCCGAAGGGGCTGAACCGATCACAGGTCCACCAGCAGGCAGTGTTCGTAGGCTTGGGCCATGTAGCGCTTGATCGTGCGTTCGGAGACTTGCAGGCGCTCGGCGATTTCCTGGTAACCCAGGCCTTCCAGTTGGCTCCAGAGAAATGCCCGTCGTACCGGGGTCGGCAATCCATCGAGCAATTCGTCGAGGGCTTGCAGGGTTTCCAGCAGAATCCAGCGCTGCTCGGGGGATGGCACGCAGTCTTCGGGCAGCAGCGCCAGGGCGTTGAGGTAAGCCTGTTCGAGGCTGCGGCGCTTGTAGAAGTTGGTCAGCAGCCGTTTGCCCACGGTCGCCAGGTAGGCACGGGGCTCTTGCAGGTCAGCAATGTGCTGGGAGCTGGCGAGCACACGCACGAACGTATCCTGGCTCAGGTCCGCCGCATCATGACCATTGCTCATGCGCCGCCTCAACCAGTTTTCGAGCCAGCCGCGATGGTCGCGGTACAAGTCATGGAAGGTTTGCTCCTCCGGCATCGCTGCATCGCTCATTTCAAGAAGCCCTGTGCCAAGGAGTTATCGTAAATGAGAGTGATTCTAATTAATGTCAGGCGTGCGAAGGAAGCCCTTTATGCATCGACTGAGCAGAAAGGTTCATTGGGGAGGGTATGGAGGAGAGAAAAGCCAAATCGCAGACACAAAAAACCCCGGTCTTTCGACCAGGGTCTTTGCTATCGACTCGAAGATTGCCAGCGGCTTTCTTCGTAGCTCCAAGGCGTTCAGCGGGCCTTGAGGCAGATATGGCGCAGCGGACGGGACTCGAACCCGCGACCCCCGGCGTGACAGGCCGGTATTCTAACCGACTGAACTACCGCTGCGTATCGCTTTGAGCTGACGCTCAATTAACTCGTCTGACTGAAAGCTCCGAGACTTTTCAATCTCTCTTTCAATCTCGAATCAGGTCAAGCCTGACTCGGAAAATATGGCGCAGCGGACGGGACTCGAACCCGCGACCCCCGGCGTGACAGGCCGGTATTCTAACCGACTGAACTACCGCTGCGCGTCGGTGGAGGCTTTTAACAGCTTCCATCTTGCTCTCGCAAGACTCTCGGATTTGGTGGGTGATGACGGGATCGAACCGCCGACATTCTGCTTGTAAGGCAGACGCTCTCCCAGCTGAGCTAATCACCCGTTTGCATCTCCGAGGCCGCGAAATTTACGCAGGTAGCGAACCTAAGTCAATAGCAGGATTGAAGTTTTTTCAAAACAGCTCCAAGTACAAGCTTCAAGCGGCAAGTAAAAGCAGGATCGCGTATTCAGGGCTTGCACGGGCTCGCATTTACTTGCCGCTTGTAGCTTGAGACTTGCAGCTTCTACTTGTAGACCATCTTCTTGGTCATGCCGCCATCGACCACAAATTCCTGGCCCGTGACGAACCCGGCATTCTTCGACAACAGCCACGCCACCATCGCCGCGACGTCTTCGACAGTCCCGACCCTGCCCGCCGGATGCTGGGCATGGTCGGCATCGGTCAGGGGGGCGGCACGTCGTGCCGCCGGGTCTCGCGCGTCGATCCAGCCAGGGCTGACCGCGTTGACGCGTATTTCCGGCCCAAGGCTGATGGCCAACGCGTGAGTCAGGGCCAGCAGGCCGCCCTTGCTCGCCGCGTAAGCCTCTGTATCAGGCTCTGATTGCCCGGCACGGGTCGAGGCCAGGTTGACGATCGCACCGCTGTGAGCGCGCAGATACGGCGCACAGTGTTTGGCCAACAGCATTGGCCCACTGAGATTGACCGCCAGCACCCGGTTCCAGTAAGCCAGGTCGAGGCTTTCCAGGGTGATGTTGTGCGGATCGGCCACCGCCGCGTTGCACACCAGCGCATCCAGACGCCCGAATTGACCCAGCACCTCGGCAACGCCCAGCGCCACTTGCCCCTCGTTCGAGACGTCCATGGCGACGAACCAGGCGTTTGCGCCCAGCACTTTTGTCACCTTCGAACCACGCTCTCGATCAAGATCGGTCAGCACCACCTGCCAGCCTTCGCTGATCAGCCAGGCCGCGATCCCCAAACCGATGCCGCGTGCAGCACCGGTGACCAGTGCAACGCGGCCATGGGTGCCGGTACCCGGCGTCGCCAACTCGATCACAAGGCCGCCAACCCGCGCGCCAGATCGGCTTGCAGGTCTGCCACGTCTTCCAGACCGACCGCGATGCGGATCAGGCTGTCACGAATGCCCGCCGCTTCACGCTCTTGCGGCGCCAGACGGCCGTGGGAGGTGGTGCTCGGGTGCGTGATCGTGGTTTTGCTGTCACCCAGATTGGCGGTGATCGAAATCAGACGGGTCGCATCGATAAAGCGCCAGGCGCCCTCTTTGCCGCCCTGGACCTCGAAACTCACCACGGCGCCGAAACCTTTCTGCTGGCGCAGCGCCAGTTCGTGCTGCGGATGGCTCTTGAGGCCGGCGTAATGGACTTTCTCGATGCCATCCTGCTGCTCCAGCCACTCGGCCAGTTGCTGGGCGTTGGCGCAATGCGCCTTCATGCGCAGGCTCAGGGTTTCCAGACCCTTGAGGAAGATCCAGGCGTTAAACGGGCTCAGGGTCGGCCCGGCGGTGCGCAGGAAACCCACCACTTCTTTCATCTGCTCGCTGCGACCGGCGACAACGCCGCCCATGCAACGGCCCTGGCCGTCGATGAACTTGGTCGCCGAGTGCACGACGATGTCCGCGCCCATCTTCAGCGGTTGTTGCAACGCTGGGGTGCAGAAACAGTTGTCGACCACCAGCATCGCGCCTTTGGCATGAGCGATTTTCGCCAGCTCGGCAATGTCTACCAGCTCTGCCAATGGATTGGACGGCGACTCGACGAACAGCAATTTGGTGTTGGCCTTGATGGCCGCGTCCCAACCGGACAGGTCCGCCAAAGGCACGTAGTCGACTTCGATGCCGAAGCGCTTGAAGTACTTTTCGAAGAGACTGATGGTCGAGCCGAACACGCTGCGCGACACCAGCACGTGATCACCAGCGCTGCACAGGCTCATGACCACCGCCATGATCGCTGCCATGCCGGTGGCCGTGGCGACCGCTTGCTCGGCGCTTTCCAGCGCGGCAATGCGCTCTTCGAACGCGCGAACGGTCGGGTTGGTATAACGCGAGTAAACGTTGCCCGGCACTTCACCGGCAAAGCGCGCCGCCGCATCGGCAGCGGTACGGAATACGTAGCTTGAAGTGAAGAACATCGGATCACCGTGTTCGCCTTCCGGCGTGCGGTGCTGACCGGCGCGTACGGCCAGGGTATCGAACGCTACGCCTTCGAGGTCGCTGTCCAGCCGACCGGCATCCCAATCCTGACTCATGCTGTCACTCCTTGCCTTGCTCTTCTAGTAGATACAAAACCGGCCCCTCAGGGCCGGTAGTTACTCAGTTGTTGTACAGATCAATGATCGCGCTGACGGCCTGCGTCTTGACCTTGGAGGCATCGTTACGTGCCTGCTCGATCTTGTTCAGGTAAGCCTCATCGACGTCACCGGTGACGTACTGGCCGTCGAACACCGCACAATCGAACTTCTCGATCTTGATCTTGCCGCCACCGACCGCTTCGATCAAGTCAGGCAAGTCCTGATAGATCAGCCAGTCGGCACCGATCAGGTCGGCAACGTCCTGGGTCGAACGATTGTGGGCGATCAGCTCGTGAGCGCTCGGCATGTCGATACCGTAGACGTTCGGGTAGCGAACGGCCGGTGCTGCGGAGCAGAAGTAGACGTTTTTCGCGCCGGCTTCACGGGCCATCTGGATGATCTGCTTGCACGTGGTGCCACGAACGATCGAGTCGTCCACCAGCATCACGTTCTTGCCGCGGAATTCCAGTTCGATGGCGTTGAGCTTCTGGCGTACGGATTTTTTCCGTGCGGCCTGGCCCGGCATGATGAAGGTCCGGCCGATGTAGCGGTTTTTCACGAAGCCTTCGCGGAACTTGACGCCCAGGTGGTTCGCCAGCTCCAGGGCCGCAGTGCGGCTGGTGTCCGGGATCGGGATGACCACGTCGATGTCGTGTTCAGGACGTTCGCGCAGGATCTTCTCGGCGAGCTTCTCGCCCATGCGCAGACGGGCCTTGTACACCGACACGCCGTCGATGATCGAGTCCGGACGCGCCAGGTAGACGTGTTCGAAGATGCACGGGGTCAGGGACGGGTTGGTCGCGCACTGACGGGTGTGCAGCTTGCCATCTTCAGTGATGTAGACCGCTTCGCCTGGTGCCAGGTCGCGAATAAGGGTGAAGCCGAGCACGTCCAGGGAGACGCTTTCGGAGGCGATCATGTACTCGACGCCTTCGTCGGTGTGACGCTGACCGAAGACGATCGGGCGGATGCCGTGCGGGTCGCGGAAACCGACGATGCCGTAACCGGTCACCATTGCCACGACCGCATAACCACCGACGCAACGGTTATGCACGTCGGTTACAGCGGCGAATACGTCTTCTTCGGTAGGCTGCAACTTGCCGCGCTGGGCCAGTTCGTGCGCGAACACGTTGAGCAGCACTTCCGAATCGGAGTTGGTGTTGACGTGGCGCAGGTCAGATTCGTAAATCTCCTTGGCCAGCTGTTCAACGTTGGTCAGGTTACCGTTGTGCGCCAGGGTGATGCCGTAAGGCGAGTTGACGTAAAACGGTTGAGCTTCGGCCGAGGTCGAGCTGCCCGCGGTCGGGTAACGCACATGGCCAATGCCCATGTGACCGACCAGGCGCTGCATGTGACGCTGATGGAACACGTCACGCACCAGGCCATTGTCCTTGCGCAGGAATAACCGGCCATCATGGCTGGTCACGATACCGGCAGCGTCCTGGCCGCGGTGCTGGAGGACGGTTAGCGCGTCATACAGCGCCTGATTGACGTTCGACTTACCGACGATACCGACGATGCCACACATGCGACGCAACCCCTACTTAATGGATCTGAACTGAACACAACTCACTGAGGCGTTTTGGCCGTCGGCAAGAGGTGCTCCTTGAACGGTATCTCAGCGGGTACGCTGATACCGCTGGCAAGCCACTGACTGCTCCACCCGAGGATCAGGTTTTTGGACCAGTCTGCGACCAATAGAAACTTTGGCACGAGCTGTGACTGTTGCCACCACCCGTCCTGCTGTACCGGCCCCAGGCTCAACAGCCCGACCGCCACGACCACCAGCAACACGCCACGCGCGGCGCCGAAGGCCATGCCGAGGAATCGATCGGTCCCGGATAGCCCGGTGACGCGTACCAACTCGCCGATAAGATAATTGATCATTGCGCCTACGATTAACGTGGCGATAAACATGATGGCGCAGCCCGTGATCACACGAGCTGATGGCGTTTCGATGTATCCGGCGAGGTGCTCGGACAATGCACCACCGAACATCCAGGCGACGACTCCTGCGATGATCCAGGTCACCAGCGATAATGCTTCTTTGACGAAGCCGCGGCTCAGACTGATCAATGCGGAGATGGCGACGATTGCAACGATCGCCCAGTCAACCCAGGTAAATGGCACAGTGCAGCCTACAGACGGATAAGGCGGCGCATTTTAGCAGAGCGCATGGCTATCGGTAAGCTGCGATTGTCAGTGCATTTCAAATCGGGGCGATAGTTTTAGTTGCGCTCAGGCTGGAAACGCACCACAAAACCCTTGAGGTTCTTCTGGCGGCCCAACAAGTCGCGCAGGCGATCCGCTTCGGCGCGCTCGATCAGCGGCCCGACAAACACCCGATTCTTGCCATCGGCCGTGCGGATATAGGCGTTATAGCCCTGACTGCGCAGGTCTTTTTGCAAACTTTCTGCGCTTGCACGACTCGACAGACTGGCCAGTTGCACCGACCAGCTGACCGACAGGCCATTGGCATCGACGCGGCTTTGAGTCGTGTCTGGCTTGCCCGGCGCGGCCGTAATCGGCTGGGCAGGCGGCGTGGTCGGCGCAGCAGGCTTGACCACAGGCGCCGGAGCGACCGGTTTGGTAGCAGGCGCAGCCGCGGCTGGCGCACTCGGGGTGATCGGCGCCACCGGTGCTTCTTGCTGAGCGATCTCGTCATCGCTTGGCACAGGCTCCTGAGGCAGCGCTTGTGGCTCGGGCACCACCACTGGCTCGACCTGCACTGGCGGCACCGAGGGTGCTTGCGGCGCAGCCGGGGCTTCGACCGTCACTTGACGCTGCTCATCCTGGCGGGAAAACAGCATCGGCAGAAAAATAACCGCCAGCGCCACCAGAACCAGGGCGCCAACCATGCGCTGTTTGTATGCCTTATCCAGCAATGCCATTTGCCGCTTCCTCCGTGGAGCGCCGGGCCAGCCATTCGAGGGCCTCGGCGACACAATAAAATGATCCGAACAACAGAATCTCGTCGTCGCTCGTTGCCAGTGCGCACTGCCCTTCCAGGGCGGCGGCCACACTGTCATAAGACGTTACCGCAGCGCCAAGGTTCTGCAACGCCGCCTGCAAATCGGCCACCGGGCGCGCACGCGGCGAATCCAGCGGCGCGACAGCCCATTGCTGGACACTAGCATTCAATTCACTGACAACACCATCCAGATCCTTGTCCGCCAACAAGCCAAACACCGCCAGACGCTTGCCGACCGGCGGACGAACGGCCAGACGGCGCGCCAGATACTCGGCTGCATGCGGGTTATGCCCCACATCCAGCAACAGGTTCAGACGCTTGCCCTGCCAGTCGATTTGACGGCGGTCAAGACGACCTGCCACCCGCGTCGCTGTCAGCGCATTGATTACTTGCGAATCGACCCACGGCAAACCGAGCAACAGGTAAGCCTGCAAGGCCAGTGCGGCGTTTTCCATCGGCAGATCGAGCAACGGCAGATCATGCAACTCGACCACTCGCCCTTGAGCGTCAAGACCGCGCCATTGCCAATTGTGATCGGTCACACCGAGGTCGAAATCGCGCCCACGCAGGAAAAACGGGCAATTGAGCTCGCGGGCTTTATCCAGCAGAGGTTGCGGAGGATTCAGGTCACCACAGAGCGCAGGCGCGCCCTGGCGGAAGATGCCGGCTTTCTCAAAAGCCACGGATTCGCGGGTATCGCCCAGGTAATCGGCGTGATCGACGCCAATACTGGTGACCAGCGCCATGTCGGCATCGACCACGTTGACCGTGTCCAGACGCCCACCCAAGCCGACTTCCAGCACCACGGCATCAAGCGCTGCCTGTTGAAACAGCCAGAACGCCGCCAGGGTGCCCATCTCAAAGTACGTCAGGGAAGTGTCGCCACGGCCCGCCTCGACCGCAGCAAAGGCTTCGCACAACTCGGCGTCCGTCGCTTCGACGCCGTTGACCTGCACCCGCTCGTTGTAACGCAGCAGGTGCGGAGAATTGTAGACACCAACGCTCAGGCCTTGAGCCCGCAGCAACGAGGCCACGAATGCACAGGTGGACCCCTTGCCATTGGTGCCGGTGACCGTGATCACCCGAGGCGCCATCTTGCCCAGTCCCATGCGGGACGCTACCTGTTGCGAGCGCTCCAGGCCCATGTCGATGGCCGAAGGGTGCAACTGCTCTAGGTAGGCGAGCCACTCGCCAAGGGTACGTTCGGTCATAGGTTGGCAGGTACCGGTGGAACCACGATCGGCTCAATGGGTGCGGCAACGAATTTTGGCGTCGGCAGACCCATCATTTGTGCCAGCAGGTTGCCCAGGCGCGGACGCAGTTCCTGGCGGTGAATGATCATGTCGATTGCACCGTGCTCCAGCAGGAACTCGCTGCGCTGGAAACCTTCCGGCAGTTTTTCACGCACGGTCTGTTCGATCACGCGTGGACCGGCGAAGCCGATCAGGGCTTTCGGCTCACCGACAATCACGTCGCCCAGCATCGCCAGACTGGCGGAAACGCCGCCGTAGACCGGATCGGTCAGCACGGAGATGAACGGAATGCCTTCTTCACGCAGACGCGCCAGGACCGCAGAGGTCTTGGCCATTTGCATCAGGGAGATCAGGGCTTCCTGCATCCGCGCACCACCGGAAGCGGCGAAACAGATCATCGGGCAACGGTTTTCCAGCGCGTAGTTGGCAGCGCGGACAAAACGCTCACCCACGATGGCGCCCATCGACCCCCCCATGAAGGAGAACTCGAAGGCCGAGACCACCACCGGCATGCCCAGCAGGGTGCCGCTCATGGAGATCAGTGCGTCTTTTTCGCCGGTCTGCTTTTGCGCAGCGGTCAGGCGGTCCTTGTACTTCTTGCCATCGCGGAATTTCAGGCGATCAACCGGCTCCAGGTCCGCGCCCAATTCTGCACGGCCTTCGGCGTCGAGGAAGATGTCGATGCGCGCGCGGGCGCCGATACGCATGTGGTGGTTGCACTTGGGGCAAACGTCCAGGGTCTTTTCCAGCTCCGGACGATACAGCACAGCCTCGCAAGACGGGCATTTGTGCCACAGACCTTCAGGCACCGAGCTCTTCTTGACCTCGGAACGCATGATCGAAGGGATCAGTTTGTCTACTAACCAGTTGCTCATGCTTTCTTTCTCCAGTACCGGCGGCCCGAACGCTCTGGTTCGCAGCCCCGCGTATGCCCTTGAGCTAAATTCATGTGTGTGGCGATGATCGGTGGATGGCCGGGTCAGCGAAACGTGACCTGCGTACAATCCAAAAATCCTCAGCCGTGCCTGCTTTGTGCAGCGCAGTGCATTTTGGGACGGCGGCAGTCTGCCAGCCGTCACATCAACTACGTGCTACTACGTACCGCCTTGATGAATGCCTGAATCTTTGCGTGATCCTTGATGCCCTTGCTCGCTTCTACCCCGCCGCTGACGTCCACCGCATAAGGCCGAACCCGGGCGATTGCCTCAGCCACGTTATCCGGCGTCAGGCCACCAGCGAGGATGATCGGCTTGCTCAAGCCCTGCGGTATCAGAGACCAGTCGAACGCCTCACCGGTTCCACCGGGAACACCTTCGACATAGGCATCAAGCAGGATACCGCTGGCGCTTGGAAACGCATCGCAGGCCGCCGCGATGTCGTCGCCGGCCTTGACCCGCAACGCCTTGATGTACGGGCGGTGCCAGCCTTCACATTCGGCTGCGGTTTCGTCGCCATGGAACTGCAACAGGTCCAGCGGTACGGCGTCGAGCAGCTCGCCCAACTCGCAGCGACTGCTGTTGACGAACAACCCCACGGTGGTCACGAACGGCGGCAGCAACTTGATAATGTCGCGCGCCTGCTGGAACGTGACGGCCCGCGGACTCTTGGCGTAAAACACAAACCCGATGGCATCCGCCCCGGCCTCGACCGCCGCCAACGCATCTTCTATGCGGGTAATCCCACAAATCTTGCTGCGAACGGCTGACATGTCGATAAAACCTCAGGGCAAATCCGAGAAAGTCCCGGATGGTAACAAATGCGTTCGAGGGCGTCAGCCGTCAAGTTCAGAGAAGCCGGTGAGGAAGTGTGGGCCGATGTAACGCTCAGGCAATTGGAACTCGTCGCGATACTCGACCTGTACCAGATACAGGCCAAACGGATGCGCCGTCACCCCGCCAGAACGACGGATCCGGCTCTCCAGCACTTCCTTCATCCACTCCACCGGCCGCTCGCCGGCACCGATGGTCATCAAGACACCGGCGATGTTGCGCACCATGTGGTGCAGGAAGGCGCTGGCGCGGATATCCAGGACGATCATCTTGCCGTGGCGCGTGACACGCAGGTGATGCAGTTCCTTGATCGGCGATTTGGCCTGGCACTGACCGGCGCGGAATGCGCTGAAATCATGGGTACCGACCAGGTACTGAGCGGCCTCGGCCATGCGCTCGACATCGAGCGGACGGTGGTTCCAGGTGATTTCTTCGTTGAGGTGCGCCGGGCGGATCTGATCGTTGTAGATCACATACCGATAACGGCGGGCGATGGCCTTGAAGCGCGCATGAAAATGCGCCGGCATGACCTTGGCCCAGCTGACACTGACGTCGTGGGGCAAGTTGATGTTGGCGCCCATGACCCAGGCCTTCATCGAACGCTCGACCTGCGTATCGAAATGCACCACTTGGCCGCACGCATGCACGCCCGCGTCAGTGCGCCCGGCGCAGAGCAGCGACACCGGTGAGTCGGCGACTTTGGATAAGGCCTTTTCGAGGGTTTCCTGCACAGTGAGCACACCGGAGGCCTGGCGCTGCCAGCCGCGATAACGCGAGCCTTTGTATTCAACGCCCAACGCGATCCGGAAAAAGCCGTCGGCCGCCATTTCGGCAGCCGGGTTATCTATATTTGCCAAGGAGTCACAGCCTGCTGATGTGCGCAAAGGCGGGCATTATAAAGCTGTCCGGCGGGGATACCAGCACAACAGAAAGTACGATATTGAATGTTGGAGCCCTTTCGCGGCCAAGCCCGCCCCCATAGTGTTTCGGGGGTGTTCTCAGGTTATGTGACCGCCACAAAACCTTGTGGGAGCGAACCTGCTCGCGATGGCGGCCTGACAGACGCCCTCGGACCACCGCTGAAACAAAAACGGCAGCCTCAATGGGCTGCCGTTCTGTTTATTGCCTACCGATCACTCAAGCCAGATGCGAAAGCATCTCCTTGGCCTCGCTCTTCTGGCCAGCATTCCCCTCGGCCACAACCTCATTGAGGATGTCCCGAGCACCGTCGTTGTCACCCATGTCGATGTAAGCCTGGGCCAGATCGAGTTTGGTGGCGACTTCATCGGTGCCGGAGAGGAAGTCGAAGTCCGGCTCGTCCGCCGCAGAAGCCATAGCGTCTTCTGCAGTAAAGGTCGGCTCACTCATGCTCTGGGACAAACGATCCAGCTCGGCGTTGACGTCATCCAGTTCAGCGGCAAAGGCGTCCTTGACCTCAGGCTCGGCCGGGGCGGCATCCATTTCATCAGCCAGCGACAGGTCGAAATCGGCCGGCAGCTCCAGATCGTCCTGAGGCACTTCAGGTTTTACAGGCTCCGCAGGCAGGTCCTTCACGCCTTCGTCCAGATCCAGCAGGAAGTCATCTTCAGCGAGGATGGCCGGCGATGGGTCGCCGCCCAAATCCATGTCCAGATCGAAGTCCGACAGGTCGTCGAGGTTTTCCTTGATTTCGGTCTGTTCCTTCAATACCGATTCAAAGCTCAGGTCATCGTCCAGCGGAAACTCGTCAAGGTCAGCCGCAGCTTCCGGCTCTGGCGTGACCACTGCGGGTGACGCGGCTTCCAGGTCATCCAGGCTCAGGTCGAAGGCACTGTCCAGGTCATCGGCCGGTGCTTGCGGCTCGTCCAGCAACAGGTCCTTGACGTACTGCGCGTCCAGCTCGGCAGCGAGGGCGGCGGCAGCAAGACCACCGGCAGCCGCGATAGCCATTGCCGGGAAGCGGCTTTTAAGCTGCTCGACCTGGGCGAAGTTGTCACCGTTGGCGACCAACTGACGCTCCTGGGCAACAAATGCATCGCGATCGCCCTGCTGACCGTAGACTTCCATCAGTTTCAGACGCAGGTCGCTGCGCTGTGGCTCTTGCTTGATGCCGTCTTCGAGCAACGCAGCGGCCTGGTTCAGACGACCGGCGGCAATGTGCGACTGAGCCTTGGTCAGTACGTCGTCATTGCGCTCGGCCGCTGGCGACACCAGCGGCGCGGCGATCGGCGTCGTCATTACATCCGGGGCTGGAGCTGGAGCAGGCGCTGGCGCAGGTGGTGGCGTTGGAATCGGCGCGGTAGCGAGTTTCACGCTCGGCGGCGGAACTTCCAAACCTTCGAAGCTGCTTTCTGGCAGGTCCTGCTCGGCAGAGAATTCCTTCTCTTCTTCCAGGGCACGCGCCATGCGCAGGTGTTTCTCGGCTTCTTGCTGGGCCTTGCGGCGACGCGCCAGCAACAGCAGCAGAAGCAGCAGAACCACTGCCCCACCGCCTACCAGACCCAGCAGGACCGGATTGGTCAGCAGTTCGTTGAATTTCTGCTCGTCGGAAGCTTCCGGTGTCGGCTCGATTGGCGGCTCGGCAGGCACGGATGCAGGAGCAGTCTCAGGCGCAGACGTTTCCGGAGCAGGAACCACTTCAGTCGGTGCTGCCGCAGGGTTCGCGGCCAGTTCAGCAGACATTGCCGGCGGGGTCGTCGCTGGAGTCGAAGCCGACGCTCCCGCTGCGCCTTCAGCCTGCAACTTGGCCAGTTGATTGTTCTTCAGCTCGATCAGACGCTGCAGCTTATCCAGCTGACTTTGCAGATCGGTCATGCGGCTTTTCAGTTCAGCGTTGTCACGACGGGTCGTGTCGAGGCTTTCCTGGGTCACCGCCAGTTTGTTGTTCAAGGCTTTGGCATCACCTGCAGCGCCTTTGCCCTTGCCGGTTTCGGCAGAAACCAGGCTCAGGTTGTCTTTCGCCGTTTGCGATGGAGCTGCGTCAGCGCGGCCACGCTTGGTGGCATCGAGTTGCTGCTGCCCGGTGCCGGGCTTCGCAACATAACGACGACCCTGGCGCCATGCAGTGTTCTGGGCAGCGACTTCAGCGATTGCCTTGGGTTGCGGCAGGCTGGTGCTCTGCGCCTGATCCGGCAAGCGCAGCACCTGACCGGTTTTCAGCCGGTTGATGTTGCCGTCGATGAAGGCATCCGGGTTCAGCGCCTGGATGGCCAGCATGGTTTGCTGGACCGAACCGCCATTACGCGCCTTCGCGGCGATTTCCCACAGGGTATCGCGCGGCGTGGTGGTGTATTGGGACGGCTGGGTGGCACCGGTCACCGGCGCAGTGACCGTTTCGGTCGGCGCAGGCTGCGCAGCCGCTTCAGCGGTCTGCGGGGAGAATTTGGAAGGATCGAGCAGCACGCTGTAATCGCGCAGCAAACGACCGTTGGGCCACATCACCTGAACCAGGAATTTCACCATGGGTTCGGACAGTGGTTTGCTGGACGTTACACGCAGGATACTTTTGCCGCTGGCATTGAGCACGGGCGTGAAGGTCAGGTCGTTGAGAAACGCCTGGCGATCGACACCGGCCTTGGCGAAATCTTCGGGTGACGCCAGGCTCGGCACCACTTCTGCGGCGGTGAGGTCCTTGACGTCGAGCAGCTCGATTTCCGCCACCAGAGGTTGGTTCAGCGTCGACTTCAGGGTCAATTCCCCGAGCCCGAGGGCATGCGCCATACCGGAGGACAGCGCCGAGGCGGCCGCTATTGCTAACACCAGTTTGCGAACTTGAACCATAGCCTCATCCTTTGTTTGAACATTCCTCGGCCAGCGAGAAGGTGTTGATAGCCGCTGCCGTAAGGCATTGCGCGCGGCGACGAAGGGTCGTCACGCGCGATCATTTCATAAATGCCCCGGAAAGCCCCGAAGAGTGGCTCGCCATCAGCAATCCGGCCAAGCATAGCGCTCGAATGGACTCATTCGAAAAATTGTTGCCAAGTATCTTTTACAGCAGGTCTTTTATCAACAATTCAGCCACCTGCACAGCATTGAGCGCAGCGCCTTTACGCACGTTATCTGACGTCAGCCACAAATTAAGTTCCGACGGGTCGTCGATTCCGGTGCGAACCCGACCAACGTAGACCACGTCCTGCCCTACTGCATCGCCTACTGCCGTCGGGTAATCGCCGGCTTCCACCAGTTCGATACCCGGTGCGTCTTCCAGCGCCGCGTTGACTTTCGCCAGGTCCACAGCGCTCGCTGACTGCAAGGTCACGCTAAAGCTATCGCCAAAAAACACCGGGGCTTGAATGCAAGTGACAGAAATCTTTAATAAAGGCAGCGCCATGACCTGACGCAGCTCACGCACCAGGCGTTTTTCCAGCAGCGTATGACCCTGCTCATCAGGCTTGCCGACCTGAGCCAACAGGTTGAAAGCCATCTGCCGATCAAAGAAAGTCGGCTCCAGCGGACGCACATTGAGAAGCTCGGCGGTCTGCCGGGCCAGCTCGGTCACGGCTTCGCGCCCCTGGGCGGAAACGGCCAGGCAGGCGGTCAGGTTGATGCGTTGCAGGTCGAGCAAACCCAGCAACGGCGCCAGCACCACGGCCAGCGTGGTGGCCGACGGGCTTGGGCTGCTGACCTGGAACGGTTTTTTCAAACCGGCCAAGACGTCGGCGTTGGCTTCCGGCACCACTTGCGGCGCCTGATTGGCCGGCAGAGCGCCGGACAGGTCGATCAGCGAACAACCGGCAGCGGTCGCGCGCGAGGCAAAACTCAGGGTCACTGCCGGACCGGCAGCGAAAAACACCAGCTGAACCTTGCTGAAATCGAATTCGTCGACTTCACGCACCCGCACGTTCTTGCCGCGAAACGGCACCGAATGCCCGGCGGATTCGCTGCTGGCCAGCAAATGGAGGTTGCCGACCGGGAAGTCGCGTTCTTCGAGAATCTGCACGAGCGTTTCGCCGACAGTACCGGTGGCGCCGATCACGGCAATATCAAAGGACTGGCTCATGGTTCTACCTCTGGCGAAACGGGGGGAGCGGCACTTTACCGGGTGGGTGGCGCGCAGGCAATTCGGCTGGGGTTTTGTGGTGTATGCGCCGGCTTCTTCGCGAGCAAGCCTCGCTTCTACGGGTTGTGTGTCGGTCGCGAAATCTTGAAACAACCGCGATACCTGTAGGAGCGAGGCTTGCCCGCGAAGAGGCCCTTCCTGACGACATACCTTCCCAAAAAAAACCCGCACCTCTTTCAAGGCGCGGGTTCTTTGATTACTTCAATCGATCAACGCTCAAGCAGGATCCGCAGCATGCGACGCAGCGGTTCGGCCGCGCCCCACAGCAGTTGGTCGCCGACGGTAAACGCGCCGACGTACTGCGTACCCATGTTCAGCTTGCGCAGACGGCCAACCGGTACGTTCAGGGTGCCGGTGACTTTCGTCGGGCTCAGTTCCTGAATGCTGGCTTCGCGATTGTTCGGCACCAGTTTGACCCAAGGGTTGTGCTGGCTGATCAGCCCTTCGATGTCGGCGATCGGCACGTCTTTGTTCAGCTTGATGGTCAGCGCCTGGCTGTGGCAGCGCATGGCGCCGATGCGCACGCAGATGCCATCCACCGGGATCGGGCTCTTGAAGCGACCGAGGATCTTGTTGGTCTCGGCCTGGGCCTTCCATTCTTCGCGGCTCTGACCGTTCGGCAGCTCCTTGTCGATCCACGGGATCAGGCTGCCGGCCAGCGGAACGCCGAAGTTTTCGGTCGGGTACGCGTCGCTGCGCATGGCTTCGGCCACACGGCGGTCGATGTCGAGGATGGCGCTGGCCGGGTCGGCCAGTTGATCGGCGACAGCGGCGTGGGTCGCGCCCATTTGCTTGATCAGTTCACGCATGTTCTGCGCGCCGGCACCGGAGGCCGCCTGATAAGTCATGGCGCTCATCCACTCGACCAGACCGGCTTCGAACAGGCCGCCCAGGCCCATCAGCATCAGGCTGACGGTGCAGTTGCCGCCGATGTAGTTCTTGGTGCCCGCGTCGAGCTGCTGGTCGATGACCTTGCGGTTCACCGGGTCCAGCACGATCACCGCGTCATCCTGCATGCGCAGGCTGGAAGCGGCGTCGATCCAGTAACCCTGCCAGCCGGCTTCGCGCAGCTTCGGGAATACTTCGCTGGTGTAGTCGCCACCCTGGCAGGTCAGAATCACGTCGAGGGTTTTCAGCTCTTCAATGCTGTAAGCGTCCTTGAGCGGAGCAATGTCCTTGCCCACGGACGGGCCTTGGCCACCGACATTGGAAGTGGTGAAAAACACCGGCTCAATAAGATCGAAATCCTGCTCTTCCAGCATCCGCTGCATGAGCACGGAACCGACCATACCGCGCCAACCGATCAGACCTACACGTTTCATCGCAACTACACCTTCTTTAAAAAGTGGGCCGCTGCTTTCAAGAGTGAAAGTGGCAGCGGGCCCGAGAGATTACAGATTCCGCAGCGCGGCGACTACTGCGTCGCCCATTTCCTGCGTACCGACTTTAGTGCAACCGGCCGACCAGATGTCGCCCGTGCGCAGCCCCTGATCCAATACCAGACTGACGGCTTTCTCGATGGCATCGGCCGCGTCCTGCAGATTGAAGCTGTAACGCAGCATCATCGACACCGACAGAATGGTCGCCAACGGGTTGGCAATGCCTTTGCCAGCGATGTCTGGCGCCGAACCGTGGCAAGGCTCGTACATGCCCTTGTTGTTGGTATCCAGGGATGCCGACGGCAGCATGCCGATGGAACCGGTGAGCATCGATGCCTGGTCCGACAGAATGTCGCCGAACATATTTTCGGTAACGATCACGTCGAATTGCTTCGGCGCACGCACCAGCTGCATGGCGGCGTTGTCGACGTACATGTGGCTCAGTTCGACTTCCGGGTAATCCTTGGCCACTTGCTCGACGATTTCGCGCCACAGCTGGCTCGAAGCCAGCACGTTGGCCTTGTCTACCGAGCACAGCTTCTTGCCGCGCACCATGGCCATGTCGAAACCGACACGGGCGATGCGGCGGATTTCGCTTTCGCTGTACGGCAGCGTGTCGTAAGCCTGACGCTCGCCGTTTTCCAGGGTGCGGGTGCCGCGTGGCGCGCCGAAATAGATGCCGCCGGTCAGTTCACGGACGATCAGGATGTCCAGGCCCGAAACGATTTCAGGCTTCAGGCTCGATGCCTCAGCCAGTTGCGGGTAGAGGATCGCCGGGCGCAGGTTGCCAAACAGGCCCAGTTGCGCACGAATCTTCAGCAGGCCGCGCTCAGGGCGGATGTCACGCTCGATGGTGTCCCATTTCGGGCCGCCCACGGCGCCCAGCAGCACAGCGTCGGCTGCGCGCGCACGGTCGAGGGTTTCGTCGGCCAACGGCACGCCGTGCTTGTCGATGGCGGCGCCGCCGATCAGGTCGTGACTCAGCTCGAAGCCCAGGCTGTACTTGTCGTTGGCCAGCTCCAGCACCTTGACCGCTTCGGCCATGATTTCCGGGCCAATACCATCACCTGGGAGAATCAGAATCTGCTTGCTCATGCTTTCCTCATGTCATCAGTCGGTGCGCCCTTGAGCACACCCGGAAAAATTCTATCGTTCGGCCATCAGCACCAGCACATCGGTACTGAACGAACCATCGGCCTCAATCTCAAAATATTCGCGTACTTCATTGCCCATCGACTGCTGCAACTCGCGGATCGCGGCGCGCATCACTTCTGGCGTGCGCATGCGTTCGACCCAGGAGTTGTACTCCAGCCGCAACCGTTGACGCGTAGTGCTACGGGTATGCAACCCCGCTTCGCTGACCTGACGCAACCACTCGCCGGCGGAATAATCGCGCACATGGCTGGTGTCGCGCAGCACTTCGACGCTTTGCAGGTAAGTGTCAAACAACGGACTGCCCGGTGACAACACGTCGATGAACGCCGCCACCCCACCCGGCTTCAGTACCCGCCGGACTTCGCGCAGGGCCAGGCCGAGGTCGCTCCAATGGTGCGCCGAGTAACGACTGAAGACGAAGTCGAACTCACCATCGGCAAACGGCAGGCGCTCGGCGGCACCGTTGACCGTGGTCACATTGCTCAAACCACGGTCCACAGCGGCGACGGTAACCACGTCGAGCATCTGCTGGGACAAATCGTAGGCCACCACTTCCTTGACCAGCGACGCCACGTGAAAACTGACGTGACCAGCGCCACACCCCAGGTCCAGCACCCGAGCATCGCCCTGCCCGGCCAGTTCGGCCTGTAGCAGCGCAAATTCGGTGCCTTGAGCGTGTACGGCGCTGCTCAGATAGGCCGAGGCCTGTTCACCGAATTGCTTTTGGACTACCTGGTTGTGCTGGGCGGTGCGGGTCATGGGGGACTTCCTTTTGGGGTTTAGCCTTGTGTTGTCTGGGCGGGCCTCTTCGCGGGCGAGCCTCACTCCTACAGGGAGACGTATTTCAGCCGTAGGAGTGAGGCTTGCCCGCGAAGGCGTCATCACGCCTTACGCAAACTTACGCGTCGCGAAACAACCAAGGCTGGCTCGCCCGGTGCTTGGCTTCAAACGTCGCAATCGCTTCATGGTCCATCAACGTCAGACCGATATCGTCCAGACCGTTGAGCAGGCAATGCTTACGGAAGGCGTCAATTTCAAAGCTCAACACCTTGCCATCCGGACGGGTAACGGTCTGGGCCTGCAAATCGACCTGCAACTGATAACCCGGGGTCACTTCCACCTGCTGGAACAGCTCATCCACTTCAGCGTCGCTCAAGATGATCGGCAGCAAGCCGTTCTTGAAGCTGTTGTTGAAGAAGATGTCGGCGTAGCTCGGCGCGATGATGCTGCGGAAACCGTATTCCTCCAGCGCCCACGGCGCATGTTCACGACTGGAACCGCAACCGAAGTTTTCGCGGGCCAGCAACACGCTGGCGCCTTGATAACGCTCGGCGTTGAGGACGAAGTCCTTGTTCAACGGGCGCTTGGAGTTGTCCTGATAAGGCTGCCCGACATCCAGATAGCGCCACTCATCGAACAGGTTTGGGCCGAAACCCGTGCGCTTGATCGACTTCAAGAATTGCTTCGGGATGATCTGGTCGGTGTCGACGTTGGCACGATCCAGAGGCGCGACAAGACCAGTGTGCTGGGTAAAAGCTTTCATGCTGCGCTCCTTTAGATCAATTCACGGACGTCGACGAAACGACCGTTCACCGCGGCGGCGGCGGCCATGGCCGGGCTCACGAGGTGGGTACGGCCACCGGCGCCCTGACGGCCTTCGAAATTGCGGTTGGAGGTCGAGGCGCAATGCTCGCCCGACTCCAAACGGTCCGGGTTCATCGCCAGGCACATCGAGCAACCCGGCTCACGCCATTCGAAACCGGCGTCGAGGAAAATCTTGTCCAGTCCTTCCGATTCAGCCTGGGCCTTCACCAGACCCGAGCCCGGCACCACGATGGCCTGCTTGATGGTCGAAGCGACTTTGCGACCTTTGGCGATCACGGCGGCAGCACGCAAATCTTCGATCCGCGAGTTGGTGCAGGAACCGATGAACACGCGGTCCAGCTGAATGTCGGTAATTGCCTGATTGGCAGTCAAACCCATGTATTTCAAGGCGCGTTCGATGGAGCCGCGCTTGACCAGGTCCATTTCCTTCGCAGGGTCCGGCACGTTCTGATCCACGGCCAACACCATCTCGGGCGAAGTGCCCCAGCTGACTTGTGGCTTGATCTGGGTGGCGTCGAGCTCGACGACGGTGTCGAACGTGGCGTCTTCATCAGTCACCAGGTCTTTCCACGCTTCGACGGCCAAGTCCCATTCCGCGCCTTTCGGAGCGAATGGACGGCCCTTCACGTAGGCGACGGTTTTTTCGTCAGCGGCGACCAGTCCTACGCGAGCGCCAGCCTCGATGGACATGTTGCAAATGGTCATGCGGCCTTCGACCGACAGATCACGAATCGCACTACCGGCGAACTCGATGGCATGGCCGTTACCGCCGGCAGTGCCGATCTTGCCAATGACCGCGAGAACGATGTCCTTGGCGGTCACGCCGAACGGCAATTTCCCTTCGACCGACACCCGCATATTCTTCATTTTCTTGGCGACCAGGCACTGGGTGGCGAGCACGTGCTCGACCTCGGACGTGCCGATACCGTGTGCCAACGCGCCAAACGCGCCGTGGGTCGAGGTGTGGGAGTCGCCGCAAACAACGGTCATGCCCGGCAAGGTTGCGCCCTGTTCCGGGCCGATGACGTGGACGATGCCTTGGCGCACGTCGTTCATCTTGAACTCGACGATGCCGTATTCGTCACAGTTGTCATCGAGGGTCTGGACCTGCAAACGCGAGACCTGGTCGGCAATGGCTTCGATGCCGCCCTTGCGTTCCGGGGTGGTCGGTACGTTGTGGTCCGGGGTCGCGATGTTGGCATCGATGCGCCAAGGCTTGCGCCCGGCCAGACGCAGGCCTTCAAAGGCTTGCGGCGAGGTCACTTCGTGAATGATGTGACGATCGATGTAGATCAAGGCAGAGCCATCGTCGCGCTGCTTGACCAAATGCGAATCCCAGAGCTTGTCGTAGAGCGTTTTGCCGGCCATCAGACGGTTTCCTCATCAGCTTGTTTCTATGCCCCGGGCCGTTTGTATAACCCTTTGGCTTGTGAGGTCGATCCTAGGGGGTTACATTAAATAACTCAAATTCATATTTTTCATGCTTTGGATAACCAACTGGAATACCGCAATGGACCTGGCCAATCTCAATGCTTTCATCGCCATTGCCGAGACCGGAAGCTTCTCCGGCGCGGGAGAACGGCTGCACCTGACACAACCGGCGATCAGCAAGCGCATCGCCGGGCTGGAGCAGCAATTGAAGGTGCGGCTTTTCGATCGACTGGGTCGTGAAGTCGGCCTGACCGAGGCCGGTCGCGCCCTGTTGCCGCGGGCCTACCAGATTCTCAATGTGCTGGACGACACCCGCCGCGCCTTGACCAACCTGACCGGCGAAGTGACCGGGCGCCTGACGCTGGCCACCAGTCACCACATTGGCTTGCACCGCTTACCGCCCTTATTAAGGGAGTTCACCCGACGCTACCCACAAGTGGCGCTGGATATTCAGTTTCTCGATTCGGAAGTGGCCTACGAGGAAATCCTCCATGGCCGCGCGGAACTGGCGGTGATCACCCTCGCCCCGGAACCTCATACCTTGGTCAAAGCCACGCCGGTGTGGGACGACCCCCTGGATTTCGTGGTCGCCCCGGAACATTCGCTGATCAGCAACGGCCCAGTCAGCCTGGCGGACATTGCCCTGCACCCAGCGGTGTTTCCCGGCGGCAACACGTTCACTCATCACATTGTCCAGCGCCTGTTCGAGGCTCAGGGACTGACGCCAAACATCGCCATGAGCACCAATTATCTGGAAACCATCAAGATGATGGTCTCGATCGGCCTGGCCTGGAGCGTTTTGCCGCGAACAATGCTCGACGATCAAGTTGCGCGAATACCTTTGCCGGGCATACAACTGACTCGCCAGCTAGGCTATATCCTGCACACCGAACGGACGCTGTCGAATGCGGCACGGGCCTTCATGGCCTTGCTGGATGCACAAATCGATCTGCCAGGGATTCAAGGCTAACGTGTGCTACTGCCATAGAGCCGCGAACCCCTGCGCCTAACGCCCAATTCAGCCCAAGGCCTGCCAATGCCGAAATCTGTTGACCGTATTCCGCCGATGCCACGTATACAGGCGCTTGACCCGAAACGGTCCGAGCAGAGCTGGGAAAGCGCACCACAGTTGTTGGCCGCCCTCAACGGCGCGCGCCTGGGCGCCTGGTATTGGGACATCGAGCGCGGACAGATCAGCTGGTCGCGGGGCACCCAGGCGTTGTTCGGCTTCGATCCCCGACAGCCGTTGCCGACCGATCTGGAATACCTCGACTTGCTGCCTCCGGAGGATCGGGCAAAAACCATTCGCGCCTTTCATGCCGTGATCGCCGGCGCCCCGCTGGAGCAGGCGATGCACCACCGCATCCGCTGGCCCGACGGCAGCCTGCACTGGCTGGAGATCAACGGCAGCTTGCTGCCGGACAAAGACGGTCGGCCACGGATGATTGGGGTCATTCGCGAAATCACCCATCAGCGCCAGCGCGAACAGGCCCTGAGCAGCTCGGAAAAACGCTTTGCCACGCTGTTTCACCTGTGCCCGAACATGGTGCTGCTGACCCGCCAGGAAGATGGCCTGATTACCGAAGCCAATCAGTATTTCGAAAGCCTCTTCGGCTGGCCGGTGCAGGACGCCATTGGCCGAACCACCGTCGAACTGGGCCTCTGGGTGCACCCGGAACAACGGGACGTGCTGGTCAAGGCGACCAAGGCCAAGGGCGAACTGACCAGCATGGAGGTGCAGTTTCGCGCCAGCAATGGCCAGATCCACGACGGCATCCTCAGCGCACAGAAAGTCGAACTCGAAGGCCAGCCCTACCTGCTGAGCACTTTCCTCGACACCACGGAACGCAAGGCCGCCGAACTCGCGCTGAAAGACAGCCAGGAACGCCTCGACCTGGCCCTGGATTCGGCGCAACTCGGCACCTGGGACTGGCACATTCCCAGCGGCATGCTGTACGGCTCGGCGCGGGCTGCGCAGTTGCACGGGCTGGAGGCCATACCCTTCCATGAGTCCTTCGACGCGTTTTTCGAAGGTGTGCCCGACGAAGAACGCGGCAGCATGCGCGACGCTTATCGCAGCCTGCGCGAAGGACCGGCCGGCAATTATCAGCTGACTTATCGCGTGCAGTTGCCGGACGGCAGTTCACGCTACCTGGAAAGTCGTGCCCGCCTCTACCGCGATGAAAACGGCGCACCGCTGCGCATGGCCGGCACCTTGCTGGACATCACCGATCAAGTGGAGCGCGAACAACGGCTGGTGGCCTCCGAAGAGAAATTCGCCACGCTGTTTCAAGTCAGCCCGGACCCGATCTGCGTCACGCGCCAGGACACCGGCCAGTTCATCGAGATCAACTCCAGCTTTACCCAGACCTTCGGCTGGAGCGCCGCCGAAGTGATTGACCGCAGCGCCGACGAAATCGGCCTGTGGGACGCGTCAGCGAAAAGCCTGCAACGAATTGAACAAGTCATCCGCGAACAGGGGCTGAACAATGTCGCGATCATAGCCCAACACAAAGACGGGCAAGCCCTGACCTGCGTGATTTCCAGCCGGCAGATCAGCGTGGGCGACCAGCCGTGCATCGTCACGACCCTGCGCGACATTACCCAGCAACAGCGTTCCGAAGCGGCACTCAAGGCCAGCGAAGAGAAGTTTGCCAAGGCGTTTCACTCAAGCCCGGACGCGATCACCATCACCGAACGCGATACCGGGCGCTACCTGGAGGTCAACGATGGTTTTTGTCGCCTGACCGGTTACCGCGCCGACGAAGTGGTCGGCCGCACGGTGTATCAAGTCGGCATATGGGCAGAAGAGAAACAGCGCTCGGCGCTGCTGGCCGAGTTGCAGCTTAAGGGTCGTGTGCATCACCAGGAAATGCTGGGCCGCAATAAGCGCGGCGAACTGCTGACCGTCGAAGTCTCGGTGGAGCCAATCACCCTCAACGAAACCGCATGCCTGTTGCTGACTGGCCGAGACGTCAGCCTGTTGAAAAATGCCGAAGCGCAGATTCGCCATCTGGCCTACCACGACCCGCTGACCAACCTGCCGAACCGCGCCCTGTTGATGGATCGCCTGAGCCAGCAGATCGCCCTGCTCAAGCGCCACAACCTGCGCGGTGCGCTGCTGTTCCTGGACCTCGATCATTTCAAGCACATCAACGATTCCCTGGGTCACCCGGTGGGCGACACGGTGCTGAAAATCATCACGGCTCGGCTTGAAGCCAGCGTGCGCATGGAAGACACCGTGGCACGCCTGGGTGGCGATGAATTTGTGGTGCTGCTCAGCGGCCTTGAGGGCTCGCGCAACGAAGTCAGCGCCCAGGTTCGGGAGTTGGCGGACACGTTGCGTGAACTGTTGTCGGAGCCGATGTTCCTCGACGGCCAGCGCCTGCAAGTGACACCGAGCATCGGCATCGCGCTGATCCCCGACCACGGCTCGACCCCGACCGACCTGCTCAAACGTGCCGACATTGCGCTTTACCGCGCCAAGGACTCGGGCCGCAACATGGCGCAGATGTATCACAACACCATGCAGAAGGCGGCCAGTGAACGCCTGCGCATGGAAACCGACTTGCGCCTGGCCCTTTCCCGGGGCGAGTTTCATGTGCATTACCAACCCCAGGTCGACGCTCGGGGCAACCGTATTGTCGGCGCCGAAGCGCTGGTGCGCTGGGACCACCCGGAACTCGGCCCGCAATCGCCCACCGAATTCATCAAGGTGCTGGAGGACAGCGGGCTGATTCTGGAAGTGGGCACGTGGATCATCGACGAAGCCTGTGGGGCCTTCAAAAAGCTGGTTGCCAAAGGCCTGGTGAACCCGCTCAGCTTCAGCCTGTGCGTGAACATCAGCCCGAGGCAATTTCGTCAAAACGACTTCGTCGAACGCATCGAATACAGCCTCAGCAGCCACGGCCTGCCCTGCTCGTTGCTGAAACTGGAAATCACCGAAGGGATCGTCATCCAGAACCTGGAAGACACCATCAACAAAATGCGCCGCCTGAAAAAACTCGGCGTGAGCTTTGCAATGGACGACTTCGGCACCGGCTACTCCTCGCTGACCTACCTCAAGCGCCTGCCGGTCGACACGCTGAAAATCGATCAGTCGTTCATCCGCGATGCCACCACCGACCCCAACGACGCCGAAATCATCCGCGCCATCGTGGCCATGGCCCGCAGCCTGGAATTGAAAGTGATCGCCGAAGGGGTGGAAACGGCGGAGCAGCTGGAATTTTTGCAGGGGCTGGGGTGTCATTTTTATCAGGGGTATTTGCACAGTCGGCCGCTGCCGGTGGAGGAGTTCCAGAAACTCCTCAAATAACGGGTACAAAAAAGGGCGCCGAATGGCGCCCTTCTCATTGCTCTGACTCGTTACTGCAGAGCGGGTTTTTGCGTCCCGTTGATCGGGATGCGTTTGGCTTTTGCCTCTTCCGGAATCACCCGCAACAGGTCGATGCTCAACAAACCGTTGCTCAGGCCGGCAGCCTTGATTTCGATATGGTCCGCCAGACGGAAGGACAGTTTGAAGGCGCGCTGAGCGATGCCTTGGTACAGATAGGTGACGTCTTCATTCGCGTCACGCTTGCCACCACTGATGGTCAGCACCCCTTTTTCCACTTGCAGATCCAGGTCTTCTTCCTGGAACCCGGCGGCCGCCACGACGATGCGGTATTGGTCATCACCATGCTTTTCAACGTTGTAAGGTGGGTAGGTGCTGCCTGGCTCGTTGCGCAGGGCGGTTTCGAACAAGTCATTGAAGCGGTCGAAGCCCACCGAGGAACGGAACAGGGGCGCCATCGAAAATGCAGTACTCATGATTCAAATCTCCTGAAAACAGATCAGCAAGTTTTTTTGTCTCCGCGACCCGAATTCGGCATCGCGTAATCCCTAGATAGGGATCGCCGATTGCTTTTCAAGAGATTATTTTCAGATTTTTTTGCGTTTTTTTCAGGCCGCTTCCGACACCTGGAGCCCCAACAAACGCGAGACTTGATCCAGTTCGGTCTCTCGACGCAACACGGTAAACAGCTCCACCGCCTCAGGATAATTGCGGGTCAACATCGCCAGCCATTGCTTCAAACGACCCGGCGACTGGCGGGCAGTCATCTGCGCCTTGGCTTGCAGCCAGAAGTCCTGGATCAGTGGCAGCAACTCGGTCCACGTCATCTCGACCACTTCTTCACCGGCCCGCGCCGCCGCGATCTGCCGGGCCAGGTCCGGACGCGACACCAGGCCGCGACCGAGCATGATGTCTTCCACGCCGCTGATTTCGCGGCAACGGCGCCAATCTTCAACGCTCCAGATGTCGCCATTGGCGAACACTGGAACCTTGACCACGTCCTGCACGCGGGGGATCCATTCCCAATGCGCAGGCGGCTTGTAACCGTCGGTTTTGGTCCGCGCGTGCACCACGATGTGCGCCGCGCCGCCTTCGGCCAGCGCTGTTGCGCAGACCAGCGAACCGTCCGGGCTGTCGAAGCCCAGGCGCATTTTCGCGGTGACCGGAATGTGCGCCGGCACAGCGCGGCGGACGTGTTCAACGATTTGGTTGAGCAGTTCAGGTTCTTTCAGCAGGACGGCGCCGCCCCGGGACTTGTTGACGGTCTTGGCCGGGCAGCCGAAGTTCAGGTCGATCACCTCGGAACCCAGCTCGCAGGCCAGCGCGGCGTTTTCAGCCAGACACACCGGATCGGAACCGAGCAACTGCACCCGCAGCGGCACGCCGGACGCGGTGCGGGCGCCGGTCAATAATTCCGGGCCGAACTTGTGGTAATAGGCGGGCGTGAGCAGTTGATCGTTGATCCGAATAAACTCGGTCACGCACCAGTCGATACCACCCACTCGGGTCAGCACGTCCCGCAGGATGTTGTCGACCAACCCCTCCATGGGCGCCAAAGCAATTTGCATGAAAAACACACTCAACGAAAAACGTGCGGCAGTTTACTGGATTCTCTGTCGAAAGACTTGCATCTGCCTCTGTGGCGAGGGAGCTTGCTCCCGTTAGAGTGCGTGGCACTCTCCATTGCAAGGGACCGCTTCGCGCTCCAGCGGGAGCAAGCTCCCTCGCCACAGGATCGCGTCAACCTGGAACTTGCAACGCCGGGCCGTAGCCTTCGATGAACTCGGCCGGCATGCGCTTGGGCTTGCCGGTGGACAGTTCGATGCAGACGAAAGTGGTTTGCGCGCGCAGCAACGTGGTGTTATCGCTGGGGCGCTTCAACTGGAAGTGGCGGGTCATTTTCAGGCGCTGATCCCAATCGACAATCCAGGTCGCCAATTGCAACTCATCGCCCTCATAGGCGGCGGCCAGGTAGTCGATCTCGTGCCGCACCACCGCCATCGCCCGATCCAGCCGACGATACTCGACCAGGTCCAGCCCCAGCCGCTGCGAGTGACGCCAGGCGCAGCGTTCGAGCCAGGTCACGTACACCGCGTTGTTCGCGTGCCCCAGCCCGTCGATGTCCTCGGCGCCGACTTCCAGATCAATGATAAATGGCGTTGCCCGATCCCAGCCCATGCCCCACTCCCGGTCAGATGATGTCGACCGGGGCAGTGTAACGGATGCTCAGGCCGATTGGCGCGATTGCAGGCTGCGGCCAGCCAGCAGTGATAACACGCCATCAATCACCCGAGGATCGGCCAGCACGCGTTGATGCCCGCCCTCCTCCAGGCGTAACAGCCGGCTGTCGAACCACGCCTCATTGATCAACTGGGACTCCTTGACCGGAACAAAGCAATCATCTTCGGCGTGGACGATCAGCCCCGGCATGTCGAGCTGATAGTGCGCAACATCCAGCGTTGCAGCGCGCATGCCGACGTCTTTCTCGACCTGGCGAATAAACGCCGAACGCGCTTTGGGCGGCAGCCGCACGTAACGGGCAAAACCGCGCAACACCCCGAGAATCCGCGCCGGTGCGGCGATGGTGACCAGGGTTTCGGTGCGCAAACCCAACTGCACGGCGAGCATCGCACTGGCGCCGCCCATGGAGTGGCCAATGACGGCTCGCAGCGGCGGCAACTCGGCGGCCGCTTCGAGCATGGCCCGGGCAAACAGCACCACGTTGGCTTCACTGCCCGGTGAGCGACCATGAGCAGGACCGTCGAGCGCTACGACGGTGTAGCCAGCATCGACCAGCGCCGTGATGAGACTCGCAAACTGTGTCGGCCGCCCTTCCCAACCGTGCATCAGCAACACGGCCGGACCTTGCCCCCAGCGCAGCGCCGAGAGACCGAAACGCAAGGTGATCCGTTCGGATTTCGCCAGCAGCGGCAATTCCCAGTCACGCGGCGGAAGCTCTCGCGGCGTCATGAACGCCAGTCGCATTTTGCTCGCGACCAGTTTCGGTGCAAACCAGCCCAAGGTGCCATTAACGCCACGAACCCACTTCAACGTGCTCATCGCTCTCACTCCTCAGGCCAATGCCTTCAGGTCATAGCACCGCCGACTTGGCGGCGCGCAGCAATCGATCGGACAACTCTCCTGGCCCCAGCGCCCTAGCCAGAGCCAGACCCCCGACCATCAAGGCCATGTCGGCCAGGGCTTTGTCGGTGTCTTCCGGGCTGGCCGCCAACTGCGCGACCATCATTTCCACATGCTCATTCAGCGCCACGCGAAACGCGTCCGGCAGGCGACCCAACTCACCGACAGACGCCGGGATCGGGCACGCGGAATCCGAGGAATCACGGTGTTTGCGCGACAGGTAAAACGCAGCCACCAACGCGCGACGCTCTTCGCCGGTCAATTCGGCGTCCATGTCAGCGATCAAGCCACGGCGGTGACCAAGCAGTTGCTTGAATGCTTCCAGCATCATGGCGTCCTTGCTTTCGAAGTGCGCATAGAAGCCGCCAACCGTCAGGCCGGCTGCGCCCATCACTTCGCCCACGCTCGGTTCGGCCGGGCCGCGCTGAATCAGCGCTGCGCTGGCGGCCTTGAGAATGCGTTCGCGGGTTTGAGCTTTTTTATCGTTCATCGTTGCCTCCGAATATTACGACTAGAATATTATTCTCATAATAATTTTCCGCAAGTCGTGGATGTGACCGCTGGTCTGAAGAACAGTTTGAAAGAAATGGGGGATTTGGCCAAACGCCAGACAAACAAAAGGGCCATTCAATAATTGAATGACCCTTATAAAATCCCGCAGAGCGGGTAATCGTGGCGTCCCCTAGGGGACTCGAACCCCTGTTACCGCCGTGAAAGGGCGGTGTCCTAGGCCACTAGACGAAGGGGACGCAAAACCTTCTATACAACTGATCAGTGCTGAGAGCTGATCGATTCAAGGCCGGTGTGGCCAGACCTTGAACTGTAAAATTGGTGGAGCTAAGCGGGATCGAACCGCTGACCTCCTGCATGCCATGCAGGCGCTCTCCCAGCTGAGCTATAGCCCCGGATTTTTCGCCTCGCGGCGGAGCGACATCTTGCAACATCACTTCTGTAAAACTGGCGTCCCCTAGGGGACTCGAACCCCTGTTACCGCCGTGAAAGGGCGGTGTCCTAGGCCACTAGACGAAGGGGACGCGCAAACCCTTCTATACAACAGATCAACGCTGAGTGTTGATCGCTTCAAGGCCGGTGTGGCCAGACCTTGAAGTGTAAATTGGTGGAGCTAGACGGGATCGAACCGTCGACCTCTTGCATGCCATGCAAGCGCTCTCCCAGCTGAGCTATAGCCCCTCATCGCTGAGGACGGGGCGAATCTTAATGGCGCTTCGGAAAGCTGTCAAACTTATTTTTAACAATTTTCAAAATTTTTTGTCGCCATAACAATCACTTACCGCCCTCCCCCCGGAAAAACGGGGGTGGCGCCGAAGATCACGATCAAATGATCGCCACCTCCGGCAGCCCCTACGAGGTCAAACGTCCTCAGGCGATGTTGCCCAGGAGTTTTTCCCACTCCTTGTTTTCCTTCTTCGACACGCCGCCCAGCAGGTCGATGGCCTGGCGCAGACGGAAACGGGTCAGGTCCGGGCCAAGGATTTCCATCGCATCAAGCACCGACACCGAACTGGCCTGGCCAGTGATCGCGGCGAACATCAGCGGCATGGCGTCACGCAGCTTCAGCTCCAGGGATTCGACCACCGCCTGAATCGTCGCGGTGATGCTGTCCTTCTCCCACTGACGCAGGCTTTCCAGCTTCCACAGAATCAGCTGCATCAACTGACGAACCTGGTCGCCCGAGAGCTTCTTCGATTCGAACAGCTTGGCATCCGGGTTCACACCACCGGCGAAGAAGAAACCGGCCAGCGGTGCAACCTGGCTGAAGGTCTCGACGCGCCCCTGCACGTGCGGCGCGATCTTCATCATGTATTCCGGGTTCAGCGCCCAGGTTTGCAGGCGCGAAGCGAACTCTTCCACCGGCAAGTCACGCAGCCATTGGCCGTTGAGCCACGACAGCTTCTCGATGTCGAAAATCGGCCCGCCGAGGGACACGCGGCTCAGGTCGAAATTGTCGACCATTTCCTGCAGCGAGAATTTTTCGCGCTCGTCCGGCATCGACCACCCCATGCGGCCGAGGTAGTTGAGCATCGCTTCCGGCATGAAGCCCATGCGCTCGTAGAACGTCACCGAGGTCGGGTTCTTGCGCTTGGACAGCTTGCTCTTGTCCGGGTTACGCAGCAGCGGCATGTAGCACAGCTCCGGTTGTTCCCAGCCGAAGTATTCATAAAGCAGGATCAGCTTCGGCGCCGATGGCAGCCACTCTTCACCGCGCAGAACGTGGGTAATGCCCATCAAGTGGTCGTCGACCACGTTGGCCAGGAAGTACGTCGGCAGGCCGTCAGTCTTCATCAACACTTGCATGTCCATGCGATCCCACGGGATCTCGACGTCGCCACGCAGCATGTCCGGTACCACGCAAACGCCTTCGCTCGGCACTTTCATGCGGATCACATGAGGCTCGCCAGCGGCCAGGCGCCGGGCGACTTCTTCTTTCGAGAGCAACAGCGCACGGCCGTCGTAACGCGGGGTTTCGCCACGGGCCATTTGTTCGGCGCGCATCTGGTCCAGCTCTTCGGCGGTGCAGAAGCACGGGAAGGCGTGGCCCATCTCGACCAACTGCTGGCAGTACTTCTGATAGATGTCGCCGCGTTCGCTTTGACGATACGGACCGTGCGGGCCGCCAACGTCCGGACCTTCGCTCCAGTCGATGCCCAACCAGCGCAAGGCGTCGAAAATCTGCTGTTCGGACTCCCGGGTTGAGCGCAACTGGTCGGTGTCTTCGATCCGCAGGATGAACTCACCGCCATGCTGCTTGGCAAAGCAGTAGTTGAACAAAGCGATGTAAGCGGTACCTACGTGGGGGTCCCCGGTAGGCGATGGCGCGATGCGCGTGCGGACGGTGGTCATGGCAAGTCTCGAAATGAAGATAAAACAAAGGGCGAATGGTAACAGGCGATACCCGCCCGGCTCCAGTCAGCAGGGCATTTAAGCCAAGGTTGCGTCTACAACGGGCCTGAGCCGCGATGAATGACGGATTATCAGCCGATGGCATTTACCCACTATCGACTGTATGCAAGATTCACCTGCTGATAACTTTCCTTACAATTTCTCGACTACAGTCTGCCCCATGCCTGCCCAACTCAAGCGACGCCTGTTTATTTTCCTGCTGATCGTCCTGCTGATTGCCGGGGGCTTCTTCGCCCAATGGTTCTTCAAGGGGCGGTTTTATGAAAGCACCGACAACGCCTATGTCCAGGGCGAGATCACCCGTGTCTCAAGCCAATTGGGCGCGCGCATCGATCAGGTGCTGGTGCAGGACAATCAGCACGTTGAGAAAGGCCAGTTGCTGATCAAGCTCGAAGGCGATGACTTCCACCTCGCCGTCGACCGCGCCAATGCCACCCTCGCTACCCGACAAGCCGAACGTTTGCAGGCGCAAAGCAAACTGACCCAGCAAGCCAGCCTGATCGCCGCCAGCGAGGCGCAAGTCGCCTCCAGCCAGGCCAGCCTTGGGCGTTCGCAGATCGACTTGTCCCGCGCGCAAACCCTGCGCAAACCCGGCTACGTCTCGGAGGAACGGGTGACCACCCTCTCCGCCGACAACCACATCGCCCGTTCGCAAGTGACCAAGGCCCAGGCCGACGCACAAAGCCAACGCCAGCAAGTCAATTCCTTGAGCGCCGAGATCAAGCGCCTCGACGCGATGATCGCCAATGCCAAAACCGACCTCGCCCAGGCCGAACTGAACCTGACCCGCAGCGAAATCCACGCGCCGATCAGCGGCCTGATCGGCCAGCGCGCGGCTCGACAAGGCCAATACGTGCAGGCCGGCGCTTATCTGCTGTCGATCGTCCCGGACCAGGACATCTGGATTCAGGCCAACTTCAAGGAAACCCAGATCGGCCACATGCAGCCCGGCCAGAAAGCCACGCTGACTTTCGACGCCTACAGCGACACACCGATAGACGCACGGGTCGACAGCCTGTTCGCCGCCTCGGGCGCACAGTTCAGCCTGTTGCCGCCGGACAATGCCACGGGCAATTTCACCAAAGTCGTACAACGGATCCCGGTAAAACTGACGTTCGCTGCGGACAACCCGCTGCACGGCAAGATTCGCCCGGGGATGTCGGTCACCGCCAAAGTGAACATCAAAGACGCCCCTGACGATGACCGGTGATCAACTGATCCGCCCGGCCGGCGAACCGACCCGGCGGGACTGGATTGCGGTGATGAGCGTGATGCTCGGCGCCTTCATGGCCGTGCTGGATATCCAGATCACCAACTCGTCGCTCAAGGATATTCAGGGCGCGCTGTCGGCGACCCTGGAAGAAGGCTCGTGGATTTCCACGTCCTATCTGGTGGCGGAAATCATCATGATCCCGCTGACCGCGTGGCTGGTGCAGCTGCTGTCGGCGCGACGCCTGGCAGTCTGGGTGTCATTGGGATTTCTCGCCGCCTCGCTGCTTTGCTCCATGGCCTGGAGCCTGGAGAGCATGATCATCTTTCGAGCGTTACAGGGATTCACCGGCGGCGCCCTGATTCCGCTGGCATTCACCCTCACCCTGATCAAACTCCCGGAACACCACCGCGCCAAAGGCATGGCCATGTTTGCCATGACCGCGACGTTCGCGCCCTCCATTGGCCCAACCCTTGGCGGCTGGCTGACCGAAAACTGGGGCTGGGAGTACATTTTCTACATCAACATACCGCCCGGCCTGATCATGATCGCCGGTCTGATGTACGGCCTTGAGAAGAAAGAGGCGCACTGGGAACTGCTCAAAAGCACCGACTACATGGGCATCCTCACGCTTGGCGTCGGCCTCGGCTGTTTGCAGGTGTTTCTGGAAGAAGGCCATCGCAAGGACTGGCTCGAGTCGAACCTGATCGTGACCCTGGGCAGCATCGCGCTGGTGAGCCTGATCACTTTTGTAATCGTGCAGTTTTCCAAGCCCAATCCGCTGATCAACCTCGGCATTCTGGGTAATCGAAACTTCGGTTTGTCGAGTATTTCCAGCCTAGGAATGGGCGTCGGCTTGTACGGCTCGATTTTCCTGTTACCGCTGTACCTGGCGCAGATCCAGAACTACAACGCCCTGCAGATCGGCGAAGTGATCATGTGGATGGGCGTGCCGCAGCTGTTTCTGATTCCGCTGGTGCCCAAGCTGATGAAATACGTGTCGCCCAAATGGCTGTGCGCAATAGGCTTCGGGCTGTTCGGGTTGGCGAGTTTTTCGTCGGGGGTGCTGAACCCGGACTTTGCCGGGCCGCAGTTCAATCAGATCCAGATCATCCGGGCGCTGGGCCAGCCGCTGATCATGGTGACCATCTCGCTGATCGCCACCGCTTACATCCTGCCGCAGGACGCGGGGTCGGCGTCGAGCCTGTTCAATATCCTGCGCAACCTCGGCGGCGCGATTGGCATCGCCCTCCTCGCGACCTTGCTGGACGCGCGAACCAAGACCTACTTTGATTACTTGCGTGAATCCATCGTGCCGAGCAATCCGCAAGTGGCGGAGCGAATGGCGTCGATGACGGACCGGTTCGGCAGTGAGACGGCAGCGCTGGGCAAGCTGAGCGAGATTGCGCATCAGCAGGCGTCGATCATGGCGTACAACGATGCGTTTCACTTTGTCGGGATTGCGCTGGGGATCAGCATGATTGCGGTGTTGTTGACCAAAGCGTTGCCGGTGGGGCTCAAGGCTGGCGAGGCGCACTAACCCCGATTGCGGTGGTGACCTTTCGGACGCCTTCGCGGGCGAGCCTCGCTCCTACAAGGTTTGTGGCGCGCCCGCGAGATGTGAACGGCACAAAATCAGAAGGCGCGAGGCTCGTCCGCGAAGGCGCATGCACATTCACCGCAAATCTCAGACAGTAATCAATCGATCCCGCAACTTGCCAATCTCATCGCGCATCTGCGCCGCCGCTTCAAACTCCAGATCCCGCGCCAGCGCGTACATCTTCTCTTCCAGCGCTTTGATGCGCTTGGCGATCTCGCCCGGTGAGCGCAATTCGGCTTCGTACTTGGCGCTTTCCTCGGCAGCCTTGGCCATGCCTTTGCGCTTCTTGCTGCGCGAACCGGGCACGGTGGCGCCTTCCATGATGTCGGCCACGTCCTTGAATACACCCTTCGGCGTGATGCCATTGGCGAGGTTGAAGGCGATCTGCTTGTCGCGACGCCGTTCGGTCTCGCCGATCGCCCGCTCCATGGAACCGGTGATGCGATCCGCATACAGAATCGCCCGGCCATTGAGGTTACGCGCGGCCCGGCCGATGGTCTGGATCAACGAACGCTCGGAACGCAGGAAACCCTCTTTGTCTGCATCGAGAATCGCCACCAGCGACACTTCCGGCATGTCCAGGCCTTCACGCAGCAGGTTGATCCCCACCAGCACATCGAACGTGCCCAGACGCAGATCGCGGATGATTTCGACCCGCTCCACGGTGTCGATGTCCGAGTGCAGGTAACGCACCCGCACGCCATGGTCGGCCAGGTAATCGGTCAAGTCTTCAGACATGCGCTTGGTCAGCGTAGTCACCAGCACCCGCTCTTCCAGCGCCACACGTTTACCGATTTCCGAGAGCAAGTCGTCGACTTGGGTCAACGCCGGGCGGATTTCGATCTGCGGGTCCACCAGGCCAGTTGGGCGAACCAGTTGCTCGACCACGCGACCGGCGTGTTCCGCTTCGTAATTGCCCGGCGTGGCCGAGACGAAAATCGTCTGCGGGCTGATGCTTTCAAATTCGTCGAAACGCATCGGCCGGTTATCCAGCGCTGACGGCAAGCGGAAGCCGTATTCCACCAGCGTCTCTTTACGGGAACGGTCGCCCTTATACATGGCGCCGACCTGCGGCACGCTGACGTGGGATTCGTCGATCACCAGCAAGGCGTCGGCCGGCAGGTAGTCGAAGAGGGTCGGTGGCGCCTGGCCGGATTCACGGCCCGACAGGTAGCGCGAGTAGTTTTCGATACCGTTGCAGTAACCCAGTTCGAGGATCATCTCCAGGTCGAAACGGGTGCGCTGCTCCAGGCGCTGGGCTTCCACCAGTTTGTTGTTGGTGCGCAGGTAATCCAGGCGCTCCTGCAATTCGACCTTGATCCCTTCGACGGCACCCAGCAGGGTTTCCCGTGGCGTCACGTAGTGGCTTTTCGGGTAGAAAGTGAATCGCGGCAACTTGCGGATTACTTCGCCGGTCAGCGGATCGAAAGCCGACAGGCTCTCGACTTCGTCATCGAACAGCTCGATGCGGATCGCTTCGAAGTCGGATTCCGCCGGGTGGATATCGATCACATCGCCGCGCACCCGGAAGGTCGCCCGGGCGAACTCCATGTCGTTGCGGGTGTATTGCAAGTCTGCCAGGCGACGCAGCAACGCACGTTGATCGAGCTTGTCGCCGCGATCCACGTGCAGCACCATTTTCAAATAGGTTTCCGGACTGCCCAAACCGTAGATGCACGACACCGTGGTGACGATGATCGCGTCCTTGCGTTCCAGCAGCGCCTTGGTCGCGGACAGCCGCATCTGCTCGATGTGGTCGTTGATCGAGGCGTCTTTCTCGATGAAGGTGTCCGATGACGGCACATAGGCTTCTGGCTGGTAGTAGTCGTAGTAGGAAACGAAGTACTCGACGGCATTGTTCGGGAAGAACGCCTTGAACTCACCATACAACTGCGCGGCCAGGGTCTTGTTCGGCGCCAGCACCAAGGTCGGACGCTGTACCTGGGCGATCACGTTGGCGATGCTGAAGGTCTTGCCCGAGCCGGTCACACCAAGCAACGTCTGGTGCGCCAGCCCGGCTTCGATGCCCTCGACCATCAGGCGGATGGCTTCCGGCTGATCGCCGGCGGGCTCGAAGCGGGTGACTAGCTGGAATTCAGACATGTATACCTCTGATATCGCGCCAGCGCGGTCAAACCGGCAGCAACGAGAAAGACCGCAAACGACTCACGTCGCCCGAGGAAAAAACAGGATTGTGCTCAATGTGGAGCCGATTGCCTGCGCTTTCAAGGCAAACGTCCTACATCCCTTGAAGTCTTTGATGCCGGCATTCGACTAACGGTCGAAAAATAATCGAAAAAACTTACCTGAAAAGCTGATTCGTCTGTCGCCATCAATCGCAGATGGCCTCTATACTAGCTCCCCGTTTGTGCACCGCTCTAGTGCATTCGGCTGGAGCGCGACACGTCCCTCCACACTCCATTCAGAGCCGCCGCAAAAATGAGCCTGTTCTCCGCTGTCGAAATGGCACCACGCGATCCAATCCTGGGCCTCAACGAAGCATTCAACGCCGATACCCGTACCAACAAGGTCAACCTGGGAGTCGGTGTTTACTGCAACGAGGAGGGGAAAATTCCACTCCTGCGCGCCGTTGTCGAAGCCGAGACGATTCGCGTCGCTCAACACGCTTCCCGTGGCTACTTGCCAATCGACGGTATCGCCGCCTACGACCAGGCAGTGCAGAAACTGCTGTTCGGCAATGACTCGCCACTGATCGCCGCTGGCCGCGTCATCACCACCCAGGCCGTTGGCGGTACGGGCGCCCTGAAAATCGGCGCCGACTTCCTCAAGCAACTGCTGCCGAACGCCGTTGTGGCGATCAGCGACCCGAGCTGGGAAAACCACCGCGCCCTGTTCGAAACCGCTGGTTTCCCGGTGCAGAACTACCGCTACTACGACGCCGCGACCCATGACGTTAATCGTACCGGTCTGCTTGAAGACCTGAACGCCTTGCCTTCCGGCTCGATCGTTGTGCTGCACGCCTGCTGCCACAACCCGACCGGCGTGGACCTGAGCCCGGCGGACTGGAAAAACGTCCTGGACGTGGTGAAAGCCAAAGGTCACGTGCCGTTCCTCGACATGGCCTACCAGGGTTTTGGCGATGGCATCGACGAAGACGCCGCTGCGGTGCGCCTGTTTGCTGAATCGGGCCTGACCTTCTTCGTCTCCAGCTCGTTCTCCAAATCCTTCTCGCTGTACGGCGAGCGCGTTGGCGCCCTGTCGATCGTCAGCGAATCGAAAGAAGAAAGCGCGCGCGTGCTGTCGCAAGTCAAACGCGTGATCCGCACCAACTACTCCAACCCGCCGACCCACGGTGCCAGCATCGTCGCCGCGGTCCTGAACAGCCCGAAACTGCGCGCCCAGTGGGAAGAAGAGCTGGCGGAAATGCGCCTGCGGATTCGTGGCATGCGCACCCAGATGGTCGACCTGCTGGCGAAAAACGCGCCACAGCGTGATTTCAGCTTCGTCGGTCGTCAGCGCGGCATGTTCTCCTACTCCGGCCTGACGGTTGAGCAAGTCACCCGCCTGCGCAGCGAGTTCGGCATCTACGCCCTGGACACCGGCCGCATCTGTGTGGCGGCGTTGAATCAGAGCAACATTGATGCAGTGACCAAGGCCATCGTTGCGGTGATCTGAGTCTCGCGCAGTACGGAAAACGGGAAGCCTCGGGGCTTCCCGTTTTTTATTCGTCGCAGATAAGTGTCAAAGCGCTATCGGCGCCCTCTAAACTCCACACAACGATGCACCTGCAGGATCGCCGCACCGCTCGCTCCTACAGGTTTTGTGTACACCTGAGAATTCTTACGAGAACCCACATGAAAAACGATGACCTACGCGCCGACCGTGACGAACTGGACCATTTTGTCCCTCGCACACCGGCCAAACGCGGTAACAACCTGGTGCTGCAAGTGGCCGCTGGCGTATTTCTCGGCGGCCTGGCCTTGTGGCTGGTGCAACTGGCCGCCACGATGCTGTACGCCAAGCTGATGCTCGCCACGGTCACCTTCGGCGGTTAAGCCAGTTCGGTCGCACGCTGACTGGCGGCATCGTCATAGGCGACGTAGAGCGCTTCGGCGACCTGACTCTTGATCGCTTTGGCGCTTTCCAGACCGAGGACGAAGCCCTCAGCCTTGCCGCCCGCGCGGTTCAGATCGTCAGCGGTGTTGGCTTGGGTGATCGCGTCAAACAGCTTCTCGGCATGCGGGCCGACACCTTTGGGCAGGCTGATCTGAGCGATGCTCATGCGAACACCCCGTTGTCTTGAGGGGTGAGGATTGGGTGATTCATGGCACGTACCTTTTCGGCGAATGGCCGGCAGCGCGTGTAACCACTTCCGGGCGGCCATGGTAGACCTCTGAGGCGATTCTGGTAACCGCCCACTGCCGATAAACCACCGTCCGTCTCCATGAATCCATCAAGTTGCTAACAGATGCTTGACTTCTCTTTCTGAATCAGTAACATACGCGCCATTCCGCGATAGCTCAGTTGGTAGAGCAAGTGACTGTTAATCACTGGGTCCCTGGTTCGAGTCCAGGTCGTGGAGCCATACAAGGTTCCAGAGAAGACTTCAAAAATCTCTGATAGCCCCGAAAAACCCGCCTTATGGCGGGTTTTTTCGTTCTGGCGTTCTGTTGGACCCCGGAGGGGTACCAGCCATTTTAAAGGTAGAGTTTGGGATAAAGGTCAGTTCGATAAAAGGGAGTCCCCTTATGTCGCGCACTACTGCCCCACTCTCCGACGCCGCTTGCCGTTCGGCCAAGCCCACAGACCGCGCCTATAAGCTTTTCGACGGCGACGGCCTTTACCTCTAGTCCAACCCAATGGCCGCAAAGGCTGGCGTCTCAGATACGTCAAACCTGATGGCCGGGAAGGACTGACCTCATTCGGCAACTACCCCATCGTTGGCCTCGCGGCTGCGCGCCGCAAGCGCTTGGAGGCCAAGCGAATGCTGGCGGATGGCATTGACCCTATAGGAGCCAAGAACCAAGCCAAGACGAACGCTCCGATCAAAGACCGCACCTTTGAAAGCGTTGCCCTCGGCTGGCACACGGAAATGTCAGCCAAGTGGGCACCGGACTATTCCAAGACAGTGATGAGTCGCCTCAAAACTCACCTCTTCACACTGATCGGCGCTCGCGCCATTGTCGACCTTGATACCCACGATCTTATGCAGCCCCTGGAAGCGATTAAGAACTGCGGAACGGTAGACATTGCTTTAAGGGTACAAAACTACCTGCGGAGCATCATGCGCGAGGCAAAGCGCCTCCGGCTTATCACCGTAAACCCTGCTTACGACCTCGTAGGCTCGATCAAAGCCTCGCGGGTCGTCCACCGTCCCGCTTTATCCTTATCGCGCCTGCCTGAATTGCCGGAACGGATCGCCACCTATAAAGGCCGGGCACTTACCCGGCTGACGGTCTTGCTGTCGCTGCACGTGTTTGTACCCTCCAGCAAGCTGCGCTTCGCCCGCTGGAGCGAGTTCGACCTCAAGCGCGGCGCCTGGGAAATACCCGACACGCGACCAGCGTTGGAAGGTGTACCCTTTTCCACAAGGGATACGAAGATGGCAAGCGATACCAAGTCTTGGAAACCAATCTCCGAAAACACGGTGAACAGCGCGCTTCGGAAGATGGGGTACGACACCAAATCCGAGATCTGTGGGCATGGGTTTCGTTCGATGGCCTGCAGCGCACTGATCGAGTCAGGTTTGTGGACGGACACAGCCATCGAGCGGCAGATGAGCCACAAGGAACGCGGTAATCTCTGAAGGTGGGACAGCAGAAACAACTATTGCGCTGAGTTCACTGCACGCCAGGTAAAAATCGCTATGGTCTGGCGAGCCCACAATCCAGCCATGCCTCAAACAACACCGCCTGCAATGACAGGCTCGAGATAGCCCGTCAAACACAGCTCTTCCCTGGAGCCAGTTGGCCGGAGCCACAAAGGGCGCAGCGGGATCAAACTGCTAAGTAATCTGGGCCAACGAGCTCATATCGATTTTCCTTTTTGAGACGATCCAGACACGCAGGTATCAAGCAACATGAGTGTTCGCTGCAAGCTCATGCGCGGGCTCAGGCTTGATCTTGAACCAGAGGGCGTACATCGCTGGCAGGAACACCAGGGTCAGCACGGTGCCAGCAAACGTACCGCCAATCAGGGTGTAGGCCAGCGTTCCCCAGAACACCGAATGGGTCAGCGGAATGAACGCCAGCATCGCCGCCAACGCCGTGAGAATCACTGGCCGTGCACGCTGCACAGTGGCTTCGACCACTGCGTCATAAGGCGACAGTCCGGCTTGCTTATTAGAGTGAATCTGGCCAATGAGGATCAGCGTGTTGCGCATCAGAATCCCTGACAAGGCAATCAATCCCACCAAGGCGTTGATCCCGAACGGCTGCTGGAACAGCAGCAGAATTGGCACCACACCAATCAGGCCCAAAGGCGCGGTGGCGAACACCATCATCATTGCCGACATCGAGCGCACCTGAATGATGATGGTCAGCAACATCAGCGCGATCATGATCGGGAACAACGGCAGCAATGCCTTGTTTGCTTTACCCGACTCCTCGATCGCGCCGGCAAACTCAATGCGGTAGCCCGCCGGCAGCTTTTCGATGATAGGTTGCAACTGCGTTATCAAGGCGTTGGAGACATCGGGAGGCTGAAGACCTTCAGCCACGTCACCGCGCACGGTTATTGTCGGCGTACGATCACGACGTCGCAGGATGGGCTCTTCCATGCGCACATCCACCGCCCCTACCTGGGACAGCGAAACGCGCTGGCCTTGGACGCCGTTCAGCGTGAAGGCGGCAATTTTCGATGGATCCAGACGCGTCTCACCAGCGGAGCGAGCGACCACCTGAACCGAACGAATGTCCTCACGCACCTCGGTGACAGGCACCCCCGTGAGCAGAAATTGCAGCTGTTGCGCGACATCGGTCGAGGTCAAGCCGAATGCTTGCAGGCGATCCTGATCCAGCGTGAGATGAAGTGCCGGCACGCGCTCGCCCAAGTCGGTGTTGACGGTTCTCATCATGGGGCTGGCGGTCATGACCTCACGCACCTGCGCGGCGATATCCCGCAACACTGCGGGGTCGGCGCCCATCACCCGAAAGGCCACCGGATACGGTGAGTAAGGACCAAATACCAACTGCGTCACCCGCACGCGGGCTTCAGGCGCCAAACCATCGGCCGTGGCTTGCCTGAGCCGAATCTTGAGCGCCTCACGCTCTTGCTGATTCGCCGTCAGGACGACGATTTTTGCGAAGGATGGATCGGGTAGCTCAGGGGCCATCGCCAAATAGAAGCGTGGCGCGCCCTGGCCAATGTAAGCGGTGACGATCTTGGCTTCCGGCTGCTGAGCCAACCACGCCTCGACCTTGGCCGCCGCCACATCAGTCTGTTCGATAGAGGTGCCGTAAGGCATCTGCACCTCAACCAGCACCTCAGGTCGGTCGGATGTTGGAAAGAACTGCTTCTTGACCACGCCCATGCCCAGAATCGCAACAACAAACAAGCCCACGACGGATGTCGCCACCAGGCCTTTGCGGCGGATCACACTGCCCAGCAGGCGCCTGAAACGCTGGTAGTTCGGTGTACCGTAAATCGCCGTATGCCCGCCTTCAGGCACCTTGATCTGCGGCAGCAGTTTGACGCCCAGGTAAGGGGTAAACACCACGGCCACCACCCAGGAAGTGATCAGCGCAATGCCAACGATCCAGAACATGTTCGCGGTGTACTCACCAGCGGTCGACTTGGCAAAACCGTTGGGCATAAAGCCGATCGCCGTCACCAACGTCCCCGACAACATCGGCGCGGCCGTGTGGCTCCAGGCATAAGCGGAGGCCTTGATTCGGTCGTAGCCCTCCTCCATCTTCACCACCATCATTTCAATGGCAATGATTGCATCGTCCACCAGCAGCCCCAGCGCCAGAATCAACGAGCCCAGGGTAATTCGATCGAAATCTTTGCCCGTGGCCGCCATGACAATGAACACGGCCGCCAGAGTCAGCGGCACCGCTGCGGCAACCACAACGCCGACACGCCAGCCCATGCTGAGAAAACACACCAGCAGCACCACGCCCAAGGCAGCAAAAAACTTCACCATGAACTCGTTGACGGATGCGCCAATATTCACCGCCTGATCCGTGACCTTGGTCAGACTCATGCCCAAAGGCATCTGCTCATTGATCGCTGTTGCCTCAGCATCCAGCGACTTCCCCAAATCCAGGCCGTTCCAGCCATCGCGCATGACCACGCCGAGCAACAGTGCCGGCTCGCCGTTGTTGCGTACCAGGAATGTCGCGGGGTCCTCATAACCGCGCTTGACCTCAGCCACATCGGACAACTTGAGGGTTCTGCCCTGCACTGTCAGCGGGGTATCGCGAATCTTCTGCAGGTCATCAAACGCGCCATCCAGGCGGATGAAAACCTGTGGGCCCTTCGCTTCTACCGAACCTGCCGGGGTTATCATGTTTTGCGTGTTCAGCGCACTGAAGATGTCTCGTGCAGAAATGCCCAGTGTCGCCAGACGCTCGTAGGACAGCTCGACAAAAACGCGCTCGGCCTGTTCACCGATGATGTTGACCTTCTTCACCCCCGCTACATGCAGCAAACGCTGGCGCAAGCTCTCGGCTTCGCGCACCAATAGACGTTGCGGCTCGCCCTTGGCCTTGAGCGCATAGAGCGCGAAGGTGACATCGGAATACTCATCGTTGACCATCGGGCCGATCACCCCAGACGGCAACCCCTTCTGCTCATCCAGAATTTTCTTGCGCGCCTGGTAAAACTCCTCCTGGACCGCTGAGGGCGGCGTGCTGTCGAGCAGGTACACCGTAGTGAATGCCAAACCGGGTCGGGTAAAGGTCTCGGTCCGATCGTACCAACGCAGCTCCTGCATGCGTTTTTCCAGCTTTTCTACCACTTGGTCTTGCATCTCCTGGGCCGTCGCCCCAGGCCAGGCAGTAACCACCGTCATTTGTTTAATGGTGAATGCGGGATCTTCCGCACGCCCCAGTTTGAAGAAGGCGTACAACCCACCCACAGAAATCAGCAGGATCAAAAACAGCGTGATTGAGCGCTCGCGTACGGCCAGCGCCGAAAGATTGAAGCCGCTCATCGACTTACCTCAACCACTGAATTTTGCGGAGCATCGGCGAGTTCAGTCCTGACCTTCTCTCCCTCGCTCAGCAAGTGAGCACCCAATGCGACAACACGATCACCCACCTGCAGATCACCCGTCACGCGCACGCTGGCCTCATTATTCAGGCCACGAACCTTGATCGGGCGCCATGCCACCTGCTCAGGTTCCCCGCCCACCACCCAGACCCCCGGGCCTTTACCGGCGTCGTAGAGGGCCCCCATGGGCACCTGTAATTCCTTGGCATCAGCAACATCCGTGTCAGCGATAACCACTGAGATCGTCGAACCCAGGGTGGCGTTGGAGAGCGCCCCCTCCAGCACATAACGCGCTTCAAACGTTCGGGTCTGTCGGTCGGCAGAGTCGGACAACTGGCGTAAACGCGCATTACCTGCAGTCTGGTGCTGGCCGTACAGCTCAACCCTCGCCGCCGAGCCCAGCGCAGGACGTAACGTCTCGGGCAACTGGATCACCGCCTCGCGCTGCCCTGAATGGGCAACGCGTACCACCACCTGCCCTGCGCCAACTACCTGCCCCGGCTCCGCCAAGGTATCCACTACCACCCCGTCAGCATCCGCCAGCAACGTCGAATAACCGGTCGCGTTTTTCGCCACATCAGCCTGGGCCTGGGCAGCGTTGAGTTGGGCTTTCGCCGAGTCGGCAGCAGCTTTGAACCCTGCATAAGCTGAAGCAGATACCGCTCCGACGGACACCAGATCACGGTAGCGAAGCTCGTCATCGGAGGCCTGCCGAGCTCGGGCCATGGCGGCCAGTACCGCTTCCTTCTGTGCCCGCGCGGTCAGCGTCAGGTCGTTGGCATCGATTCGCATAAGGGGCTGCCCGCGCTTGACACTCTGTCCAGCATCCACCAAACGCTCCAAGACCTTCCCTGGCACCCGAAAACCGAGGTCGCTCTGAATTCGGGCCGCGACGATACCGGTGAATACCCGTGCCGCAGGCGCGGAGGGTTGAACCACGCCGATGCGCACCAAGGGCGTTTGAAGGCGAGGATCGGCAGGCGTGGCCTCGTTGCAGGCCGCTAGGGCAAACGGCAACAAGACAATGAAAATGGCTGACATGCGGTGGCGCTGGATCATAAAGACCTCTCGGTAGCGGATGCATCATGCTTATTCAAGTGACCATTTCTGTCAATAGTCACTACCGAGACGAATGAACATCGCCCACTTGATCAGAGCAGAGCAAAGAGGCTCGATATCTAGTTTTTTCAGGCGCACACGCTGATACGGATGCGCAGCGCATCCGTCAGCAGAGGTTTAAGGCATCAGGCTGCGCAGAACAAGATTGGAGATGAGAGAAGGGGCTTCTTCAACAAAATCGAGGTTGTACTGCAATAGCAGAGGATTCATGAAAGGCCGCAGAGCGAGATGAATCGACTCTACCGTCTCGTCCAGCGGAGTCTTGCGTTCAAACTCGCCGAGCTCTCGCCCCTCACGCACGATTTGCAACACGAAGCTCTTAATCTGAGCGTCATAGACTTGTGAGCTGGGCCATCGCTCCGACGCGGAGAACGCTGCGATGTCGTAGAGTTTACGGTCGTTAAAGAACAGGCTCACACCTGTAGCGATTAAGGTTTTGACCAAGCGCCGAAAACGTTCAGTCGGGGAGATGCCGTCTACATTGATGGCTTGCTCCACTGCCGCAACGATTTCAGTCAGGCAATTTGTACAGATTGCTTCACCAATCGCCTGCTTGGATTCAAAGAATTTGTAGATGTAAGCCTTGGAAAAGCCGATGGCCTTGGCTAGGTCAGAAACTGTTGTTTTGCCATAACCGTATTGACTGAAATGTTCGTTGGCCGCCGCAACAATCTGGTCTCGAATGTCGTGATCGGCTGGGCCACGGGCGCTGGGCGAAGAAACTGATGGCTGATTCATGCGAGCAGCTTACTCATCCCAAAGGTGGTTGACAACTTGTGACCAAATTGTAATATCGTCACAAATCGACCCTTTCGCAGGCATCGCATGCACCCTCCTCCTCGTTTCGCCGTCTTACTGTGTTTGGGTATGGTTGCAGGTTGCTCAGTGGGCCCCGACTACTCAGAACCCCGCGTGGAATTGCCCGAGCATTTCTCGGCGCAAACGTCCAAGGCACGGCAAGTGGACGCTGCAAATGCCGATCTCGCCGCTTGGTGGAATGCATTTAATGACCCGATACTCAGTCAACTGATAAATCGAGCACTTGAACAGAACCTCGATTTAGCCCAGGCAACCGCAAGGATCGAGCAGGCTCGCGCCGGTTTGGGCGCAGCTAACGCAGCCCTCCTGCCGTCGGCTACCGTCAATGGTCAGGCGGCCCGAGCCCGTCAGTCATTGGAGACGCCGTTGGGCCAAGTGCTGAATTCAGCCCCTTCCTATAATCGCTACGGCAGCGCCTATGAGGCGAACTTGAATGCCGGCTGGGAGCTGGATGTGTTTGGCGGGCTGCGCCGAGGTAAAGAAGCGGCCTTCGCCGATTATCAGGCCTCGCAAGCCGGAGCGATTGCCACACGCCTGGCAGTGGTCGCGCAAACAGCCGACCTTTACATCAGCATCCGTGGCCTGCAAGCACGTCTGGAAATTGCCCGGCAGCAAGTAGACACACGACAACAACTGCTCACCACCATCGAACATCTCTACACAAAAGGCCTGGCGGCTGAACTGCAGTTGAACCAGACCCAAGGCGCGCTGAACCAAGCGCAGGCCACCGTGCCGGTACTGCAAGCAGGCATTGACACGGCAATGAATGCGCTGGATGTCATGTTGGGCAAGGCGCCCGGCACTTACAGTGCGCAGTTGACTAAGCTGGCGCCCATCCCTGAGGTGCCAGGCCTCTCGGACATGGGCGCTCCAGCCGACCTGCTGCGTCGGCGTCCAGACTTGATCGTCGCGGAGCGCCGTCTTGCAGCATCCAGCGCGCGCATCGGCGAAGCCATGTCCGAGTACTACCCCAAACTGTCTGTGGCTGCGCTGCTCGGCAGTGCTACATCGGTATCCAGCGCAAACCTGTTCAGCAACGGCGCCAGTCAGGCTTCGGCGGCACTGGGATTACGCTGGCGGCTGTTTGATTTTGGCCGCATCAACGCCCAGATTGATTTGGCAAAGGGCCAGGAAGCCGAAGCCTTGGCCGCTTACCGCCAGTCCGTTCTGCGGGCCTGCGAAGATGTGGAAAGCGCTGTTTCGGCACGGATCAATCGCGAGCAACAATCGACCCAACTCGCCCAAGGCGAGTCGGCGTATGCGAAAGCCAGAGCGACATCGTTTGCCGCCTATGAAAAAGGCGTGGTCAGCTTGATCGAAGTGCTGGATGCCGATGAACATCTCCTAGCGGCATCTGATGGCAGAGCCCAGGCACAAACTGAATCGGCTCGCGCTGCAGTGGCCACGTTCAAAGCCTTGGGTGGCGGTTGGCAGCGAGATGACTCAGATGCTCGCGTTGTCTCAAAAAGAGCGGAAACTCGAATGTTTTTTCCTGATCCAGGGATATCGAAAGAACTCCAATAAAATACGGGCTGGATTAGGATAATCGTAGGGATATATATACTAAAAAGCAGAATAATTTCATTGTAGAACAAATGCTTATTTTTCTGTTCGAGTCCAGGTCGTGAGCCAGACAGCAATATCGAAAAGCCCCTGAATCGAAAGGTTCAGGGGCTTTTTTGTGGCCGCTGGAAAAGCAAAAGGCCGATCTGTCTATTCAACAGATCGGCCTGTTTAGCAGGTGCCGCCGTCAGACATGCTCACTGCTTTTAGCATGAGACGCTCGATGCTCGCTCGATTCATGGGCCGCTTCCACCACCGGAATCTCGTTCCCGTCGCAGTCACGCAGTTTACCTTCGCTGAAGTAATCCCCTTCACGCAACGCCGCCAGATCCTGATATCGAAGAACCCGCTCGGTACCGGCCGCGAACACCGATTGCTGATCCGAGTTACCGGCAGTGAGGTGGTTGAAGGCCAGGTTGAGCACGATGGCCATGATCGCCGAGGAGCTGATGCCCGAGTGGAAGATGGTCGCGAACCAACTTGGGAAGTGGTCGTAGAAATTCGGCGCGGCGATCGGGATCATGCCGAAGCCGATGGAGGTGGCGACGATGATCAGGTTGACATTGTTGCGGTAATCAACCTTGGACAGCGTGCGAATGCCACTGGCCGCCACGGTGCCGAACAGCACGATGCCAGCGCCACCCAGTACCGAGGTCGGTACTGCGGCGATGACCCGGCCCATGAACGGCAGCAGACCGAGTATCACCAGGAACAAGCCACCGGTGGCGACCACGAAACGACTCTTGATGCCGGTCACGGCCACCAGCCCGACGTTCTGGGCGAAGGCGCTTTGGGTGAAGGAGCCGAAGATCGGCGCGATCATGCTCGACAGCATGTCGGCGCGCAGGCCGTTGCCCAGGCGTTTGGAGTCGACCTTGGTGTCGATGATTTCACCGACAGCAAGGATGTCCGCCGAGGTTTCCACCAGGGTCACCATGACCACGATGCACATCGACAGGATCGCGGCAAAATGGAAGGTTGGCATGCCGAAGTGGAACGGGGTCGGGAAGCCGAACATCGGGCCTTGCGTGACCGACGAGAAGTCCGCCATGCCAAGGAACACCGCGAGGATCGTGCCGATGACCATCGCCAGCAGGATCGACAAACGGGAGATGGTCGCGCTGCCAATCTTGCTCAGCAGCAGCACCAACACCAGCGTCACCGCCGCCAGACCGATGTTGGCCATGCTGCCGAAATCCGGGGCATGGCTATTGCCGCCCATGGCCCAGCGTGCAGCCACCGGCATGAGCGTCAAGCCGATGGTGGTGATCACGATGCCCGTCACCAGCGGCGGGAAGAACTTGGTGATTCGCGAGAACACCGGCGTGATCAGTAATCCGATCAACGACGCGGCAATTACCGCCCCGAGAATTGACTGAAAGCCGCCCTCCCCGCCGCTGCTGACAATCGCCACCATCGTCGCGACACCGGAGAAGGACACGCCCTGTACCAGCGGCAACTGACACCCGAAAAACGGTAAACCGAGGGTCTGCAGCAATGTCGCCAAGCCCCCCGCAAACAATGAAGCAGCAATCAACAAACCGATGTCCGCCGGCGAAAGCCCGGCCGCCTGGCCGATGATCAAAGGCACCGCGACGATGCCGCCGTACATGGTCAGAACATGTTGCAGGCCGTAAGCCATATTCGCGCCGACCCCGAGGTTTTCGTCCTCAGGCCGTTGGTGTGAAACATGGGGCGTTTTCATGGTTGGGGGGTTCCCTGGTTTTTTGTTATGCGCACACTGTATGCAAGAGTCAGGACAAATGTCTATAGAGTTGTATACAACTCACCAGTCAGATAATGGACACATGTCCATGTCGCCCTTTAGCTGCGCGCCTTTCCCCTCCAAAAATCTTGAAATACATCCTTCATCTGCCTGCTCCCCTGCCCGCTAGTCTTTTGCATTCCAAGCGACCGCCGGCACGGACGCCCCTCGCTTATACATATAAAGTATGCATAATTAAGTCATTCGAAATTCAGTATCACAAGGCAAAAAACACAGCCAACAAATTAAAGCATCGCGGCATCGCGGCATCAGCCTCGCCGAAACAGAACCGGTGTTTTACGACGAACGAGCACTGACGATTCGGGACAACCATCACGATGAACAACGGTGGATCGTCATGGGCATGGATGCCAAAGCTCGCTTGCTGGTCGTTGCGTACACCTATCGCGATCCGAATTTCGTACGAATCATTTCCGCGCGCCTCGCCAGCAAAAACGAGCGCCGTCGTTATTTGGAGAATTGAACGATGAAAGACGAATACGACTTCAGCAACGCCAAGCGTGGAGCAGTTGCCTCCAGCAAAGGCAAAACCCGAATTACCATCATGCTCGATGATGTCGTCATCGAAGCAGCACGCGCCATGGCGCAGAGCGAGGGGTATGGCTACCAAACAGTGATCAACAACACGCTGCGCCAGGCGCTGCTCAACACCAAGGAACAAACCACCGCGCACGATCAGTACGCGACGGTGGCGAATGGCGGGCATTTCAGAGAAGGCGTTACTGCATCTGAACTGAAGAGCCTGGAGAAAAAACTCTCTGAGGTCTTGAGCGAGATCCATCGTGTGATTGAGCCTTGAGGGTGTGCCGCTTCAAGACCCAAGGGGGGAACGGAGCCTGCCCCACGCAAAGAAAAAGGGCAGATGTTTTGAATCTGCCCTCTCGGGACGATGGCTATGTCACCTGAATCAACCGCCCAAGCACCTGCCGCAACCCCGCATGCTCCGGCACGCGAATCCCGAACTCCCCCTCCAGCAACCCGATCAACTCCTCCACATCTGCAACCTGCCGCCGTTCGCTCTCGGCGCCCACCCGATGAATCGCAAAACTGCCGTTGTTCAACGTGCGCCTCCAGCCATCCCCGGTGCGCGCGACCAACAGTTGCTTGGTAAACGACGATTCCGGATGGGTCGAGACGTACCAGTTACCGATGACGTAGTCGATGTCTTCCTGGCGTTGCAGATCGAAAATGTACATCGGCCGCCACTCGCTGCCGACATTGGCGCGCAGGGTGTAGCCGTCTGCATGGCGCTCGATGCGATACGGTTCGTGGGGCGTGAGTTGTGCCGCATCGTTGTCGAGCAGGAGCGGTGCGGTCGGCACCATGCCGCCGAAGCCGACGTCGGCGATGTAGCGCACGCCGTCCAGCGTGACCAGGCTCAAGCGGTGCGTGCGGGCAGTCCAGGCGCCTTCGGGCTGACCCATGACGACTCGGCCGGTAATGCCGCATGCGTCAAAACCCAATTCCTGAAGCAAGGCTAGAAACGCGTAGTTGAGCTCGTAGCAGTAACCGCCGCGCCCCTCATGCAGGATTTTCCGCTCGATGGATGGCAGGTCGATGCGTACCGGCTCGCCGGACAGCGTGGTGAGGTTTTCAAACGGGAAGGCCCCGGTGTGGCGCAACTGGAGTTGGCGCAAGGTGTCCAGGGTCGGCGCCGGGGGCGCGTCGTAACCCAGGCGCTGCAGGTATGCCGCACGGTTCGTCAGGCGTGGTTCGCTCATTGCTCGGTCCTTATGCAGGGGCCGCGGATCTCTCCGCCGATGGGCGCCATGTATAAGGGAAAAAGCGGTTCGACTGACAATTGATTTAGCCAATCGCCCACCCTCTGAACATCAACGCTGTTTGCGCGAACTCAAGCTAATCCACGTTGGCGCATGGTCGCTGGCGTGCGGTTCGTTGCGCACCCAGGCATCGACCCCAGCCTCGTGCAGATAGGGGCTCAGCGCCGGGTTAAGTAGCAAGTGATCGATGCGCAACCCCGAGTTCTTCTGCCAGTGCTGGCGGAAATAATCCCAGAAGGTGTAGAGCCGATCCTCCGGGTACAGATGACGCAGGGAATCGGTCCAGCCCTGATCCAGCAAGCGCTGGTAACACTCGCGACTTTCCGGTTGCAGCAACGCGTCCTTGAGCCACGAGCGCGGGTTGTAGATGTCCAGGTCGGTGGGCACCACGTTGTAGTCGCCGGCCAGCACCACCGGATGCTCGCTGCTTTGCAGGTCCTTGGCATAGGCGATCAGCCGTTCGAACCACGCCAGTTTGTAGTCGAACTTCGGCCCGGGTTGCGGATTGCCGTTGGGCAAATACAGGCAGCCCACCAGAATCCCGTGCACCGCAGCTTCCAGGTAGCGACTGTGCGTGTCGGTGTCATCTCCCGGCAGACCGCGCCGACTCTCCAAAGGCTGCGCATCACGGGCCAGAATCGCCACCCCGTTCCACGACGACTGGCCTTGCCAGATAGCGCCGTAGCCAATGGCCTCAAGCTCGGCGGCCGGGAATGCGCTGTCGACCGACTTGAGCTCCTGCAAACAGGCAATGTCCGGTTTTTCTCGCTCAAGCCAGGCCAGCAAATTCGGCAGCCGGGCACGCATGCCGTTGACGTTGAAAGTGGCAATTTTCAGGTTTTTCATAGGCCGGGGCTCACAACGGATGGACGATATCCAGTTGTGACCGGAGTGCGCCATGGCAGTTGCGACGACAACTGAAACAGGCGACTAAAGGTCCCCCTCACAAAGGATGCTCGTCACGCGATGCCTTGAGCAATGGCAGCAGCGCCTGGTTTTCCATCGGCCGGCTGAGGTAGAAACCCTGCACCTCATGGCACTCGTCCGAGATAAGGAAGTCCAGTTGTTCCAGGGTCTCGACGCCCTCTGCGGTCACCGTCAGCCCCATGGCCTTGCCCAGGTTGATGATCGCCTGCACCACCGCACGGTCGTTACCGGTGCCGCTCATGGACGAGATGAAGCGCTTGTCGATCTTGATCCCGTCGAACGGATACGTGCGCAGATAACCCAGCGATGAATAACCAGTGCCGAAGTCGTCCATGTTCAGGCGCACACCCAGCTCCTTCAGCGAGTTCATGGTCGCGAGCGCGCCGTCGACATCGTTGAGCATCACATTTTCGGTGATCTCCAGCTCCAGTCGACTGGCCGGCAAACGACTCTGGATCAACGCCTCCCTGACATCCTCCACCACGTCACTGCGAACAAACTGCACGGGCGACAGGTTGACCGATACCATCAGCTCACCCGGCCAGGTCAGTGCCGTCTCGCACGCCTCACGTAAAACCCAGCGCCCCAAGGGCACGATCAGATCGGTCTGTTCGGCCAATGGAATAAACGAGTCGGGCCCCAGCAACCCCTGCACAGGATGCTGCCAGCGCAGCAACGCTTCGACCGAGACGATCTGCTTGCCATCGACGTGATAACGAGGCTGATAGTGCATCACGAACTCATTGTTCTTGATCGCCTGACGCAGGTCGTTTTCGAGTTTGCGGCGATGCTGGATCTGGTCATTCATGTGCGGCGCAAAGTAGCACCAGGTTTTCTTGCCGTCGGATTTGGCCTGATACAGCGCGATGTCGGCACATCGAATCAACTCCTCCGGCATGTGCCCCTGACGCCGGCTCAAGGCGATACCGATGCTCGCACCGATGTGCAGCGCGTGATGGTCATAGTGGATCGGCTGGTGCAGGCTTTGGAGGATACGTTCGCATATGCGGTCGATTTCCGTGTGGATGTCCATTCCATTGAGTACCAGCACAAACTCGTCGCCGCCCAGTCGGGCGACCAGGTCAATGTCCCTCGTGCACTCACGCAAACGGGTAGCCACCTCCAGCAACACCGCATCGCCCGCCGGGTGGCCGAGGGAATCATTGATCGGCTTGAAGTTGTCCAGGTCGATCATCAACAACGTCAGCGGCGCCGAATGCTCCTTCAGCACCAAAGCGTCTTCGAGGTAGCGCGCCAGCTTGTTGCGATTGGGCAGGCCAGTCAGCGCGTCGTGCAACGACAGATGCTGGATCTGCGCATGGGCGGCGACTTCATCGGTGATGTCACTGGCCGTGCCGCGGTAACCCACCACCGCGCCTTTGCTGAGGATCGGTCGCGCCGATACCCGACTGATCCGTTGCTGCCCCGACTGTTCGCGATAGGAGCAACGCAGGTGGCTGACGCTGTGCTCTTCGTCGAGCTTGTTCAGCCACAGCGACAAGGGCGTAGTGTCGCAATACAACAACTGCTCGATGCCCTGCCCCAGCCATTGCTGATCGGAAAACCCGGTGACGGCGCCAAAACGCCCCGACAGGTACGTGATGCGATGCTGGTCATCGATTTCCCATATCCAGTCAGACGCGGCCTCGGCCACTGCACGAAAGCGTTCTTCACTGGCCTCCAGCGCCTGGTTCGACAAATCGAGTTTGATGTAACTGGCATCCACGTGCCCGGACGTGCGCAACACGTAACGAAAGAAGTAAGCCGTCAACAACGCGAGAATCAACAGCGCGCCGCCCAGTGGCGGCAGCAGTGACCAAAGCAGCTGATGGCCTGGCTGCTCGAGCTGCGAGACCAAACTATAACCGGTGCCCGTGAGTCCGACCGCAGGCTGACCGGGAGCAAGGGTGTTGTCAGGTGCGAGACTCAAGTCATGCAAACCATAGTCGGCACTCAAGGCGCTGAGCTTCTGCGAACTCAATTGATCGACGAACACCAGCACCGACGTGCTTTGGGGATCGACCGCCGGTCTTTCGTCATTGGGCACGATCGCCGCCGCCGTCAATAGCGCGGGCTGCCCCTCGAAGAGCGTGAACCGGCTGATGGGGGCAAGCAGGCTTTCCTGGCCCTGCACCTCCTTGATCAGTGCTGCCATCGCTATCGACAGCCAGGCCGCCGCGTCGCCCTGGACCTGAAGGCCGCGCACCACGGCGTATTTGGTTCGCTGAGGGTCGACCACAAAAACGCCGTCGTAATGATCCAGGGTGAACAGGGTTTTGCCCATGTTCTGCTCAACGTAAGCCCACTGCGCGTCAACTTCGCCATTCAAATGATCGTAGGCCGTGGTCCAGTTTGCATAACTGGCAACGTAGTTTTTCGAGGCTGAGATGCGGTTTTCCAGCGCGCGCTGGGTGTAGAACGTGGTCTTGGCCAAGTCCTGGGCATCGAGCCGGCCGGCAATGTTGAACAACGCAACCAGAGCAATCAGCACCCCCAATACAAATACCAGCCCGACAGACCAGACCAGGTTCCGTGTGATCGGTGTATGGCGCGCTGGTGCGGCGGCGGTCGTGGCGGTCAATTCCATGCATGGGATCCTGTCAATCGATTGCCTGCGTCCATTGACCATAGCAGCCAGGGTCCAACATCGCGCCACGACTATTGCCAATCGGCAGCCGCAACCCTGTAATGACGCGCATCACACGTCAACCTGCAACAGGAGGGCACCGTGCTCCACGAACGGATCATGCCGGATGGGCGAACACGCACTCGCTACGGTCCAGCATCATTGATGAGAAATGGCCGTTGGTGCGGGAGAGTCTTGAGAAGAAGCTGAACGGATACAGCCCTCTCTGACACCTGCAAAACGACTGTGGGTACGAGCCAGTTCGCGAAGACGGTGATCACGCTCGTCGATCGGCCCCACCACTCGTCATCCAACCGGCACCAACCGCCCCACCCTTCACACCAACATCAGGTAACGACTCATCTTTGGAGACGTACCCTGATGAACATCAAAATGACTTCGATGTTTCTGGCCGGATTGCTGAGCGTCGCTTCGGCGGCCACCTTTGCGGCCTCCGGCGATGGTGCTGATGCGACCGGTACGAAATCCGGCGCTACCAGCGGTTCGACCATGCCGCCCGATAACACCCCCGGCTCGCCCTCCTCCGGAAACAGTACGGATTCGGGTGGTGGCTCCGGTACCGGCACCAGCGGTGGGGCCAGCGGTTCAGGTTCCGGCGCGGGCGGCGGCACCGGTGCTGCCGGCGGTGGTACCGGTGGGGCTGGAGGTGGAACAGGCAGCTGAACGCATAAAAGCAGGCCGTGATGAACATCGCGGCCTGCTTTCATACGACACCTTCATAGCCGCTTGACGGGGGGTGGCTCCCACTTACCGTTAAGCGCCTCGGGCTTGGGTCCGTACAAGCGCATCGTCAAGTTGAACGGACCTTTTGGCGCGGGCAGCCAATTGGCTTCAAGTTCCTTTCCGGGACTTTCGTTCTGGAAGTAAATATCCAACGATTGATCCGCATTGGTCTTGAACGGCATCCAACTGCTGACCGCAAAACGGTTGAGTTCGTTGCCGACCTGGAACCCTTCAGAGTCGTACAGGGTGATCGACCAGAAAGCACTCACGGGCGGCACCTCTCCCTTGTCGAAATGCAGCACGTACTTGTTAGAACCGTCGAGCGGCCTGCCTTTGTCATCGCCGATATTTAACGGATAAATCGCATCCTCGGGCAGGTTGGCGCCGAGCCCGACTTGCGCAACGATGGCGCGTTTAAGGTAGTAGTTACCATAGACGCCCATGGTGTCGGTATTCATCGACCAACCGTTGACCACGCGCGCGAGGGTTGCAACCTTCCACTTCATCAGCGCCTGAGCTTCCTGTGGCACGGTTTGAAGTGCCGCCTGGACATCGGGATCGATTGCATCGAAATTAAACGGCTTGCCGGCCTCGATACCAATGCGCTGCATTTGCGCCAGTATCGGCTGGTCGGTGATGTGGGGCGGGTGCACTTTGAGCAGCGCGGCGGCGTAGACGAAGTAATCGGCCGCTGACATCGTATCGATCTGAATTTTTGGCGGCGTCTTCATGTCCACCGCCGGGTCGATGTGCACCTTGATCGGTTCAACCTTTTCGCCTAGCCGCGACAACGGCGTCACGGTATAGCCCGCCTGAATCTTATGCACCGCAGCGTAGTCCGCAACTCCGTCGGTCTTGGTGCGACCAATGACCCAGACAAAAGGTGTGGGGGCGGGTAAATGATTCAATCCGGGCGGCACCGTTCCGGTCCATCCCGGCGGCGTCACCAGAAACTGACTGGCCTCTGTACCTGTCGTGCGCCAACCTGGCGAGGCAAAGACATCGCTCCACATATCAAGCATCGGCAACAAGTAAAATCGCCCGGCGGTGTCCGGTGCACTAATCACCAGCGGCTCCTGGGTCAAGTCGAGCCAGGCGATGGAGTACAGGGTGTCGAAGTTCGACCGCACCACTCCCTTGAAATCTGCGGGCGGGTACTGCGGCACACTCACAAACATGTTCATCGGGCCCTTGCCAAACTCTTTGCCGGGTTCGATGTTGGTGAACTGCTTGCGGGTAATATCCATGGTCAACAGCGGGTAAAAATACAGGTAGGCATCCACGCCGATGGCGTGAGCTTCTTGCTGCGTGATTTTCGATTGAGCCTGGCTGGCCAGCGGAAAGACAGCACAGGCTGCCAGAGTTAGAGCAACGGCTGTCAATGCTTGAGGTATCAACATTTCGGCGATCGTCCGTGCAATGGGGAGGTCTGCCGGGCTCGGCAGAGCTACGGACACTCTAGACGATCAAAACAATTGGATCTGACAGGGAGACCGACGGACGAGCGACTGTTGCACAGCTGAAACAACTGCAACCAATGCTTAACGATCCGAGCGCATCAACGCCTCCACACCGCCCTCAAGCGACAACACGGCCGAACGGTTTCGACCCGAATGCTTGGCCTGATAAAGCGCCGCATCCGCTCGTTCGATGAACAGTTCGATGCTGTCTCGCCCGGTCGGCACGAACGCGTAACAGCCAAGACTGACCGTCACATATCCGGTGGGTGAACCGTTGTGGGTGATGTTCTTGTCCATGACGCTGCGGCGGATCTGTTCGGCAATCACCAACGCACCGTGAATGTCGGTGTCAGGCAGCAGCACCGCAAACTCCTCGCCGCCATAACGCACCGCCAGGTCTGCTTTGCGGTGGCAGCAACCCTTGACCGCACGCGCCACTTCCGCCAGGCAGTGGTCCCCTGCGACGTGGCCGTAAGCATCGTTGTAGCGTTTGAAGTAATCGATATCGAGCATGATCAGGCTCAGCGAACTCGACTGCCGGGCGCCTCGGCCAAACTCGATGTCCAGCGCCTGCTCGAACAGTCGGCGATTGGCCAGGCCCGTCAGGCTGTCATGAGTCGCAATCAGCTTCAGTGCTTCCTTGGCCTTGCGCAAATCGGCCTCGACCCGCACGCCGACGCGCACCTGGCGAACGAACACCCAACCGAACAGACCGACACCCAGCACCACCAAGGCAACGATGACGCAGGATTGAAATGCGGTGTCGTACCAATCCTTGAGAATCGAATCCCTGGACGATGCCGCCGAGACCACCAGCGGATAGGCGTCGAGTTGACGGTAGCCATACAAACGTACAACGCCATCGATCACCGAACTGATCATCGCGTTGCCGGCGGGCGCGTTGGGCAAGAGTTTATGAAAGATTTCGCCCTTGGCCAGGGATGTGCCGATCTGTGATTCTACAAACGGCCTTCGCGCCAGCAACGTGCCGTCGGTCAGCGCCAAAAACATCGAGCCGTTGTCATCGATGCTGAAGCTTTTGAAGAACTGATCGAAATAGGCCATTTTGATTCCGGCCAACACCACGCCCTGGAAGTTGCCGTTCTTGTCGTTCACCCGTTTGGACACCGGAATGATCCACTCTCCATTTTCCCGACTGCGAAGTGCCGGCCCGATGTGCGCGAGGGTGGATGCGTTCTGCTGGTGGAACGTGAAGTACTCTCGATCCGACACGCCCGGACCGCGGGTCAAATCATCGAACGACGTCACGACCCACTGCCCTTGCTTGTCGAACAGAAATATCCCGTGCAATTGGTCGAGCGCCTGCGCCCGCCGGGCAAAGGTTTTCTGCAAGCGTGGCTTTTGTGCCGCGCCGTAGCCATCGACCTGAATCCAGTCCACCAGACTGGTCAACACCAGGTCGGCTTTCATGAAGGTGTCTTCGGCCTGCTGTGCCATGGCGCGAGCCAGGTTCGAAGACGCGACTTGCGCCACGTCCAGCGCGTGGCGCCGCGATTGCTCCAGTTGCAGATAAAGCAGACCACAGAGGCACAGGCACACCGTCGCGATAAACAGCACCGCTGCCTTGAGCAGAGATAACCGTTTCAAAGCGCCGCCAGGAGTTTGCTGCGGGTCTTGAGTGAGGATAGGCAAAAGCTCGTCCTGTAAGGGCAAGGCATGGGCAAAGGCCCAAAGCCCTTAATTTTTGTGAGCTTAGTCTACCCGCTAGTGTGGGGCAATTGTCCTTTGGCCAGCCGCCGCATCGCACTGTGCAAATGCGCCCGAGCACTTTCGGCATCGCCCAGGCGCATTTGCTCGTAGGCCCGCCGGGCAATGTCGTGGGGTACCGGTTTGAGTTCGCGCTGGGTCGCCATGGCCATCAGTTGCACTTGCGCGGCACGCTCCAGGTAGTACAAATCATCCCAGGCTTCGGCGATGGTCGGCCCGGCGACAATCACCCCGTGGTTCTTGAGGAACAGGATGTCGGCGTTGCCCATGACACTGGCGATCCGGTCGCCTTCGGATTCATCGAGGGCCAGGCCGTTGTAGTTTTCGTCCACCGCCGTGCGGCCGTAAAATTTCAGCGCCGTCTGGCCCAACCACAACAGCGGCGGACCTTGCAGCAAGCACAACGCCGTGGCGTGAGGCATGTGAGTGTGGAACGCCACTTTCACCCTCGGCAGCTGTTTGTGCAGTCGGGCATGGATGTAAAACGCGGTCGCCTCGGGCTGTCCTTCGCCGTCCACGACATTGCCGTGGAAGTCGCACACCAGCAGATTCTGCGCCGTCACCTCGGCGAATGCGTACCCGTAGGGATTCACAAAAAACAGATCATCCCGGCCCGGCACCATCGCCGAAAAATGGTTACAGATGCCCTCCTCCAGGCCATGCAGCGCGGCCAGTTGAAAACACGCAGCCAACTCGGTGCGGGCGGTGATGACGGCATGTGAATCGAGGTTGAGATCGGCATAACGCGCGGAACGCGAACCGCCTGCAAGGGTGTGTGCCATGACGAGGTCTCCGTGTTTTGTTACCAGCCGAGGGATGTGAATAAAGGCACGACCTGATCCAGCGTGCTCAATATCTCATCGGGTCGGTAATCCGGCAGCAATTGCCGACCGGTGCCACGGTCAATCCATACACAACGAAAGTGCATGTCTCGGGCGGCGGTGTGATCCAGTGTCGGGCTGGCGCAGATGTGCACTACTTGATCTCGACTGACACCGAGCTGCTCATGAGCGTAGTCAAACAGGCGCGGATTCGGCTTGTACGCCCCGGCCTGTTGCGCAGTGATGACTCGATCGATATGCCCCCCGAGTTGCTCGACGTTGCCGGCGATGATGTCGTCGTCGGTGTTGGAGACGATGCACAGTTTGAAACCCATTGCCTTGAGTTTCGCGAGGGTCTCGATCACCTCAGGGAACGGCGGCATCCGCGGAATCGCGCCGGCCAACCGCTGACTGTCTTCGGGCCGACTCGTCAGCCCCAACTCCTCCAGGGCGAGCTGCAACCCGAGCGTGCTCAGTTGGCGAAACGAGCGATGCGGTGGAGTCTGCTCCAGCCGATGTTCATGCCGGTCGTAGACCTCGATGAGGCGATCGGCTTCAACGCTGTGGTCGCCCTTGTCGTGCAGGATGTCGGCGACCACGGCCTTGAGGCCTTCATCCCACTGGATCAACGTGCCGTAACAATCGAAGGTTAGCCATTCGGGACGCGGGGTATTTTCGAGTGTCATGTTTGTATCCTCTGAAGGGTGATCTTCAGATTACGAGCCGCTAGTGATAGTGTGAAATTAAATTAATGTCGATTAGTCAGTAGAAAATCAAATATCAAGGAGATCGCCATGCTTGATCTTGAATTGCTCAAGACCTTCGTCTGCGTGGTCGATGAAGGCAGCTTCACCCGTGCCGCCGAACGCGTGCATCGAACCCAATCCACGGTGAGCCAACAGGTTCGCAAGCTGGAAGTATTGGTCGGTCATCCCCTGCTCCTGCGTGACCGAACTGGTCAGAACGTCACCGTCACCGAGCATGGCGAACTGCTGATTCACTATGCCCGACGCTTGTTGGCCCTGTCCTCTGAAGCCGTTGAAGCCTTGGCCAGCGACCTGGATCTGGAGATCCTGCGCATCGGCGTACCGGAGGACTTTGATGCGCGGCGTATGGCGCTGATCCTTGCCGGTTTCAATCGCGCCCGCCCGCACGCCCGGCTGGAAACCGTCAGCGGCATGAGCACGGATCTGAAGCAGAAACTCGCATCGGGTGAGATCGACATCGCCTTGGTCAAACGCGAACCGGACAGCGGACCGTGCTGGGCGGCGTGGCCGGAAGTGCTGGTGTGGGTCAAAGGCGCGGGGGTGGACTCGGCCAACGGCGTGTTGCCATTGGCGTTGTTTCCGCAAGGGTGCATTTATCGGCAGCGGGCAATCCGCTTGCTGGACGTGGCACAGCGCCCCTGGCGCGTGGCGTTTGGCAGCCATAGCTTGACCGGTATCCAGGCGGCAGTCGCTTCGGGGCTGGGGGTGTCCGTGCTGCCGGCTTCGGCGGTGTTGCCGGAACACAGCGTGTGCACCGATTTGCCGGAGTTGCCACCGACGGAGCTGGCGTTGATCAGCCGCGAGGGCGCGTTGACCGGGTTGCAGCGGGATTTGGTGGAGTTTTTGCGGGAGGAGTTGGCGGTCTTGGGCAATTGAGTGTGAGTAGAAATGATTTGTCACGCTTGTGTCGCTGACATGACGCAGGGCAAAGCGCGGATAGCAGTGAAGGAGCTACGATTACTCTTACACCACGACAGGGAATCGAAATGAGTAAGGCAGACGAACTCGCGGCGAAGTTGAAACAGACCCGGTCTACCAGCGCAGATCAGATGATCGACAGTTGGCCCGGCCAAGTCTACGAGTTGTATGAGCAGATCGAGGCGTGGCTGAAGCCGCTGACTGAGGTAGGCCTGATTCTGCGACGCAATCCGACACATGTCTTCGAGTGCGATTCAGAGGGTGCGACTTTCGATTACGCGATCGACCAGCTTCTGATCGAAGGCAATGAGCACGGCATCACCTTCGACCCTGTTGCGCGCTTCACTGAAGATGGCGCTGGGCGTGTCGAGATTCACTCGACGGGCAAAGAACTCGCGCTGTTGCGCACAGTGGACGCGGATGGCGAGACACACTGGTGGTTGCAGGTGATTGAGCAGGCCGGACAGCAACTGGATGCGGTTGCGTTGACGGAGAACAATTTACTTTCGGTGGTGCAGGAAGGTCTGCAGCTTTAACACCCAGACGAACAACGAAGACAGATCACCCACACCGGAAAGGGGACGGACTTACTATCAAGTCCAATCCCCTACTGCCGCGCCGGTCCCGCCGCCACCACCGACCCCACCGCCGAATGCAAATCCAGCACTGGCATCGGCGACGGCCGATTCAGTGCCCGCAACACCGGCGCATCGTAGCCATACACATCAGGCTTGAACGCCACTCGCCCGTCGCTGCCCAAATCCACGGTCCAGTACGCCAGCAACACCGGCACTTTCACCGGAAGCCGAATGTTCTCGGTCTTGCCGCTGGCCAACTGCTTTTGAATACCTTCGCTGTTCCACCGGACCGGGTCGTTGAACAACAATTCCACAAGCTGCAGCGGATTCTCTACCCGAATGCAGCCCGAGCTGGTCGCGCGGATGGTTTTGGCAAACAACTCGCGGTGCGGTGTGTCGTGGAGGTAAATCGCATAGTCGTTGGGAAAGCGGATCACCACTCGGCCCAGCGAACTGTCAGGCCCGGCGTCCTGGCGCAACGTGAGGCCGCGTGGATTGGTCCAGTCCACAGTCGATGGATCGAGCACATTGCCTTCGCGATCAAGCACTCGAATGCGATTGGCGGCGAGGTAGCCGGGGTTGCTCTGGATCTTCGGCAACACATCCTCCTTGAGGATCGTCGGCGGCACTGTCCAGGTCGGGTTAAACGTGATGTAGGTAATCTGCGCCTGGAAGACTGGCGTATTGCGCGCCGCTTTACCGACCTGCACCCGGGATCGCCAGATCGGCACGCCATCGCGGTACATCGCCACCTTGTAGCCGGCGATATCGACGATGACGAATGTGCCCTGGAGTTTGTAGAGCAGCCAACGTGCACGCTCCATGTTCACGCGGACCTGGTCGATGCGCGCATCAACGGGCACGTTCAGCGCTGCCAGTGTTGTCGCCCCTGCCATGCCGTCCGCACTCAGGTATTGCTCGTTCTGATACTTTTTCACCGCGGCGGTGACGGCGCCGTCGTACTGGGTGCCGTGGATCAATCGCGGATCGAGAAAACCGGCCGCGACCATCCTCGCGCGCAATTGCGCGACCGCCGGTTCGTCCATGCCGGGTTTGAGTGAATGGTCGACAATCACTTTCGGCCAGCCGCCCCGGTCCTGAATGCCGCGCAATTGCGCCAGGGCCTGACGCAAACCGACGTACACCGCTTCTTGCGGCGGTGCCTGGGCAAAAGCCTTGGCCACGTCGTGATTGTCGAGTGCGGCGAAGAAAGCATTGAAGTCGTCACGTGGATCGACGCCATTCGAATCAAAATTCCAGTGAATGTCGAGCCGCGAAGGGTCGACCTTGCCCCGCCGCAACTGCAGCAGCGCGGTGATAAACGTATGCGTGGTCGCCAAATCGAAAGCCGCCCGCTGCTCGGGCGTCACCGGTGTCGTATGCATCGTGGTTTGTGACCGGACCAATTCATCGATATGAAAGTCCGCCGGGGTCAAGCCGTCGGCCTCAGTCGCGTTCAGGCTGGCGATCAATTGCGCGACATCACTGTCATTGGTCCACGCCGCGCGATAGGCACGATGGGTATAAAAATCCATGACCAGACGGCTGACATCCACTCGACGATTGCGTGGTGCGGTCAGCAGCGGAGGAAAAGCGGTTTTCAGCGGTTCAAGCGCGGCCTGAATCGCTTTACCGACGTTATCATCCGCTCCCGCCTCGATAATGGAGGTAGGCGCATTTAGCGGCTCAATCGACGACGTTTGCCCAAGTGCTGTGCCGCTTATCAGAAAGCCCATAAAAAATACGCGGCTTATGACGAATAACCTTGTTAAAAGCACCATGAATAATCCTTAATCCCCCGCATTCAACGCCCGGCTGGCAACGCACTGCTAGACTCGAACTTAACATGATGAGACATCTGTATGGCGCCACTACGTTTTGGCTATCTATTCTCGGCCCTGCTACTGACTGCAATGTCCGTACCGTCAGCCTACGCCGATTCGCTCGCGGCCGCCCTCATCAAAGCGGCCCCGAAAGCTAACGCCAACGTCATCAACCTCGCCGTTCGCGCCTCGCAATGCAGCATCGCTCAAGGCAAAGCGCCTGTCCAAAGACTTGCGGTTATTGATTATTCGCTGCCTTCGACCGAGCAACGTCTATGGGTGTTCGATTTAAAGAAGCGCAAGTTGCTGTTTCATGAACTGGTCGCCCATGGACGCAATAGCGGCGAAAACATGGCCGTCAACTTCTCCAACCAGAATGAAAGCTTCGCCACCAGCCTCGGGTTGTATCGCACCCAGCAGAGCTATGTCGGACAGAACGGTTACTCGCTACGCATGGAAGGCCTGGAGCCGGGTTTCAATGACAACGCGTTTGACCGTGCCATCGTGATTCATGGCGCGCCTTATGTGAGTCCGGTCCTGGCCCGTGCGAATGGACGTATTGGCAGAAGCCTCGGCTGCCCGGCGGTCAGACCCGCGGTTGCTCGTCGGCTGATTGATTCGATGAAGGGAGGCCAACTGTTGTTTTCCTACTATCCGGATCAGCGTTGGCTGAAGTCTTCTTCGTATATCAATTGTGGCAGCGGCACGGTGGCTGATACATCCGCGCCAAAAAAACACCTTTAAGAACAGGCGCCCGTCCAGTGGCGCCTCCCTCCTGCTTCACCGCGCCTACATCGGTGAAACTGTCAAAACTGTAATCTCAGCCTCAGCCTTCTGAAAGGCACCGCTCGTTAGCCTCATCGTCAAGCTAGCTCCAAGCTGACGGACGGGGAACACAACGGCATGCAATCCAACACTACAAGACGCACCTTCGTGAAAGGGCTGGCCGCAGGCGGACTGCTGGGCGGCCTCGGCTTATGGCGCACGCCGGTCTGGGCAATCACCAGCCCTGGCGAACCTCAGGTGTTGACGGGCACCGACTTCGATCTGTCGATCGGCGAAACCCCGGTCAACATCACCGGCAACCCGCGCACCGCCATGGCCATCAACGGCGGCATTCCCGGCCCGCTGCTGCGCTGGCGCGAAGGCGACACGGTGACGTTGCGGGTGAGGAACAAGCTCAAAGTCGACACGTCCATTCACTGGCACGGCATCTTGCTGCCGGCCAACATGGACGGCGTACCGGGCCTGAGTTTTCACGGCATCGAACCGGGCGGCCTGTACGTCTACCAATTCACAGTCCGGCAGAATGGCACCTACTGGTATCACAGCCATTCGGGCTTTCAGGAACAGTCCGGCGTTTACGGCCCGCTGGTCATCGATGCCAAGGAGCCAGAGCCATTCCAGTACGACCGCGATTACGTGGTGATGCTGACCGACTGGACCGACGAAACCGCCGTCGGCCTGATGAAGACGCTGAAAAAGCAGTCGGATTACTACAACTACAACAAGCGCACCGTGGGTGATTTCATCCATGACGTCAGCGAAAAAGGTTGGGGAGCCACCGTCGCGGATCGAACGATGTGGGCCGAGATGAAGATGAACCCCACGGACATCGCCGACGTCAGCGGCGCCACTTACACCTACCTGATGAACGGCCAGGCGCCGGACATGAACTGGACCGGTGTATTCCGCCCCGGCGAGAAGCTGCGGCTGCGGTTTATCAATGGCTCCGCCATGAGCTACTTCGACGTGCGCATCCCGGGGTTGAAAATGACGGTAGTCGCAGCCGACGGTTTGCACATCAAACCGGTGAGCGTCGACGAGTTTCGCATCGCAGTGGCAGAGACGTTTGACGTGATTGTCGAGCCGACCGAAGCGGCTTACACGCTGTTCGCGCAATCGATGGATCGCACGGGTTTTGCACGGGGTACGCTGGCAACGAAGCCAGGTTTGTTGGCGCCGATCCCGGCCCTGGACCCTCGACCGTTAGTGACCATGGATGACATGGGCATGGGCGGCATGGACCACAGCAGCATGGGCGATATGGCAGGCATGGATCACAGCAGCATGGCCGGCATGCAGTCTCATCCAGAGACGGAAAAGGACAACCCGCTGGTGGACATGCAAGCCATGTCCACCTCGCCCAAGCTCGACGATCCCGGACTGGGCCTGCGCAACAACGGACGCCGAGTCCTGACCTATTCCGACCTGCGCAGCACCTTCGAAGACCCGGACGGCCGCGAACCCGACCGCACCATTGAGCTGCACCTCACCGGCCACATGGAGAAATTCGCCTGGTCGTTCAACGGCGTGAAATTCGCGGACGCCGAGCCGCTGCGCCTCAAGTACAGCGAGCGAGTCCGGATTGTGCTGGTCAACGACACGATGATGACCCATCCCATTCACCTGCACGGCATGTGGAGCGACCTCGAAGACGAGAATGGCGAGTTCATGGTGCGCAAACACACCATCGACATGCCGCCCGGCTCCCGGCGCAGCTATCGGGTCACCGCCGATGCGCTCGGCCGCTGGGCCTATCACTGCCATCTCCTGTACCACATGGAAATGGGCATGTTCCGTGAAGTTCGCGTGGAAGAATGAGGCGCATCCCATGACCCGATTGACTCCAATATCTTTAGCACTCGTGACCGCGGGCCTGACGCTCTCTTCGGCAATGGCCGCCACTGACGACATGCAGGGCATGGACCATAGCCAGATGACCGGCATGGACCACAGCCAGATGCAAAGCATGGATGACGGCCAGATGCAGCCCGCCGCGCCGACTGAAAGCCGCACGCCGATCCCGACGCTGACCGACGCCGACCGCGCCGCCGTGTATGCCAGCCCGACCGGCCACGGCGTGCATGACACCGCACTCAACTATTATTTCCTTGCCGACAAACTCGAATGGCAGGACGCGGACAACGGCAGCGTCCTGGCCTGGGATCTGTCAGGCTGGATCGGCGGCGACATCGACCGCCTGTGGCTGCGCTCCGAAGGCGAACGCACCAACGGCAAGACCGAAGACGCCGAAATCCAGGCCCTGTGGGGCCATGCGATCTCCCCATGGTGGGACGTGGTGAGTGGCGTGCGCCAGGATTTCAAACCTGGTGCCCCACAAACCTGGGCCGCCTTCGGTGTGCAAGGCATGGCGCTTTACAACTTTGAAACCGAAGCCACGGCCTTCATCGGTGAGGGCGGCCAAACCGCTGCACGACTGGAAGGCGACTACGACATCCTGTTGACCAATCGGCTGATTCTGCAGCCGACCGCCGAACTCAACTTCTACGGCAAAAACGATCCACAGCGGGGTATCGGCTCCGGCTTATCCAACACCGAGGCCGGCCTGCGGCTGCGCTACGAAATCCGCCGGGAGTTCGCGCCCTATATTGGCGTGACCTGGAACCGCACTTACGGCAAAACCGCCGATTACGCCAACGATGAAGGTGAGGATCGCAGTGAAGCGCGCCTGGTCCTCGGCGTTCGGCTGTGGTTTTAAACGCTTCAACTCAAAAAAACCAAAAACCAACCGTTGAAAACGGTAAGAGGCCTCGCATGCGCATGATCAAAACCACCGTTGTTGCCCTGGGACTGCTGCTGAGCACATTCGCTCAAGCCCACCCGAAATTACTGTCCTCCACCCCCGCTGAAGGTGCAGTCGGCGCAGCACCCGCCAAAATCGAACTGCACTTTTCCGAAAATCTCATGACCCAGTTTTCCGGCGCGAAACTGGTCATGACCGAAATGCCCGGCATGGCCCACGCCCCCATGCCGATGAAAGCCAAAGTCTCCGGCGGCGGCGACCCGAAAACCATGGTCATCACCCCGCTTTCGCCACTGCCCATCGGCACCTACAAAGTCGAATGGCGCGCGGTGTCTTCGGACACTCACCCGATTACCGGCAATGTTACGTTCAAAGTGAAGTGATGAATGAGCGACTCGATCGGCATTGCCCTGCGGTTTGGCTTGTATGTGGATTTGATGCTGCTGTTGGGCTTGCCGCTGTTTGGGTTGTACAGCCTTAAAGGGCGGGAACGCGTGTCGGGCGCTGTGTTGCCGTTTCGGTTGATGCTGGCGGGGACGGCGGCGCTTGGGTTGCTGTTGTCTATTGCGAGCATGGTAGTGATGGCGAGCGCCATGAGCGGTGAAACGGCCTTTGCCGAGTTACGTCCACACGTCGAGATGATGGTGTTGGAAACGGACATGGGCCTGGCCTGGGTCGTGCGTATCGTCGCACTGGTTGTTGGTGGATTGGCGGTGATGCTCAATCATCGTGCCCCTGGCGTTGGCTTGCTGGTTGCGACGATTGCTGGCGGTATCGCCCTCGCCTCTCTCGCCTGGAACGGACATGGCGCGATGGATGAAGGCATCCGCCGTGTCTGGCATTTCACCACCGACATCCTGCACTTGCTGGCCGCAGGAGTGTGGCTGGGAGCGCTGGTGGCGCTTGCGTTGATGGCGAAAGCTAATGTTCTGCAAACCGAAGAGCGCATCCGGCTGCTGGCCCGCGCAGTGACAAGGTTTGAACTGGTGGGCGCGTTGATTGTGGTCGTCATCACCGTCACGGGTGTTGTGAACTACCTCTTCATCGTTGGGCTGGAGCTTGATGACTTATTTCTAAGCACCTACGGGATTTTGCTGTTTATCAAAGTCACCTTGTTTGCAGGGATGCTGGTGCTCGCCGCGTTGAACCGGTTTCACCTTGGACCGTTTTTGCAGAGGTCGTTGCGCAACGGGCAGTATTGGGTAGCGGCGAATGCACTGCGGCGCAGTGTGGTGATGGAGTTGGCTGCGGCCGTTCTGATTGTTGGGCTGGTGGCCTGGCTGGGGACGTTGAGTCCAGAGATGGAAATGGCCGCGGAGTAACGTAAAGGGCGCCACTTGATATAGATCAACGTCAGCCCCCTACACAGGGCTACGCTCAAAATAACCCTCAGATCGGATACCAGACATGCACGGGCTCCGCACCCATCTACCGCTGCTGATCCGCCAAGTGCTCGCACTGTGGCTGTTAGCCTTTGCGGTAGCGGCGAGCCAGGGTTGTCTTAGCCTGCCGCCCCATGATCTGAACGCCGCCCATGAAATCACCAGCAGCGCTGGCCATGACAATAGTCATGAGCAGCATGCCAGCGGCTGCCTGCAATACTGCGAACACAGCGCCACAGCACTGCCCCCCGCACAGACCTTGCCCACCTTCGAACACGCCCTTTGGGCCGTCCTGTTTCTGCTGCCTGCGCTGATTCTGAGTGTCCGTTCCCAGACTCCGTTCGCGTTTCTCACCTTACACCGACCGGCGCCACCCCGGCCGCCAGCGCGCCTGCGCTTCGTTCGCTTCAACGATTAAAACCATTCTCCGAGCGTCCGGAGTTCCGGCCGCCCCTCCTTTGGCTTCGCCTCTTTAGCGCGGCTCAATAGTTCCTGTACGTCCCTGACTCACTGGAGATTGCCATGCATACGCACTTCAAAGCACTCGTCGCCGCACTGCTCATCAGTAGCCCATTGGTTGCTATGGCCGTCGAGGAGCATCACCCCGACACACCGCCAACCACACCGGCCACCGCCACCGCCGCCACCACCACGCAAAACAAGGCCATGAGCGAACAGATGGAAAAAATGCAGGCGGCCCACGAAAAAATGATCGCCGCCAAAACCCCGGCCGAACGCCAGGCCGCCATGCAAGAAGGCATGGCCACGATGAAGGACAGCATGGGCATGATGCACAACCATTGCCAAGGCATGGGCATGGGCATGGGTATGGGCAAAGGCATGTCCGGCGACAAGAACCACTCAGAACAGATGATGGACATGATGATGAAAATGATGGAACAGCAGTCGAGCATGATGAAGATGCCGATGGCGCAGTAACCGCCTGAAAGAAGCACTTGACCTTGCCATCGTGGCAAGGTCAACCATCGAACCCTGTCATCACACCACCGCCACTCATGGCGAAAGAGGTTTACGCAATGAACGGTACAGAATTGCAAGTCGAAGGCATGAGCTGCGGCAGTTGCGTCAAACACGTCAACGCTGCGTTGCTGCCACTGGCCGGGGTTGGTGAAGTGACTGTCGACCTGGCGTCTGGCCGGGTCAAAGTGACCGGGGACATCGACAGCGATGTCCTGTTATCGGCACTGAATGAGGCAGGGTATCCAGCAAGCGTGTTGAAGGGTGAACGCCCCCAAAGCATCGAGAAAAAGTCGGGGTGCGGCGGCTCCAGTTGCTGCTGTCACTGAGTCCGAACGGCCAGGATAACATCGAGGCCAGACCGCATTGTGCAAACACAACAATGGGCGCTCCCACAATGAGCGCCCTTTTTCGTCGTGGATAGCAGCCGGGAAACTGTTTCACTACACTCCACTTTTTCTAACACACCCGGATAAAAGCCTGCCAAAAATGAAAACCATAAAATGCACAATGATGCTCGGTGGCCTGCTCGCTCTATCCTTCGGCGCTCAGGCACAGGACGGCCCTTCGCATCTGGACAGCATCATCCAGCAAAACCAACTGCGCGTGTGTACGACGGGCGACTACAAACCCTATACCTCCAAAGCCGAGAACGGCGAGTACTCGGGGATCGACATCGCCATGGCCCGCACATTGGCCGACAGCCTCGGCGTCAAGGTTGAGTGGGTGCAGACCACGTGGAAAACGCTGATGCCCGACATGCTGGCCGGCAAGTGCGACATCGGCGTCGGCGGCATCTCGGTCACCCTGGAACGCCAGAAAAAAGCCTTCTTCAGCACCACACTGGATGTCGATGGCAAAATCCCGTTAGTGCGCTGCGAAGATCAGGCCCTGTACCAGACCGTCGAACAAATCAACCAGCCTTCGGTTCGCTTGGTTGAACCGGCCGGTGGCACCAACGAAGCGTTTGTCCACGCGTTTCTGCCCAAGGCGCAATTGAGCCTTCACGACAACGTGACGATCTTCCAGGAGCTGCTGGATAAGAGGGCTGACGTGATGATTACCGATGCGTCGGAAGCGTTGTATCAGCAGAAACTTAAACCCGGGTTGTGCGCGGTTAACCCGAGCCAGTTCATGCAGTACGGCGAGAAGGCTTACTTGCTGCCCCGCGATGACATGACCTGGAAGTTATACGTCGACCAATGGCTGCACCTGGCCAAGGTGACCGGTAACTATCAGAAAGTCCTGAGCGAGTGGATAGCAACGCCCGCCCCCAAATAACCGCCACCCATCGTCCCACGCAAGCGCTGGCGAAGCCGCGTCCAGCTGAGAAACAGTCCCTCATTCAGCACTCGCGGTACATCAGGTAACAACGCGCCCCGACGGAAACATCTTCCGTCGGGGGCATTACGCCTTAGTCGTCATGGAGCAACCCTGAGCTGTACTCGCTGAAATTGCTACCGATAGCGCTTCCGCCAAGGTTCAACTTGTTGGCGCCATGGCCGTCGAACGATTGGCAGCCATCTGAAAAACAGGTGCTGGTACTGACGCCTGAGCAGGCGCTTAACAGCAAGGCACTGGTGATCATCATGACTTTGAAGAGATTTGAGATCATCTTTCATGTTCCTGGGGGGCTGGAAGCGTGGCAGTTCGACTACGCCTCATCCTAGGACGCCAATTCGTCAGACATTATGAAACTTGGCTGGGCGACAGGATTGGTTCAGCCAAGGCGGTTTCTTGAGGCAAAAAAGGCGCTCTCTTCTGCTGCAACGGCACCCCAGTAAGACTCGTCTCCACCTCAAAAGCCCATTCCTGATAAACTCCCCCACCTCCCAGCCCCATCGATTCCAGACCCCCAATGCCCCCAATCACCGCCACACCCGCCCCGCTCTCCCGCCGTTTCTCCGTGGCGCCGATGATGGATTGGACCATCTAATCCTTAAGGCCTTGCAAACCAAAGCCCTCAGAGAATCTGTTTTTCACGCGTACCTCTTTCGTACCACCGCTCACACATTTCCTGCCTCCCCTAGCAAATCGTGTCGTCAGTGACTGTCGCTCCAATCCAGACAGCACCGACACGACATTCACTCTCAGACTCCAAGCACAAAAAAACTCCGCCGCCTCATTAAGGCGACGGAGCTTTGATGTGCGTCACTGAAAGTGCGTAGGGTTCGAACCCCGTCAGAGCTTTTCGTAGTCCGCTTCAGACCGGTAAAACCGAGGATGTGACCTTCATCCTCCGGCCTAGCTCGGCCTAATGCGGCCCATGATTTGCCCTAAATATGCCTTAATCTGGGATCACCTCAAAAAGAATGCATCACCACTTAGTGGAGACCAAGACGTCGTTCTGGCAGGCCTAGCCGGACGAGCGTGACGAGCTCCGCGAGCAGGCCGCGCCTGTCGTGCGCCCCTCGCAGGTCGGGCATGTCGCGCGGGGCGAGCTGGACCGCCGCTGCAATCTGGAGTGAAGAGCACAGCGTGACCATGCGAATCACGAATCCAACCATCAACGAACCATCCGAGGTGCGCCCCCGAATAAGCATAGATTGACTCATCTGAAATCCAAGCTACTGGTCTGCCGCTGTAGAGATAGATGGCAGGGTTGTCCTGCTCATCATCAAACCAGGCCACCGCCCGACCCTGCCGATCATAGAACGTCACATAGGCCACAAGTCTTCCCTCCATGTGTGGAACACAATTCTCAATACACTGAACGCCTCGCCATAGCTGACCCTCAGGCCGCATGCGAATACAGGTCGTCGCTTCACTGTAGCCAGAAACACGCCTGATCGAATACTGTATATACAACCAGCCCCAACAAGGCATCACCGTGGATCCGTACGAAATCGAAGACACCAGCGACTGGCTAGGCTGCCCGACTGAACTTGAAACCTGTCGCCACTACTTGCGCCTGCTGGAAAACGAAGTCCAAGAACTAAACCTGCACCTTCGGAAGGCGCGAGAGGATATCTTCGGCCTGGTGCAAATGTATGACGAAGCGATCACGCAGCGCGACGAAGCAATGAGCAATCTCCGGGAGAGGGCAGCTCAACTGGCAATCGATCGAAAGGAGCTGTACGACCTCGAAATCTCGGCCAGAGGGCACAAACGCGAGGCTGATCGGCTCAGGGGAATACTGGAGGGCCTGACGCCCAGACCCAAAACTATAATTTAGGTTCAACACACAACTGCAATAATTACTATGCAATGTCTACGAAATGGATATCATCCCCCACTCGGTCATATTCTCCACGGAAGGTCCCCATGAGTCGCTTTCTTATCGCCTGTGCCTTATTTTCCTGCTCCGCCGCCCACGGCGCTGACTCAGTTATCTTGCGCTCGCATTCACTCAGCCAAGACTCGACCGTTTCAATCACCCAAACCGACCAAACCCGTACCGTCATCACGAAAAGAGACTTTGGGGATTACAAGACTTACGTGAAGCTTGAATTTAATTGCACTGATTCCACTGTTCGTTACCTCGGATCTAGCGCTAGTCCTAACGGTTTCAACCCAACGCTGCAGGATAAATATTTTTCAAGAGTGAGTGACACCTTCGTGCCTCCTTCCCTGTTGTCTGAGGCATGCAAGGACACAACAAGCTCGCTCACCGCTTCACAGTAAAATGGACCTGTCTTGTCCCGATCGTCATCTCGCAAACTCTCGCACGTAGGCTTGGCACGCACGCAGCGCGATCAATCCCTGATCGCCGGCGTCGGTGATGGCGACAATTCGTTGAGCATGCGCTGGGTCAAGTCGGGCACGCGCTCTTCCATGAACCACGCTGCCGGTGGCGGCCCCGGTTGGCACTGCGCAGCCACTGGCTGGATCCTCGGCAAGGAGGACTGACAGCCGCAGATCAGAAGTGGCAAGGCGATCACGTAAGCGAGCTTGATTGGTTTGAGCATCGCTCAGTTCCTTGTGATGGTTTTGATCGCTGGCCGACAATCGCTGCTCAAGCGCAACGCGCTTATTCAGATCGGCTTGCTGCTGGGCAGAGGTAGCGTTACTGATGGCGGTCAGATCGTCGGCATGCAGGCGGGCTTGATCCGCCAACTGTTTACCGAAGCGCCAGTCCTGGATTAGCCAAGTCGCCACGGCACTACCAGCCATCAGCGCCACAATCAACGCCAGCAGGCAGATAAGCTTTTGCACCGGCGTCATCACGGAACATCCCTGAAAAAAACGTGACCGCCAAGCCTATACGTCTGTTTCGCTTTCGCCGCCCAAGCCGGTGGAGTCTTTATGCTGGTCGCATAGTAGTGCGTGGCGCCGCCAGTAGGGTCAGGCTCGACGCCGGAGATCACCAGGTCAGCGGCTCTCTGCGCCCGGGTGAACTCGCTAGCCGGAATAGGTTTCGCACCGATCAGGAAAGCGAAGTTTGGGTCGTTCGCATTCCAGCAACTGAATTGGTACTTGGCTTGGCACACGCCTGCGTAGCCTTCACCCCACCACGACTTCGATACACCGTCGTTCACACGGTTGCGGATCGTCCAGGCCACCGCAATCTGCCCGACCAGGCTCTCGCCACGCGCCTCCCCCCACAATGTACGCGCGAGGATGTCGCGGTCTTTTTCGGTTGCAGTCATAACTTATCTCCAGAAAATAAAAAACCCGCCGGAGCGGGTTATGTAATTAATGATTGTTTATGTTTATTTTCGAAAATCTACATGGATAACTCGTCTATCATCGACAATGGGTTTCACAGGAACCGCATCAGGCGGATTCTGCTGCCAAACCAATCCAGTTCCAGATAAATCAATACCTCCACCACAACAGGAATAGAACCCACCAGAAAAACCCCCATTACCATAGGTCGTTCCTTTAGGGGATAACTCGATAGTTGTACCACCTATTCTTAAGTTAACCTCAAGAGCAGTTATAGGGTAACGCACAAACTCTTCACTCAAAAAGGCCGGATGATTATATTTTTTGAATGCCTCCTCTGCCGAGTTTAATTCAAAAAACCGCAAATAGAGATAATCCCCATTATCATATTTAACTTCTAGCTCTTTCCCTTGAGGAGGACATCTCAGATCAATAGGATTACCTACTCCTCGCCAAGAGTTACGATCAATAGTGATGCGATCTGCCCGTTCCAAGCTAAGAAAATTAACGCTAAGCCTTAAGTACCCTTCATCATCCCTCTTTAATGAGACCACCTCAACGTCATCTATTACAATGACTCTTGGCGTTTCGTAATAATAGTTGCCTCCTACCACTGCGAGGAGTTCATAGCGTAGCCAATCTAGACTACCTTTAACGCTTTCTGCATGGGCCTTATCCGACTTCAATGCATGTAGTTGTTCATTTGTAAATGCTCCACCATCTGCCTTTTTATGGTGCTGGGCACACAGAGCTATCATCCCCTGCGGTTCATTATGGGCACGAACACTTATCGGAGGATCAAAATGATGGTACTCCAGATACGGATTACCACAGCCACTCACCGGACAACCAAATCCTACTTCAGCTCGAAGAGTGAGTTTTACTTGGGGAGGAATTGACTCGCGCTTCATTGAACATTCCTTGTAAGCCAGGGCAGTCACCAAACCTACTCCAGCTACCCATTCGATGTCCAAGCGATTTTTATCAATCCGGCGAAACCGGCCAATCAACTGTGCCGGGATAACCTGGTTGATCGGGAATTCGATTCAGATCGACCCGGTACTTTTTCCACAACATGAGTTCCGCCCGCTCTGCGTCGGTGATCTCGTCAATATCCAATGCATCCTGAAGGGGGGCCACCGCCTCATCGGCGCGCCTGCGCTCAACGCTTACGCGACTTTGAACGCGAGCGATAATTTCCTCGGCAGAAGGTGGAGGCGGTGGAGAGAATGTCGATCCGTCAAATCCCCATCCCTCTTGAGGCATTGGAGATACGCCGGTGATCTCGATGATCACCAGGTCAGGGGCAAACTCTGGCTGGTCATCCTGTTCGAACTTCCAGTGCAGACGATCATCTTGAACTTGCGCAAAAACTTTCATTGGAACCACTCCACCAGAACAAACCCCTTGCTACCCGATGCGCCCACCGTTCGGCAGCCACCACCACCACCCGCGCCATAACCAGTACCCGGTCGGGCTGGGACGGCGCCGAGGCGCATGCTGCCCACACCACCCGCGCCAAATACCGAACCGCCACCACTGCCGCCCTGCTCTTGGGATGGGCCGGAAGGGTTGTACGCTTGCCCATAACTACCCGCGACAACGATGCTACCACTGGCTGCACCACCGGACCCGCCGTCTCCGGCCGCTACACCGCCGCCACCGCCGGCCGCGCTGACTAGTGCCCCGAGCGATGAAGCCCCACCAGCCAAACCATTGGCCGCTGCAGCTTGCCCGCCAGTCCCCGCCGCGCCGACTGTGACCGCCAACACCTGGCCGGGTGTCACGCTGATCGGAATGTTGATCCCCGCCGCGCCACCGCCCCCGCCGCCACCGGCCGAGGTCGTATCGTAATAAGCCGCACCGCCGCCGCCACCTCCACAAAGAGTGACCAGAACCGAGGTAATACCAGCGGGCACGGTAAACGTGCCATTGGACGCGAATAGCTGCGACCCGCGATTCTGCAGCTGGCCGAGCGTGACCGCGTGGCTACTCTTGAGCGCGGGAGCCACTTGCAGTGGCGCGGTATCACACGACAGCAGCACATAGGCCCCCGCGCCGCCCCATAGCGAACTGTTCCAGCACACCGTACAGATACCGTCGACGACCACTTCACCGCCTTGCAGCGCCAAGCCCCCCAGGCCGACCAAGTTCGCCAGACCGGCGCCGTCATTGAACGTCGACGACGCGGTGTTGGTAGTCTTCGCTTTGAAGCGCAACAGCCGACCATTGACGCGGCTGGTGATGGACGGGGTAAACGCCGCCACATAGGCGTTCGCAACGCCCGTATCCAACGCGTAATTCGTAGCGCCAGCTTGACCAAGCGCGCGGATGGCCTTCAACAGCTGGGTCAAATCCGCTTCAGCCGGGACAAGCCCCGCAGCCTGAATGACATTCAGCATTTCGTCAGTGACTGAGTTGCCCCACGCCGAAGGGATCAGTGAACCCGGTGTACCTGCCAGAGGATCCTCGTCTACAAACTTGCCACCTACCAGCCCAATACTGGGCACACTTTTTGGATAATCCACGTTCCATCCCCTCAGTCGTAATTGATGTGCACAACGGTGTGCGCCGGCGCCGGCCGACGGATCAAGCATTCGATGGCGTTGCCCGGGTTTGCCCCAAAGCGTTCGCCCCAATAGCTGACGCCAAAGCGACGGCCTTGCCGCTGACGCCCCCCGGTGTTGAGCGTCCACATGAACTGCGCATGCCAGGTCCCAAAATGCGCCGCCCCAAAACGAGAACGCCCCATACGGGGCGCTCGATGTTCGGTGATAGTGGGATTCGGGTAGCCCTGGCTCACTGCGATTTCAAGGAAGTAAGCCCTGCTCTGCCCTCCCACTTCCACCAGTCTGCGCCTCACTGCCAGACGCCTGTCTTCAAACGCTGGGTTTGGCCCGAGACAGACATCGGGCAACCCCATTACAGCCTCCCAGTCCGGCACCAGTTCGCTCACGCCCGAGGGGTCCATCTCGTTAAGCAGGTCAACCGCTCGTGCATCGAGCCGGGAGAACTCCAGCGAAACGCCCGTCAGGACAAGATCAATCTCCGGCACCAACTCCGGATCCCATGCGGGGCCGGCAGGCAGGAGCCCCCGAAGCTGCTGGCGGTATTGATCGGCGGTTCTCGCTACAGCCATGTGATACCCCCAAATGTCAGCAGTTGGTTGGTGGCGGGCACGACATTGGCCACAGGCGCTATCAACTGGTGGTCGGTCTCGCCTGATGATCCGCTGATCGCCTCACGGATATGGCTTATGAGCAGAGTGTCCCCAAGCCCGGCCTCTCGCTCGTGCAGATCTATCAACTGCGCCTGAATGCCAGCACGAACCGCGCTGGTGTCTGGTACCGCATGGATGGTGTAGAGCACCGGGACTCTGTTGGGTGCGAGGACATATAGCTCAGCCGTTACCGGCCGCAGCGGCTCGATGTAGGCTTTCACTTCCGCGAGCTGCGCCGGATTAGGAACCGGATCGACATCGCCATCACGCATGATAAATAAGCCAACGGTGCCTGGCCCCAGGTAGCTACCGCGACACCAGGCACGAGTCACACCGGCAACCTCCAGTGCCCACGTCTCATAATCGGCGGAAGATCCACCGTGCGGGATAACCCGATAGGACCGCACCACTCGGGCACGCAGCGACTCAACGCTTTCCTTCGCGATACCACCCGTTACACCGGGAGCCAACACGGTAAAAGTATTGGTGACGCCGGCCACCGGCTGGACCAGGCTCAAAGTCAGACCCGGATCAGCGTTGCCCAGAGTGCCGGCGTCGACCGCCTCGATCGTGGTGGTGTTAAGTCCCGCCACCGTGGTGACGCCAGTCGTCACCTTATAGGTGCGACCATCACCAGCCTGCAGCACAACATCAATATCGAGCACAGCCCCCGCTGCGGCTGTAAAGCTGACTGGCCCTTCTGCCGGCTGGGCTGGGTTGCGCGGCTGATTCAGGCGCAACAACGCAACCCGCTCCAGCGTTTCTTCGTCCGCCCGATCGGGCAGGATTTGCTCGACGATCCAGTCGAGGTAGCCGTACAAACCAAAAGCCGTGCCACCCAAGGTTCTGGCCAGCACCTGTGCATCAGATCGGCGCAGCGAGTCAGAGGCCAAGTCACCTTGGGTACGGCCGATCAAGACAGGTAGCGAAGGCGTTTCAAACGGCATAGATCACCTGCCATGAAGAGGGTTGTTTGATTTCAAGACGTGTACCGCCGGTAATGGTCAGCGTCGGGATAAGGTTCAGTCGGTTGATATCGACTTTTTCGCTGGCGATAGCGATGTCGACAACATGACCGTCATCCAGCAACCATTGCAGGGCCTCATGTGCGTAGGCCTCGGCATCGCGCTGGGTTTGTGGTGTCAGCTTCACCCGACGCAGTAGCCACAGGCGGGAGCCGATGCGGTCATTCGTGATCGGCGGGTAGCTGTCGCCCCACCAACCAAAACGTTCATCGTCATCAACAAGATCATCTGTTTCGGCGCGGCGCCAGGTGTACAGGCTGATTGTCACGGCGCGAATAAGCGCAGCCTCAACCTCGGAAGAAATGACCATGCTCAACCTCCCGCGACAGGCGCGGCGCTCTGACCACTACCAGCCATAACGCCCCCGTGAACGTGATGAATTTGGCTGATGCCACCAGCGACCTGATCACCCTGCGAAACGATTTCCCCTGTCTGGTTGATCACCGGCGAATCAATGTTCACCGCTGTCGTGGCCTTGATGTTCAGGGTCTGCGTCTCGATGTCGATGATCCGCCCGCGCTTGAAGTGGATGTGATCACCTTCGTCGGTGTAGATGGCCACCTCGCCGGACGCCATTGCCTGAATGCGGTACCGGCGATCAGCGGCCACCAGCACCACCGCATGGGATCGATCACCACCGATGAACGCAGCCAGCACCTCGGCGCCGGGCAGTGGGTTGCTGGTGAAACCGTAAGGTTCGAAGTGTTCAGCGCCATCCTTGAGCTCACCAGCGGTGAGGCGAACCTGTAGGCCTTGGAGTTTTTTGGTGGCATTGACCAGCACCACCGTGCCGCGGGCGAGCAAGTTTTTCATATTCATTTTTTGGGCTCGTAGTCAGCGGGGATCAGGTATTCGAAGTTGTCACCCTTGCCGCCCTTCTTCACCTTCCTTTTGCCATGCGGGTCCTTCGGCTCAGGCTCAAAACTTTCAGGCGGCCCCACCTCCAACTTGGCGAGCATCCCCTGCTCGTTCAGCGTGTAGGTGATGCGCGAGATCAGCATGTCTCGGTCCATGCCAATGATGGGGTCGATCACCCTGACAATCATGTTGTGTCGCCAAAGCTGTCCATTGGATTGACGCCAGCCCTGAACCACATAAGTGACCGTCAGCGCCTTCCCCATTCGGCTGCTACGTTCCCAGTTGGCCCGCGACTGGGCCAGCTCGTTGGTCACCTGGCCGGACTCCTGAATGATCATCACCCGTTTGCGGGTGGTGCGATCGTCAGCGGCACTGGCCGAAACCTCAGCGGCATCGGGACCAAACTCATCGTCGGTGCCGCTTTTCTGGCCCAGCACCTGGTACTCAGAAAACACCCCGGAGAAGTCGAGCGGCGCATCGCCGGTCTTGACGTTCTTGCCCACCTCAATCGCATCGAAGGTGCGGCCACCACTGCCTGGGCTGGCCAGCACGGCGGCACCGCGCGCGTCGTCCGTGGAGAACACCCGGAACAATGTCAGCAACCGGTCAATGGAGGCGAACGCCGTCTCGCCCGGCTCGATGGTGTGGTCAGAAAGTTTTCCGCCTTCAGGGATCTCACTGTTCACCGTGATGCCATAGGGCGCAGCCAACGCTTTGACGATGGCCAGCACCGCCTGGTTGTTCCATTGGCCAGGCTTGTTGACTGCCGCGCAGTCCACCAGGTCCGCCGTCAATGATCGCCCGCTGATCGTCTTGGTGATTTGCTTATCGTCGTAGCTGACCGGTGTTGCAAACACCCACGCCGTCAGCACCAGGTCATTACCGATTTTCACCTGGCACTTGTCGCCCTGCCGGATCGGTACGTTTTGAACCTGCCCCGGCCACTTCCACGTCAACGACACATTGAACGATCGGGCCTGATCTTCGAGCCCCGCAGTGATTTCCACCGATTTCCAGCCGAAGTAATCCAGACCGCCAACCGTAAGGCTGACCGCATTTTGGTCATCGGACATTGGTTACCTCTGGGCGATTTTGATGGGCACCGCCGGCACAAAGCCTGGGTGCTGAATGCGGTTGCGCTGAACGACCTCCGGCGAGCGCGTTGCATCGCCGAAGCGTCTGTAGGCCAGCACCAATGCAGGCAAGGTTTCAGGCGGCGTGATGTCGACCAACTTGACCCCGGATTGCGCGACAGCCGTCAGGTGCTTTACCACCGTCTGCCGAAAATTGTTCAGCACCAGATAGTGCTCGGGATCAGCCTTCAGTGACGCTTCATGAATGGCCTCATTGAGGTTGTCACGGAGTTCGATCACGTCGTCAGCCACCGGCACGTCGGGCCGAACAATGGGCTGGAGCGCCTGTTGCTCAACGGAAGGCATGGCCTCAATTGACTCTGGCTGCGGGGCTACTGGCATCTCGCTCACGATCAGGCCGATCTGCACCAGGGTTGAATCCTGCACCAGATTTGCGGTGGCCTGTGATGCAGTGATTGCATCAGTGCCACCGATAGAGCTGACGGTGTTGATACTGCCGACCGCCGCCGTCTGCTGGCTGGCTTCGGCGACAGCCCCGCGGTAACCGCCACCATCATTGCCCGAGCTACTACCGAAGCTGCTGCCCGAGCTGGACCGACCACTTGAACTTGAGCTGAAAAAATCGAAACCTGAAAAGCTGCTGAAGTAGCTGGAGAAAAGCGAGGACAAAGAGCCAGGGGAGTTGATGAGCGATTGCGCGAAACCCGTGACATCCGTGAAGACACTCACGAACGGCGCGAACTGCTGCTGAATGACAGAGAAGACGTTCGTCAGGCTGTTGCGCATTTGTAGCAACCCGAGCCGGGCTTGATTAACTGTACCCATGGCGGTCTTGTATCGATTGAGCGAAGACGTCAGCAGGCTTTCAGACGAATTCACCACTTGCGCCTGGGTGTTGACCTTCGCCGCGGGCGTCTTAAGCGGCACGTCCGGATAGAAAGTCAGCTCAAAACTGACCATGCCACCGCCCACGAAGTCGTGGGACATATCGCACTCGCCTGCCTTGACCTGCATTTTTCCGAGCCAGGGATGCACCAGCTCGCCGCCGCCCGGCGTGTTCAGCGCCTCGATCAACTTGTCTCGACGCTCGAAACAATCATCACCGATGATCCACGCCGTCATCTTGTGCACCTGGGATTGCTTGCCCAACTGCTCAAAGAACGGTGTGTCTCGCTGCGGAAATTCATGCAGCTGTCCCTTCATACCCACCGGCACCGAAGTCTGGGGGATCAAGAAGCTGATCCCCCGGAACGAAGCCGGCAACAACTTATCACGCCACGTCACAGTCATTAGTTGGGCCTCATAACACCGATGGTTCGGGTACCGACACTGGGCTTGATGCTCAGGCCCGGTTGATTGGTTTTCGCTTGATCGACGGTGGTACCGGGAGGAGCACCGGGGATGTTGATGGTGATTTCACCATTGAGCTTTGGCGCCTGATTACCTGATGCCTGCTGAAGCAGACCGCTGGATTGGTTGGCCAGATTTGGCCGACTCAACAACTTTTCAGTGCTCGGGATGCCCGCCGCGTTTTTCATCATCCGCTGATATCGCTGCGCGCCTTCGACAGCGCCGGCCTCAACAAACGAGCCATCGCCGCCACCTGGTCCCGCGTTGCGCACGCGCTGCTCTTCGGCAAACTCATTGGCTTTATTGGTGGCGGTTTTGATGATTCCTTCACCACCCTCGCCGCCTCCGAAGTACTTCATCATCGGTTCGATGATCGGTTTCAGTTTCGCCCAGAGCTTCTGAAACCACTCAGTGATGGGCGCCCAGTTCTTGGCAATCATCCCGAGCGGCGTCCACTCAAACATGCGCCCGAGGAAATCCATTACCGGGGTGGAGACGGCGACAAGAACATCCCAAAGCGCCGAGAACAACTCAGTCAACGGCCCCCAGTTTTCCATCACCATCGGGATCGGAGTGAATGCAAAGGCCTGCTTAAACCAGCCCCACAGGACCATGGCCGGACCTTTGATCTTTTCCCAGATCGCTTCGAAGTACGGCGCAACGGTCGCCCAGTTGGCAATCAACAGGCCGGCCGCTAGCGCGATACCGCGAACGATTATCCCGATCGGCGACATTGCGGTGACGGCGCTGAGGATCTTGGTTGCCACCACGGCGCCCATCACCGCGACACGCAGAACACCAAAGGCAACGCCGGCACCCAACACCCCACGGATAACACCAGGGTGTTCACCGGCGAGCGAAGACATTTGGGAGATGGCTGGGCCGATCTGGTCCATGAAGTCATTGAACGGCGGTAGGAGACCGGAACCCACTGCGATACCCAACCGGGTTACCTTGTTGGTCAGCAGCTGCATGGAGTTGGCAGTGGTCGCGGACCGAGCCGTGTATTCCGCCTCCATCGATCCAGCAAATTTTCCTTCCTTGCCTACGGCGCCGAAGCTGGATTTCAACAGATCGAGGTTGGTCAGCAGTGGCGCGATGGCAGACACCGACTCGGTACCGAAGAGCTGCGTCAGTAACCCGGCCTGCTTCGCCGGATCGACCTTGGCGATGCGCTCCAGCACATCTTCGATCGTGCCCTGAGCATCCTTTTGCATGCTCTTCGAAACTTGCTTCACATCCAAACGCAGCGACTTGAAAGCCTCCGATTGTTGTTTGGTGGCCGCACTGCCCTTGGTCAGCGACAGCATGAAATTCTTCATGCCCGTTGCCGCTACTTCACTCGGGACACCCACGCCCGCAAGCGTGGCCCCCATCGCGGCAACCTGACCTGCTGACAGGCCGGCGATACCACCCAACGAACCGATCCGGGTCACGATGTCGGAGATCTGCGCTGCGGACGAAGGACCGATGTTGCTCAGGTAGTTGATCTTGTCAGCCAGGGTTACGACTTCGGGCTGGGTCATTTTGAAAGAGGTGCGCCACTTCGCCATCATGTCGCCGGACTGGTCGGCTGTTTGATCGAAGGCGATGCCCATCTTCACCGCGTCTTCAGCGAACTGCTTCAGCTCACCACGGGCGAAACCGGCTTGGCCGCCGGCAGCAACAATGGCCGCGATGCCGCTCGCCGCCATCGGCATTTTCTCCGACATATCAAGCACGTCCTGCCCCATCTGCTTGAACTGTTCGGGCGTGTCGAAGGTAACCACCTTCTTCACATCGGCCATGGACGTTTCGAATTCCATGGCAGCACGGGCGCCAGCAATGAACGGCGCAGCAAAGGCGCCGCCCTGCAACATGTCCTGAAAGCCGATGTTGCCAAGGCCTGAGCTGCTCATCTGTTTGCGGAAGCCCGCAACGTTCTTACGGATCCCGGTCAGTGTCGGCGACAACTTATCAACGCCGGTGATCAACGCCTTGAGCTGGAACTTGTCCGCCATCACTGCCCCTCCTGTATACCGTGAATACGCTGGCCGTGCTCAAGGCATTCGATGAGCATATCCAGTGACCTGGCCATCATTTGTTGGGGGTCAACCTTCCAATACCAGGCCAAGTCGTAGGCGACCCTGATTAAGTCGTCGACGGTTTCGACGCCGCTGTCATGAAAAAACCTGCGATCTGCCAACTCAGGTCATTCAGGTCTGCAAGGTCCAACTGGTTGACGGACGATGGTGGGATGGCGGTGCAGATCGCGATGTATTTGGCGGCCACATCCATATCGAGACTGACCTCTTCGTCTTTGCCGATTCTGTATGGAAGCGCCTTGATGGCGCGCACTTCCTGTACGGTCGGCCGACGCAGCGTCAGCTCGGTCAGAGGCTCGCCGTGGGCCTCGATGGCCACCTGAAGTTTTACTGTGCCCGTCATTGCCACACCCCTTTAATGCCGTCGAATTGCAGTTCAATGGTGCCGTCATCGCCTTTCGTCGTCGGCTCGTCGACCAGGTACGCACCCGAAAGCACGTAGACCTTGCCGTTGTTGAATTCACAGGTGACCGTCATGTCGGTGCCTTCGGTCAGCGTTTTGAGCGATAGAGCCGGATCATGAATAACGGTCATCTTCAGATAAGGCGCCAACTCCTCTTCCTTGTAGAAGCCCGGATAAACCGTCTCCCTTTTTTTATCCATCAACGGCGCTTCGGCGCCACCGGTGACGGTCAGCTGCATTCCATCCACCTTGATGTACGCCGTGCCCGCTACTTTTTTGCCCATGGGTTGTATCTCCAGAATGAAAAAGCCCGCTCGGGGCGGGCTTGGTGATCGTGGTCAGCGTTACGCGGCGGCGTCGTACTGGAGGCGGAACTGGTTGAGCAGCGCAAAAATACGCAGACCGTTGATGTAGTCCGGCGGGAACAACACGTTCACGCGGCTCGGGTCATTGCTGTCGCGCTCCACCACCAGGTGCTCGGCGAACAGGTCAGCATTTTCCACATGGCCTTCCAGTTCGAGCTTGGCGTATTGCGCGATCAACTCGCCGCGAATGGTGCTCGGCGTGACGATCGGCTGACCGGCACCGAAGCGCGTACCGTCACTGGCCAACTTGTGGCGACCGTACTTGCTGGTGATGACGCTCTGCATGCGCCGGATGATGAACGCCGACTGGTGCATGGTCTCGCTGTCCAGGTAGGAGTTGTCCGCCTGGCCGTACGCGTTTTTCTGGTAGGTGGTGATCGAGCGCTGAATGCGCACATAGCCACCTTCGTAGTAGGCCGTAGCCAGGCCGTAGGTCAGCAGCGATTGTCGCTCCGTGAGCGTGAACCGCTCGCTGGCAGGTGCCGGATCCAGCCCGGGCAGTGAGCCGCTTTGCGTTGGTCGGCTAGCATCTGCCGAGATGAACACCGAGGTGCGCGCCGCCAGTGCTGCTGCCTGTACCCAGACCGGCTGGGGCACACCTGGCTCCACCGCTTGGATCGTCATGTGCTGATCGTTACGCGCCTGACCTGCCGCCACCAGCGTACCCAAGGTGCCGCGCTTCGTCGTGTAGACGTGGCCGAACAGTTGTTTGGCCCAGCTCCAGCGACCGGTGTTGTCGTCCATCGCATCTTTCCACGCGTTCAGCGTGGTCGTATCCGACCAAGGCACGCAGATGAATTCGAAAGGCTCATCGCCCAGCGCCGCTACTGCATCGATCTGGTCAGGCGCACCGACGCCCCCCGTCATCTGGGTCGCAATAACAGTCAGGCCCGCAGGGGTCGCCTCGCCATTGGACTTGCCCAGCCGATTCAGAACCAGACCAATGTCGTTGCCGCTCTCACCCTTCCACTTACAAGTGAGCGTAACTACTCCCGCGACAGCCAAAGCGGTGACTGGCAGGTCTGGCGTCGCGTTGATCTTCACGGCCAACGCCGATGCTGCGATCGTCGGAGTAGCCGCCGACACGACGACCGACTGCACGCGAACACCACCTACGTACAGGTTCAACAACCCAGGCTCGGTCGCGGCACCGGTGATAGTGACCGTCGCTGTTGCAGCGGTACCGGTATCGTTTTGTAGCGGCAGACACCAGATCTCGCCGATCGGATCAGTCTTGCGCCAGGTTTCGTACATCGTCGCCAGCATCGAGCCTTGGCCGCCGATGTCCTTGGCCAGGCCCAAACTCGACACCAGCACCAGTTGGCCAATACTTTCGCTGGCGGCGTCACCGTTGACCTGGGCAACAATCAGTCGACGCATGGCCGACGACGCACTGTTGGCCGCCGAGTTATCCATCTCCGCATAAAACAGCGGCACCCGGACATCGGCGGGGATGTTGCTGAATCCGATAGCCATTATTGCGCTTCCTCGGGTTTCGGCGCGGTGACGCCCTTGATGGATTGGGCTTTATCAGCCTTGAGGGTTACGTCCCCATCCGCTTGGCGGCGGCGCCACCATGCGTTATCTGGGACTTCCCGGCCTTCAACAGGCAACAAGTCGCCAGCCTCCGGATCGGGCACAGAGCGGCCAGAGGCCGGCACCACAGTGATGCGTTTGGTCATGGTGTTACGTCTCCTGAGAATTTCGCTTCAATGCGCCCATCCGGGCCAGGTTGTTGCAGGTTTGGATCTGCCGGGTCGATGCAGTCCATGTCGAAGTCTGCGCCGGTGAAAGGCGGCAACCCGTCGAGCTCAAGTTCGTGCCAGGTCTCAGCGGGGTCGCTTTGCCTGCTGCGGCCAAGCTGGAACTCGGCAGTGAACAGAAACTGGTAAACCACACGTGCCCGGCTGGTATGCAGCAAGGCGCCCTTGCCGTATTCGATCGGTTCGTACTCCGGTGCCGGGCACCAGCCCACAAGCGATCGCCAGAGCTCGGCGCGCAGGTCATGCAGCAAATCGTTAGCTTCCTGCCCTCGCTCATCACCGGCGTCGAGAACTATCACCACAGCGAACTGATCAGTGATGTCTTGGATGACAGCGTTTTGCGCTTTATTGGGACCACCCGCATCCGCCGACGCAATGACGTAGGCCGCGGGCAAAGCAAGTTTTGCGCTTTCAACGACAGCATCCCAATCGATGCCGCCGCTGACTCTCCCGGCAAAGGTCGGGCATGTCGCTCGAAGGTGAGCAACGATCGGATTCAGTTTCATCAGAGTGTCCAGAAAGATCGACGATCAACCCAAGGCAGCAGAAAACGCAGAAGAGAGGATCGATTGAACTTGTGATGCCGAATCCTGCAAGGCGTCGGCCATGTAGTTATCCCGCGGTTTGATTCGCCATTCACCAGAAGCTCGCTCGGCCAACGCCGCAGCGCGAGCACCTTTTGCTCGACGGTTCGATTTACCTTTGCCCTTCCCGGGCGCCAGCTTTCCGAGGCGCTTCCCTTTTTTCACCCCGTAGTGCAGGTAGGCCGGGTAGAAATCTTCCATGGCCGTGGTTTTGGTGGGAGAGATGCGAACAAGAAAGCCGGAGCGCGACACCTTGAAACTGATCGATTCCACCGTGGCACCGGTGCGCGTTGTTGGATAGCCATCCTGTCCACCGCCAAGCGCGAGGTTCATTTGTGCTTTTTGAGTGATCAGCAGGCCAACCTTCCGCATCCCGGCGCGAATCTTCCGTTTGTCAAAGGCCTCCCGCTCGAACTTGTCGAAGCCCTCGACGTGCAGGTATCCATCAATCGAAGCCGAGTTAGACATAGATCCCTCCCCCGACCAGTTGCGGCCCCAGCTCTTCTACTTCGAGTAAGGTAAACCGACTGTTACCGTTCATGTCTGCAACCCTGCGCACCCGATAGATCGTGTCGCCATGAACAACTTCGTGGGATTCGCTCATTCCCTTCAGGTAATACAGGATCATCCGGTGGGTAATCTTCACATCGGTCTGAACACCGTTCGCATAAACGGCGGTACCGACAGGCTCTATCTTTGCCCATCGCCTTTTCTGGTCGGTGAACAGCGAGTCGAGCCCTTGGTCTGGAGCCGGTATGTCTGTCCTCAACCTCAGGGTGATACGCCGGGCCAACTCCCCAGCACTGGGTTCGCGCATCGCCATAGTCAGAACCTCGGCGGGACGGTGATCTCAGCGACCAAGTGGTCGAGGAATGCAGATGGCAGCTCTGCCAAGGTCTGCCCCACCAGAAACATTTCCGGGTGTCGGTAGATCGTCGCCGCAGCCATCAACAACCAGTTGCGGACGCCGGGGTGCACGGCCATATCAAGCTGTGCCTTATACCGAATCCGCAGCACACCAGCCGGCCTTGGGGACGGGAAGAACAGGAAACTTTCCCGCTGATCTTGACGAAGCTCAAACGGCCCCGGCTGGGCCACCCATGCGCCGTCCGCTTGCTGCGCCATAACTGAAACGATCTCATTGGCCTGGCCGACATCCAGCGCATGGCCTGCCGCGAAGTGAGTCGGCCAGTCCTCTTCGTAAATCGCACCGCGAATTGAAGCGCCCGTCTTCGATTCACATTGAGTTGTCACGCCGGGAATGATGATCTGTTCGATCAACGCCGGCTCCATGTCCTCTGGCTCAACCCGACACTGGAACGCAACCTGTGCCAGGGTGAGAACGGGTTCGCCGAAGTACTCGATACGGCGGGCCATGGCTTATGGCTTCGCGTCGTCATCGGTACCGGAATTACCTTCGCCGCCTTCAGCACCGTTTAACGCCGCACCCGAGGATTCAGGGGGTGAACCTGCCGTGCCAGTTTCACCAGCATTTTTTGCACCACTGGCTTTGGCCGATGCTCCCTTACCGGCTTTAGGCTTTTCGTAGGCCTCAGCAAAGCCCTTGGATTTCAGGCCCTCAGCAACCTCTTCGTCAAACCCTGCCAACTCCTCAGCCGAGTAACCGCGCCAGGCTTTCAGAAACCGCACAACAACTTTATCGCTCATCGCTTCGACCTCAGATATGCAAAGCCCCGCCGAGGCGGGGCAAAAGGATTACATGCCAGCGCCCCACTTCACGGCGACGGCGACCACGATGCACTCCACGTGACGTGGACCGAAGTCATGCTTGGCGATTACCTTGACCAGGGTCTGGTCACGCTGGAAAGCGCTGACCATGTTGCCCTCGGAGTCCTTGTACGAGGCCTCATTACTGAACGAGATCGTCAGGTCCATGTCCTCACCGATCATCATGTCGGCGAAGTTCACGAAGTAGAATTCGGTCTCGTTACCGCCGACACCGAGGTTGACCGGGATCTGGTTGCTCAGACCTACCGGATACCCCTTGAACAGGCCCTGTTCGATTTCCGGATAGGCTTTGTTGCCGTTGCCATCACGCAGCGACTGCAACCAGCGGAACACGCGCGGATGCATCAACCAACCGCAGTCTTTCATCATCACGTTGGCCGTTTCGATGCGAAGCATCATGCCGCCGGCGAACAGGTCGATTTTTTCCAGGGTGATGCCAACGGTGTCGGGAGCTGGCAACACATTGAACGCTTGTGCCCAGTAGCGCATCCCCTTGGGCAGCGTGCCCGTGCCGTCGGCGCGGATGAAGTGCAGGTCTTCCGAGAGCCCCATCGACACCGCTAGATCGTTCACGACAATGTCGTCAATGCGCGGACTGATCCCGGCGTTGGCGATCAGGTCATTCGAGATAGGCACGATTGCTGCCGCTTTTTTCGCGGAAAGCTTCGTGTCAGCGAACGTCATGCCGGTGATCGGGATATCGGTTTCGGTACCGATGTAGGTCACGATGGTGTTGCCGGTGATTCGCGGCATGGTCAAGTTGCCATTGTTCAATGGCAGACTTCGGGTACCCATCTTTCGCACAACCGACATTGGGCGCAGAGCTTCAATGATTTCGGTTGCGAAGTTTTGAGGAACCAACACACCACCGGCACCCGGCGTCACAGTGCTCAACGCCATGGCAACATCGGTGGAATAACCACCCTGCTCTGCCATTTGAGCGGCCTGATGCTGATTGCCACCGGCGGCCGCCAGCAACCGAACCATCTGAGCCATGCGCACACCTGGCGCCTCAGCTGGACCCGACCCAGAGATATGACCTGGTGGTGGACCGGTGCGACCTTGCGCCGACTCACTGACCGGTACCGCACTCGCGGCGGCCATTCGCTCAGCCTGTTCGGCTCGGCTGATTTTGTCAGTCAGCGCATTGAACTGAGCCTCCAGACTGGTGAATTGAGTCAGTTGCTCAGCCGACAGGGTTTCACCACCAGACTCAAGCTTGGCCAGAGCCTGAAGCGACTCATTGAGTTTGGCGCGTTCGCTACGCAATTGAAGTACAAGGGACATGGTGCCTCCTGGGCATTAAAAAGCCCGCACAGGGCGGGCTTCGAACGACTGCCGCGAACGCGGTCAGATCTGGGTTTGAAAATTCAGTGCAGCTGCACGGACCGAAAGCCGGCCTTGCTGGCGGTTGGCTCGGCTCACGGCCACCGAGTTGGATAAATCATCGACAGCTTGTTGCGGGCTCTGCATGCGATCGGCGAGGCCTGCCGCAATACCCGCCTGCCCTCGATACAGGCCCGCCTCAGTGGCAATGACTTGTTGCACCGAGAGCCCGCGGTAGTCGGCAATCGCATTGACGAAGAGCTGATAGCTCTCCTGCACAACGTCGTTGAGGTACTTGAGCGACTGGTCGCTCAGCGGTTCGTGGGGGCTGAGGTCATTTTTGTGAGCGCCGGCAAACACGGTGGTCACCTTGACGCCCATGCCCTCTTCCATCTTGGAACGATCCATGTGGCTGGCGATGACACCGATCGACCCGACGCCGCTGGTCTGGCTCACCACCAGCTCGCTACAGGCGGCACCGATCAGGTAGCCACCGCTGTAGGCCATGAAGTTGACGATGCCGGTGATGGGCTTCTGCTGGGCCATGGCGCGAATGTCCGCCGCCAGCTCGAAGGCGCCCACGGCAGAACCTCCGGGGCTGTCGATGTCCAACACGATGCGCTCGACCATCGGATCCGCAACAGCGTTGCTAATCTGAGCCCGTAGCGTTTCATAGCTGGTCATCGTCTCGCACATGCTCACGTGGCTGCCGCGACTGACCAGCACACCGCTGACCGGAATCACCTCAATGCCAGTGCGCGCAATTGCAGTCCGACGCTCTTCTTCGCGCTGGGCGATGCGGTCCAGGCCATCGTCCGCCCATAGACCGGCACCTGCTACGGCGCCGATGTTGACGATGTTCAAGCTCATTGCCTGGTTGGCCCAGCGAACGCCCAGGTCCAACATGTCAGGCGTCACCAACAGCGGCTGATTGAACAGCAGGCTGGAGGCTCGCAGGTAGTTTTTCATTGCGCGAGAATCCTCTCTATTTCAGCGTGCTGCAGTTCGAGCTGCGCTCGCACGTTGGGGTTGGTCAAATCAGCGGCGCCCTTGCCTGCGTCCACCATGTTCAGCGGTTGCAAGTAAATATCCCCGCCCGGTACCGGAGGCATGTTCTCCAGCCGTCGGATGTCATTGACGCTGAGCCAGCCCCACTGCCGTCCAATGGCGTAGGCCTCATAGCGACTCTTCTGGTCACCGCGCAACAGGCCGGACAGATTGAACTCAATGAAGTACTCGCGCCGGTCAGCGGGCAGCAGGAAGTCCCGCATCATTGACTGCTCGTGACGCTTCACCCAGGGCAACAGTGCAAACACCACGAACTGAATCATCAGCTGCTCAAGGGTGTTGTAGTTGGACTTTTCCAGGTCGTTGACCATGGGGAGCGGGATCTTGTATATCCGGGCGATATCGGTGCCGGTGGTTTTGAGAATCCCCAGCACCTCGGCATCCACGTTGTTCATGGAGACGGGCTTGAAGGTCATGCCCTCTTGCAACAACGCAACCTTCTTGGCGTTGTCCATGCCGCCGAACTTCTGGCCCCACTGATCGACAATCTTGTCGATACTGCTTTGATCCTTGATCGCCGGGGCTTCACGCGGGCGCTCGATCACACCGGAGACGGTCACGCCGTTGGCGAAGCTTTTGCCCGTGTATTGGCGCACCGCCTGAGCCAGACCTAGCGATTCGGCATGCACCTCAATCGGCGACAGCCCAACGTAATGGTTGGTGCTGAACCACCGCACGTGGTGGATCATCCGCATCGGCAGAGTTTCACCGCCGCTGATCCGGTAATAGGGCAGCATGTCGCCGCCTTTCAGCACCTGCACCTTGTCGTTGCACAATGGCCAGAGGGCCGCGACGTTTCCGTCGTCCCGGCGATCAATGAAGCTGTAAGCGTTGCCACGCAAGCCGGCAGCGCCTTGCGTGCACTCACGGTATTCATAAGGCGTCTGAAACCCGTTCGGCTGATACCGAAGGACGTCATACGCCGGGTGGTTGATGGCGGCTTCGCGCTGGCCCTTATCCAGTCGGCGGTACATCTCGCAAGGCAATTGCCCCATGGTCTCGGCCAGCAGCGTGACGCAGTTTTGCAGGATAGGCAGGCCCAACGCTGACTCGGGCGTGACTCTCACGCCCGTGCTGTTGCGGCCGCCACCCAGAAGACCACGCCAAAACCCGTCGCTCGTTTCTGTCAGATTTCCGCGCCCCGCGCCGAGCACGCTTGAAAAGAACATGCTCAACCTCCTGGTGGTTTGGTTTTGGCTTTCAGTGCAGCGGATGCACGATCGGCAAGGAATGACCAGGCCATCAAACCTAGGCCGGCAACAATGCAGGCAGCCGGCGTGCTGATCATTGCCACGCCGTACACCAGCAGACTGAAGCCCAGCAGCCCAGCCACCCATGACAGGATGCCCAATTTCATATACCAGCCCCTTCGTCGTAGATGGATTTGCCACTCGTCCCAGCAGCCTTGCTGCTGATTCCGACGGCCATGATGGATGCGACGATGCCGTCGATCCGGCCGGTCGCCTTGGCCTTGTCGGCCTTCCGGTTGTTGGCTGGATCGGAAACGATCACCGCGTTGCCGGCGCACCAGGTCATTACCGGGTTACCGTCGTGACGCAGGGTTTCAACTGTCTCGCTTTCGATGACCTCCCAGTCAGCGGGATCAAGATCGATCACGTCCTGCTCAGGGGCTAGGCCCAGCAGACGGCGCTCGAACTCATCGACTGCCGGCCCCATGTCCTTGTACCCCTGGCCGAACCCCACCATTTCTGGCAGCGAGATGTCGTACTCGGACATCAGCTGCAGCAGGTCTTCAATGCGCCACCGGTCATAGGCGATGCGCTCGACGTCGAAGTACGCACAGATCGTGGCCAGGCGACGCAGCACATGCAGCTTGCTGATGGCCCGGCCCGGGGTCGTTTCAAGGTGCCCATCTTTAACCCACATGGCGTAGGGCACCTTGTCGCGATCCTCGCGCCCCTGAAGGTCGTCGTCTGGGATCCAGAAGTACGGCAACAGGCGCCAGTGAGGGTCGTGCGGGGCGGGCCAGAAGATTAGAACGAACGCGGTCAAGTCCGTGGTGCTGGCTAGATCGAGCCCGCCGACGCATCGGCGGTTGCGCAGTAGCCGCATTGGCACACGCTCTTCGGCCTGCTTCCAAACACCCCAAGAAATCCACGGGGCATCGGCTTGTGTCCATTCGCAGAAGTTGAGACGACGCACCACCGACTCCTGAGCCGGTAGCCCTCGGGCCGACTGGACCTGTTCACGCAAGTACTTGCGACCGGGGATGCCATCGCTTTGCCCTTCGGCGATGTAGTCCAGCGAGGGGTTGACCTTGGGCCAGCAGGCTTCGTCCTTGAACGGGTCATCGCCTTCATCCAGCGAGCAGATGAACGCGAAAAAACTATCGTCATCTTCGATGGCCGCGCAGATCCGGACGCCCAGATCGTGGTACTGGCCGCAGACCGTCTTCTTGTCGGAGCCACTGTTGGTGATCATCACGACCATGGCTTTGCGTCGGTTCTTGGTACCAGCGCGCATCATGTTTACGGTGGAAGCGCTCTTGTGCTCGTGCAGCTCGTCGAGCAAACCAATATGCGGCCTTGGACCGGACTTGCCTTCGTCGGCACTGATGGGCCGGAAAAAGGAGTTTGTGTTCGGGTAGAACAGGTTCCAAACTTTTTCATCGCGACCAGACTGCACAAGTCGCGAGCAAAGTTTCCTCGACATGTCGACCATCGATACGGCGTCACGGAACAGGATCATGGCCTGGTCGCGCTTGGTAGCAGCCGCGTAGATTTCGGCGCGCTGTTCTCCGTCCGCCACCAACCCATAAAGGCCAATGCCGGCGACTAGGGGGCTTTTGCCCGAGCCTTTTCCTGTCTCGATGTAGCCGAGTCGGAACCGGCGATAACCGTCAACGGTCATCCAGCCGAACAAACTACCAACTACAAAGGCTTGCCATGGCGCGAGCATGAAGGGCATGCCTTCGTAGTCGCCCCCGTTGAGGCAAAGGACATCTTCGAAGAAGCCGAGGGCGCGGTCGACGCGCTCAAGATCCCAGATCAAACCACGAGACGGGCCGTGCTCAAGATCCCGAAGGTGGCGTTTGCAAGCGTTACGAACATTGGGGCCAGCGATAATTTCGCCTGCCAGGACGGCTTTGGCAAAGCCGGTAACTCGGTCGTCAGCTGAAGTACTTGTCTGCGGCGTCTCGTTGGTCATTTGGGAATAGATCACCTTGCGGTGCCGGGGCAGTTTTCAGGTTGCGCCGGGACATTGGCGACATGCCGAACTGGGCGCCGGCAGCGTTGGCACGCTTCTCCGCGTCGTTCGCGAGCTGCCGAAGGACGTGCATCTGTTGCGCACCGGTCTTGAAGGTTTGGATATCGCCACCCAATTCGTCATCGGATGCTGCATTGCGCTTGGTGATCAGCCGCTGGTAGCGCCGCCAATCGGCTACGGCCTGGCAATAGGTGGCCAGCGCCATCGAATCCAACTGTGAAACGATGCCAAGGGAGATCAGCGCGGGGACCAATTCGTCCCACTCAGCGATCGCTTCAGCGGATAAGACATCGGGCCGTGGCGGCGCGCCCACCGGTACGGCCGGCCTCGCTACCTCTGCGAGAAGATCATCACGATTTTCCCGCCCCTTGTTTCCTTGCAAAAGTTTGAGCGCCGCCGGCATTCCGGGGCGACCCGAGTTTCCATTTCCGGCCATAAATAACCCCTGCCTGGTGATACCCCCCCTCCCTCATTTTTCCCGACTTTGCGAAGCGAGGGGGGCGAGCGGTCTAGAACAAATTCCCGCCGAAGTTTTTCACCCCCCCTACCCTCGGGTGGTGCATTTTTTTGGTGCACGGACGGCCGCTGGTCAGCGGTTCCAGTGGTGCCCCGGATCGACTGGACGGCCGTCAGCCTGACAGCCAGGGAGCCGACCACTCTTCTCCAGCCGTTGCTTGGTCGAGTCGTGGCAGAACTTGCATAGGCTCGCCCAGTTCTTCGGATTCCAGAACAACTTCCACGCCGCCTTTATGCGGACCGGATCGCCGCTGTCCTTGGCATCCTTCAGCTTGGGCGCGATCTTGTGGTCGACAATGGTCGCCGCCACGGGACGCTGATCAGTCGAGCACATGGTGCAATAAGGATGGTGGCGCAGATGACCATCACGGGACTTCTGCCACTTGTACCCGTAACCCCGTTCGGTACTGCTGCCGCGTCGATCATCAGACACTTTGCTCATCAGCCCATCTTCCATACACGCGCAAGGTTGCCCGAGCTTTTGCAGACAGAGCCAACGAAAACGGAAAGCAGAACCACCAGCGGCCAAGAGTTATGTGGCATGACCAACTGGCCCTTGCCGATGTAAACCACCGCTGAGCCCGACGCGACCATCACCAGCCAGGCGAGGCAACTCATGTTCCTACGAAACCGGGCACCATGCCGCTTGAACGTAAACAGTCGAACGAACAACGCGACACACAACCAGAACGTCGCCTGCGTCAGGACCTGCTGCAATAGTTGACTATCCATCCTGCCTCCCTTGCTGTTCAGCAATGAGGCCGCGCCGTTTGATGATGGCCAGTGCAACGGTGACAACAACAACCGAAGCACCGAAAGCCGCCGGCCCGGTGAACTTGAATGGCCTGACGCCGAACAACTCAACCTCGGCCATGCCAGGGGCGAACATGTAACCCATCACGAAAGACACCAACAGGAACAGCACCCGCTTCCATACAGGCAATTCCTCAGTCGTGGTGAAGAAGACCAGCGAGCCAGCTAGGGCGCCGATCACTGCGAGCATATCCACACCCGCCACAAGGCCAGTAGCAGCCAGTCCCACACCACCGGCCACGACAATAGTTGCCGGCTCGCTCATGCTGATTCTCCATTGCAGACACCCATCGGGCCGAAAATAAAAACCCCGCCGAAGCGGGGTTAGGTGACCGGCTCAGGGAGGGCCGGGTTAAGCTGCACAGCACGTGCGAGGTCAGCGCCAAGGCGCAAATTTCATATCGTGGTGACTTTTTACCCCCTGAGTACGGAACCGAAAAGGGGGCATTTTCGGTTATCCAGTTTGACGCGACTTTGACGCAACTTTGAGCAGACTTTGAGGCAAGCCGCCCCGACCAGTGGTAAGCCACTTTCGCGCATCGGCACGCTCAGTCAACGCTATCAACAACCGCTGATGCAGCCGATGCACCAGGTCGTAATAGGTCTGCTTGGCGCTGGATAACGAATCAAGCAGATGTAACTGCATCAGCCAAGTCGGCGCCGGATCATCGCTATATCGCAACACCGCCAACCGATACAGTCGCTCGCCCCGCTCATCCTGCCGAGCCAGATCCGACAACGCAGCTCCAACCACTTGCGCAACTTCATCAGGCCCAGCCCCAGCGCCGAGGATGATCCGCGACCCAGGCGTACCACGCGGCGCACAACCGCCCCACTCCATAATTGTCGCCATAGGACTTCCCATGCCGCCCACCTCACCATTACACCGCAGTTGCTCGCCCCAGTGCTTCAGCAGCACTTCCATTGCCTCGATCATCGCCCTACCCCCCGAAAAACCGAACCCGACACAAAAAACTCACCACCCAACACAAACCCAACACAAATAAATCTCTTATAAATCAATATCTTCAACAGCATTGTGTTTAGTGTGTTGGGTTTGTTGGGTTTATCTGTCCTCGCATAAGAAAAAATTCTTCCCGTTGTTCGCTGTCGAAATAACGTCACGCATGCGCGCACGCGACACCAAACCCAACACACCCGACACAACGCCCGCAAACCCACGAATTTCAAGCCTAAAACCTGTGTGGGGTATAGAAAACCAACCCAACACACACCCGACACACCCAGCACACTTTTGGGCGCACTCATGCCGCAGCCGCCTTCACGTGTTCCCAATTGTCCACGTTCCATCCGGCGAGCTTCGCTTGGGCACGCCAGTCGCTGACTGTTTTGCCCAGGTCTGCCGCCTTCAGTGATGGGGGCTGGGAAGCACCAGGATCATTAGGAAAGAAGAACGCTCCAAAGCGCCGGTTACTGCCTTCAGTCCAAGGAATGGACCGGGTTTTATCCACCTCCGAGCCGATGAACAGCGAAAACTTCGTCTGGCTCATCACATGCTCTTTATTGCGGTGGCACCACTCCAGAAAAAGCGAATAGAGGTCAGTCGAGAGGCATACACCCCACAAATCGCGCCCCAGTTCGCTGTACTTCCACAGATTGAGAAACGTCTGCCAACCGGCCCGACTCAACGCCACCAAACGTTCACGCGCGTCTGTACTCGGTGGACGGGTGCGCTCATCAAAGTCGCCGAGGTCAACCGATAGCAGCCAGCCATACAGAGCCGCCACCCCGCCGTTTTTCAGCTCCTGGCCGATGGCCTTCTGCCGAACTTCGGGCAGTGTTTGTTCGGGCCACATCACCAACATCCGCCGATCGCTCTCACTGATCGGCCAGGGCATAATTTCGTTGCTCAGGAACACCGCGTTCATATGGTTGGCCTCTTCCCAGCCATTGATGAACTTGGACTCCATGCGAACCGTCTTACCCGTGATCAAGTGCTTGATCTTGCCCACCTGGTTGTAACGCTGATCGCGGCTGACAACCTCTTCGAACACCGACCACAACTTGCGGCTTTGCCAGGCATTGAAGTTGCTTTCCAACTGCGTCTGCCCCACGGTGGCGGCGTACTGACCGTAAAGCATGCCCAGTGCATCAGCGAACAACAGGCTTTTGCCTGAGCCCTCCATGATGGAATGCATCAGAACCGCCGTGTCCATCTTTGCGCCCAGGTGCTGTAGTGGGTAAGCCATCCACCGGGTCAACCACCCCGCAGCGTCTTCATCGTGGTTACACAAGAACGAAATCAACCAGCGTAGGTTCGCGCAGGCGTCATCGTCCCTTACCGGCTCAAGCGGCAGGCCATCAAACGTGTTGATGTAAACGCTCGGGTCTTTGGTCATCGTCGGGTCAAACACAATATGGTCAACATCGACCACCCGCCGCTCGCTGCTGTTCAACCACAACGGGTATGTGTCACCCAAGGCCATCTTTACCGCGCCCTCGGCCACACGCCGCTTTTTCTCCCGGTCCCAAACGTCCTTCGTGCCATCGATGTACACGTAACGCTCGGTGGGTGGCATTCCGAAAGCGCCACCCTTCTTGCCCGACATTCGCCGCGCTTGCTCGATGTCACGAACGTGGTCATCCGAAATCAACTTGCGCCGCTCGGTATCCTCCAACCATTGCTTGGCCAGGGGCTTACCGACTCGCGCTTCGAAAGCTGACTTCTTCATTACCCGCGACTGATCGAAGTCCCAGACGTGGGTCGTGCCTTCCACCAATGCAAACCGACGCAATACATGGTCAAGAGTCAGCACCTCCCCCGCGCCCCCAGTAGGAGCCGGAGCGGCATCGCTGGCATCATCCGCCGCACAGCTCGGCTCGCGGCTCTCATCGGATGGGGTCGGGGGAAGATCCTGCGGATCGGGCCGGGAAGGACGCTGCATACCCAACATCCGCGCAGCATCTTTCACCGCCTTCGACTGGTCACCACCGTGTTCAAGCAAACAGAAGACCTCGAAGGCGTCATTCTGATGTCCGTTCGCGAGCGGATCTGCGCCGTGGTGCGAGTAGACTTTACCCTCGCAGATCGTCACACCCGGCAAGCCGGTGCTGCTCTGCGGATAAAGCCACTTGCTGCCGCGCTTGATGTACCCATGCGCGCGCAGCAGCTCTTCGACATCGTGGCAACGATTGAACTCATCAATCACTGACGGCTGCTTACCGACCACAGTCAACGGCCGCTTGGTGGCCTTTGCCGGCGGCGCTGTTGCTTTAATCGCCCATGGGCACGCAGCCTCAGCATCACGCTTGAAGAAGTCCCAGCTTTGCCAAATGGTTAGCAGGTCCGAGGTCAGCGTTGGCAAACCGTCCGTAGCGTTCGGCGGGGTTTTCCAGATGTAAGGCTTCCCGGTACCCGGATGAATGGATGGCGGGAAGACGTCTTGCACCAAGCCAGCACGCAACTCAAACACAGTGAAGCGCTTGAATGGTTCAGCTTCTGCACGTGCAGCAGCCTCCCCAGCACCATCACCCGCCTCTTTCGCAGCCTTGGCCTTTTCCATCAGTCCTTTGAAAATCGAGCCATCAGGGTCATTTTCATTCGGCCAAGAAAGCGAATGCCGGGTCAGCTCAACGCCTTCCGGCAACTTGAACACAACACGGAACCGCAGCGGGTTGCCAACGATCGTCGGATACACCAACGCCATGGCATCCAGATCGACTCCCAACAACTCATACAGCACATGCCGGGTCCATTGAACATCATCGACGTCCAACGAGCAGACACGACTTGGCCCGAGCACTACGCCAAGGTTGTGGTTGGGGTTTCGCTGCCAGAATGCTTCAGCCGTAGACGCATCGGTCATGTAGCCGCCCGGCTTGTTCCATCCCAAGCCCTTTGGGGCTTTTTCACCGGGCTCAATGGATACCAGGGCGAGGTCGAAGGTATTGATGTAACGCTTTGCCCATTCGGCGATGGCTAGTCCTTTGGCCGGTTCAGTCATCGCCGAGCCTCCCGCATACCCTGACAGTGGACGCAGGTCTCGCAACCTTCAATCGTCTGCTGTCGAAGCAACGGGATAGGATCGTCGCAATCCGCGCAGATTTGCGCACTGACACGACTGGTAGGCACACGACGATTTCGGTGAATGGCAACGTCAAGTAGGTACTGAGCCTGATCATTGGCGCGATCGATGTCATCCATTGACACGGTCCTCCATCGCCTGACGGGCACCCGCCATGATGCCGAGGATTTCGCGGATCACATCCATGCCCTGCTTTTCAAGGTCCAAGACTTCGTGAAGCTCCCAGACGTTATCGGCAGCGCCGTCGTGCATCGCGGCCACAAACTCACCGGTTTCACCAAGCAACTTGCCAACGGCTTTCAAAGCATCGCGTGTTGCCGGTACCGGAACTGGGCGATACCAAACCGCACCGGCCGGACGCATCAACGCATCGAGCAAGCGAGGATCGGTAGTTAGCCTGATGACGTCTTCAAGCTCATCAGGGTTCAGCCAGCGCCGCTCTTCATCGAGCTTGAGTTTCTTTTGGAGGGTGTCGTTGTCCAACACCATGTCAAAGGCAAGGGCGGTGATACCGCCCTTATAGTCACGACCAGCACGATAGATCGCCTGGCGTAGTGGAAGGACCGGACCAGCGTCCGGCAAAAGGTCTGTTCGACTCATAACCGTAAATCCCCTATTTACGGTGTAGCCATAGTCCAGGGTAAACCCTATCCTACGACCACGACCGATGTGCATGTGCTGTGTGTCGTCGTAGCTGGGCTGGGGGATCTTTGGTGAGAGGCCCCAGCCCGGCACCTTTTAAGCAGCTGACTTCACTCCAGCCGCTTCCTGTTCACGGAGGTAAAGGCGCTCAATGGCCTTCCCCGTTTCGTATGAAATACCCGCACCCTTACTGGCACGGTGAATAGTCGGCTGAGTTGAACCGACCTTATCGGCGATTGCCGTCTGGGAAAGACCCCGAACTGCTAGATAAGCAAGCATCTCTTGAATTGTCATGACCCTATACCTATGAGCTTCCTCATAACAAATCATACGAAAACGGATAGTTCCGCGCAATACAATTCGCATAATTCAAAAACGTATTGCGGGGTCAGGGTGAATATTGCAGAGCGTCTTCGCAACAAGATGCGCGACCTTGGACTGAATGAGAGCCAATTAAGTCGCAGATCTTCTGTGCCACAACCCACGATCAACAGGATTCTGTCAGGCGAAAGCTCAAGCCCACGTAAGCCCACGGTCGAAGCGTTATCGCGACCGCTGGGCGTTTCTCCAGACTGGCTTCTATTCGGTACCGGATCAGAAGCTACGCATGACCGCTCGCCAAGCGCCAAGGACTACGCATTGATCCCACAATTCAAAGCCAAGGGGGCGTGCGGTGGTGGCTATCTAAATGAGCACGTAGAAACTACTGAAGGCCTAGCTTTTAAACGCGACTGGCTGCATCGCATGAAAGCTAAACCCGAAAATCTGTTTGTCATCTATGCCGAAGGCGACAGCATGGAGCCCTATATTTTTCAGGGTGATGTCGTACTCTTTGACACGTCTCAGACAGAGCCAAAAGACAAACAGGTTTACGTGATTCGCAGGCCAGACGGCGGCAATAGTATTAAAAGACTTACCCAGCAGCTCTCTGGCATCTGGGTCATCAGAAGCGACAACCCGGACAAAATTGCAAACCCTGACGAGCCTGTGTCAGAAGATGCCATTCATGAAATGCCTTTCCTTGGGCGTGTCATATGGAGAGGCGGCGGGGTCGGCTAACACCTAACGTCAAGCCAACCCACTCCCCCGTAAATCTGACCCACTCCCGAGTGGGTTTTTTATGTCTGTCGCAATAATTATGCGAATACGCATTGACTCAAATTATGAGCATTCGTATAGTTTGTCTCGTACACCTCTCACCAAAGAGTACGAGCCATGCAAACCACACAGCACAGCAACACCCGCTGCCCGGTCTACTTGCACCCCTCCGCATGCAGTAGCCGCGCCGCCGTCGAAGCCATCCAGCGCCAAACCGGCCTGCTGGTGATCACCACCCCCAAAGGCCGCACCGCGGTTGTCGAACCCACCAGCACTGCCAGCGATTGCTCGTGGCCTTTCGGGGGCGACGCAGCATGAGACAACTTTTGATCGGGCTCGCCGGCCGCGCACGCACCGGTAAAACCACCGCCGCCACTCACCTTGTAAACGTCCACGGTTTTCAGTCTTACGCCTTTGCAGATCCGTTGCGCGAAGGATTGATGAACATCTTCAACCTGAGTCCGTGCGACTTCGACGGCGACCGAAAAGAGCAGCCTATAGGCTGGCTCGGCCGCTCCGCTCGCGAACTGATGCAGTCATTGGGTACTGAGTGGGGCCGCAACCTGGTGCATCCAGAGCTCTGGCTGCTACTGGCTGAACAGAACCTCGAATTCCTCGGGCAGACCCACGACACCGCAACCGGCTTCGTGATCAGCGACTTGCGATTCGAGAACGAGGCTGACTTTGTTCGGAAGCGCGGCGGCATCGTGGTCCACGTCCTTCGCCCTGATGCGACAGAGGTGAACCCACATGTCAGCGAATCAGGCATTGGCATTCAGGACAACGACCTAGTGCTGCACAACGATGGCGCCCTCGACGAACTCTTTGGTCAGTTGGACGAGTTCTTCACCGCCTTGACCGCACGCGTCGACTGCGACGCAGCCTGAGGACAGCGCCATGAACCGCACCCTGGACGAAACCGCCGCATTGCTCGGACTCAAGCCCCGTGCCTTCCGCACCAGGTTGCGCGAGCTGGGCATCTTGAACAGCAGCGGCGACCTTGCCAGCCAGCATCGTGACCGGGGCTACCTGTACTCGGATCCACGCAGCACCCTGATCCCGTCGATCAACAAATGCCGCCACTACTCCGTGGTGATGGTGAAGGAAGACGGTGTGGATTGGCTGGCCAAGAAGCTTGGAATCACCATCACCAAAAAGGACGCCGCCGCATGAAGACCAACAACCTCAATGCCTACACGCAAGCCCTCGGCGCCCTGAAGCTAATCCCTATCTACTTGAACTGCCCGGGCGTCATCAGCCGCGCAACACTCGTTGGTGCGTCAACGGAAGCCATCCAGCTTCTGGAAAGCATGCCGGTACTAAGCACCGAACTGGCCGAAGTGTTCCGCTGCGTCAACAACGTCATTCAAGACGGGCAAGTGGCCTACGTCACCCCCACCAACTCGCCGGAGTATCCATTCGGCGCAGTGGTGGCTGATGCAAAAGGCCAAATCTGCGCCGCCGCCATGGGCAAAAGCAAAGAAGGCTTGGCCGAAATGATCCGGCTCAAGTTGGTGCCCCCATCGGAGGGGTTCGGGGAGGTTGCCGCATGAGCAACACCCTCGACCAGCTTCGCAAACAGTTCGCCACACCTTGCCCGTCCCTAACCGCCGTGCGTGAACATTACTTTGCGCACATCCGAACTGACCGCCACCTACTGGGCGAGATCAAGGCCGGGCGCATTGCTTTGGTCGTGACGCGCCTGCACTGCTCGGTGCGAGCAAAACCGGTGGTGTACCTGCACAACCTGGCTGACTACCTCGACGCTCAAGCGACGAAGGCAGCGGCCTGATTGAACGGTAGCCCCTGCCGTCCAGGGGCAACCAACACGCACTCAACGAGGCACAGCACATGAAAGCCACAGACACGAATGACTTCTTCAGCTCACTCAATGCCGGCGTCTTCTCACAGCAGATCGGCCAAGCCCTATCAAACGTTGCGGCCGGCGTTATCGACTTTGGCAAGGCCGGCGAAGTGACCATCAAACTGAAGATGAAGCAGATCGGCCAAAGCAACCAGGTTGCGATCAGCCACACCCTCGACTTCGCGCAACCTACCAAGCGCGGAAAGTTGCGCGAGGACTCAACCCTCGACACACCGCTGTACCTGACCCCTCAAGGGCTGACGCTCTTTCAGAACGATCCGACGGCGCAGCTTTTCAAACCCGAAGACGCGCCGGTGAAAGCGCGATAAATCCAGCACCAACACGCTACACCAAATCCTCTCACCAAAAGGGAAACACCAATGTCGCTTACTAAAGACACGCTTGAACTGATCATTGACCAAGCCTCTGCCGCCGCCCAGCTACCAGCCACGCTCCTGCCCGTAACCGCTCTACCCGTTGGTGTAAAAATCCACAACCTGGAACAGTACCAGGCACTTCGCTCTCGTTTCCGTGGCGTCCTGAATACCACCAGTCTGCGCGACTTCGCCGAGTACACGATCTCCCGCACCGGCCCAGCCGCGAAAGGCTTCATTGATCAGGACAACATGAGCTGCCAAGTGTTTTTCAATCTCGGCACTGACCAAGCCCCCGGCCATGCAGATGACACCGCTAGGCTGACGCTCAAACCGACCGCTGCTTATCTGGCACTTCAGAAGATTGTCGGCCGGCTACTCACTCAGCGCGATCTGGCTGAATGGATCGAAGACTGGAACACCAGCCTGGTCGCAGTGAAAGAAGGTGGCGGAACGATGCCGATCAGCGCCGCAGTTGCCAGCGTTCGCAACATCACCATCGAGGCGAAGAGCACTGCAACGACCAGCGAACACAACTTCGGCGCCGCCCGTAGCGCGATGGACAGCATCGAGGCCGCGAATGCTGATTCTCGCGTGGAAGCGCTGCAATTCTCACTGATCCCGTATGACGGTCTGGCCATCCGCGTATTCACGCTGAAGCTCAGCATCTTTACCGGCAGCGACAAGCCAGCCCTGAAGTTGCGCTGGGCCGGTGAAGAGCAACAGGTCGAGGAAATCGCCCAAGAGTTCAAGACTACCCTCGCCAAAGAAGTAGGCGGCGCGGCCACTCTGATCTTGGGTACGTTCAGCGCGTAAACCTTTCAACCCCGTGGCAACACCCCGCCGCCGTCCTCTCACCAATGATCCCGGCGGCGGGCTCTACCGAGGAACACAGCACATGCAAACTCAACACCTAATCATTGCAGCCGGCTCAGCCCTCGGGCTGTTGCTGATGGCCTACTTCATCCGCAAAGGAATCCTGCGAGCACTCGCCCGTAGCTACGCCAGAGGCCTGGATGAACGCAATAGTCTGCACTCGCTTCGAATCGAAGCGCTGAACAGCGACATTGCCGATCTGAATCGCCTGCACCGCGCGGATCAAAACCGACTGGCTGAACTGACTCGGCAAGCCCGCGTTATTCGCGCTACCCCTTTCCTCAAAAGCGATCACCTGACACTGCTAGAGATTGCCACCACCCTCAGGCTGGCCAAAGACACTTGGGATGCGTTCCCAGGAACCGAGGCTTACCGCGTGAAAGCCATCAACCAGGCCCACTTCGTCGGCGCCCTGGCTTATCGCTTACTGGATAGCATCAGTTCAGCTGCAGCGCTCAACACCTTCGAACAGAACAAATCACACAAGGTGGATGAACCGGGTGTCACGCTCCAACCGGGAGTAGCAGCATGAGCGATAACCAAATGATCAACGTCCCGCGCGACGAAGTTGAACGCCTGGTGAAACTGTTGCAATACCAAGCACATCCCCACCCATCACCACATGCCGAGTTCTGGCAGGGAATGCTGGATAAGCCCGCGCCAGCAGCAACCGTGCAGCGCTTCTGGTCCTATGAAGCACAGAATATCCGCTGCGTTCGTGAGTCGGACTACGACGCTCTAGAGCAACGACTCACCAGAGCCGAGGCGGGATTGCAGTGGGAGACGGAGCGAAACGCGCTGTTGCTGGCCGAGTTGCGGGACGATGAAGCTAGCCTCCAAGGCGACCCGGGCGCATGCGACCCTGATGTCTACGCTAACGGCAAGAGCGTGTGCCTTGTCGACATCCCGAAAGATACGGCCGAGGTGATTTGTCGGAATGTCTCAGCAGTAACCGGCAACAGGCTTGATTGGCATTACATAGGTGGGCGCGTACATATAAAAGCGCTGGCCCCGCCCAAGCAGCCCTGCCCGTTCGAGGTGATGCCATGATCAAGCTGACAGAAAAAGTCCATGTAGCCGCCAGCCAAATCTCGAAGATCGTTGTGAGCGATTACGACGCGAAAGTAAACGTACATCTGGCAGACGGCGACGTCATTGTTGTGATGGCTGACTACGGCAAGACCAAGTTCGACAAACAGGAAGAGATTGTTGCCTCCGTGGTCGCGGAGGCACCGAAGACATGAACACAGCCTTTATTCTGATGGCCCAATACAATGGCCGAGCCATCATCCCGCTAGAACAGGTGTGCAAGGACTACTTCACTCACCTCACCACCGAAATGTTCCAGCGCAAGGTACTGGCCGGCCAGATCAAAATCCCGATCACTCGACTGGAGCCCAGCCAGAAAAGCGCCAAGGGGATCCACATTACCGACCTCGCGGCCTACCTCGATTTGCAACGGGAAGCCGCAGTCAAGGAATGCAACCAGCTCAACGGCTTAAAACGCGCCTCTTAAGCCACTTCATTGATGCGGCGCCCAGTTGTACGGGCGCCTTCAATATCTTGTCATGCCACTCCCAGCCAATGTATGAATCCCCTCTGCCACGCAGATGCGTATAACGCCTCAGAGAGTTCCAGTCCCTGTGTCCTGAAACACTCGCTACACGTGGGATATCCCAGTCCATTTCAAACAAACGGCTCACGCCGTCGTGCCTCAGATCGTGGAAGTGCAAGTCTTCAATCTCTGTAAACTTGCAGGCTTTCGCCCAGGACGTTGAAATAGATTCAGGGCTATACGGGAATATATCCTCGCCGGCCTTAGGCATTGTTTGAAGAATTCGCCACGCTTCATCTGGTAAGTAACACCAAACATCATTGCCAATTTTCTGGCCGGGGTTCTTCATATCCCGGACCATCACCCGCTGACCAGCCTCATCAACATCAGCCCAGGTAATACGAGTAATCTCATCGAGTCGCCGCGTGGAAAAAATCGCGAAGCCCACGACCTTCAGCATATTGATTGAACTACGCCGGCGCCCCTGCATTTCTTCGTAGTAACTCAGTACCTTTCCCAGTTCAACCAACGACGGTCGACGATCCCTCTCGCGGCTTTTCAAGTTGTAACCGAGCTTACGCAATACCTTACGTGCGTCACCCATTGCATGCGGATCAACTTGATAGCCCCAGGCGGGCCGAGCAATTGATAACACTGCGCCAAGATGGGCAAGATCGTTGCCTGCGGTTTGAGGCTGCACCCCACCGCCTGCTTTACTCATACGCCAAAGCGCGTAGTCCACCAGTTGCTGACTGTTCACGTCAGAATCAACCAACTTCCCAAAGTCCGTTTCCGAAATGGCATTCAACGTGGCCTTCTTGGTTTTCCCGAGCGGCCGGGCCTTCTCCATTTCATCCAGGTAGCGGGTGATCATGTCGCTGACCGTGACCCCCTTTCGGTTCGCCCGCTCGATTGCACCAGGCTCATCCAGCTCCGCACCGCGCTTTCGCGTCCAGGCCTGAGCTGCCTGTTTTCGGGCAAAGGTCTGACTCTCTTGGTAGACTTGCACTCCGTCGCGCTTGATGCGGATCTGAGCTGTATAGCTCACGCTCCCATCCGCCAGTTTTCTTGCCCTGATAGTCGCCATATCGAAAGTGGTACGCGTCAGTTTTGAAGTGGTACATCGTACCACCGACATTCAAAAAACGCCCGAAAACCCCCGAAAACACGCTGAAAACACGTAGAGCAAAATGGTACCAAACACCCACTCCAGCCCAGTAAACTCAAGCCCTGCGCTGTCCCGGCGCTTTAGTGTTGCACCCATGATGGATTGGACTGACCGCCACTGCCGTTTTTTCCTACGTTTACTATCGAAAAACGCCCTCCTCTACACCGAAATGGTCACCACCGGCGCGCTCCTCAATGGCGATCACGACCGCTTCCTCCGTCACAACGAAGCCGAACACCCGTTGGCCCTGCAACTCGGTGGCAGCGTCCCTCTCGACTTGGCCGCCTGCGCCCGTATGGCTCAGGACCACGGTTACGACGAGGTGAATCTGAATGTCGGCTGTCCGAGTGATCGGGTGCAGAACAATATGATCGGCGCGTGCCTGATGGGGCATCCGCAGTTGGTGGCGGATTGTGTGAAGGCGATGCGCGATGCGGTGTCGATTCCGGTGACGGTGAAGCACCGGATCGGGATTAATGGGCGGGACAGTTACGAGGAATTGGTTGATTTTGTTGGCACGGTTCGGGATGCAGGGTGCACGAGTTTTACGGTACATGCGCGGATTGCGATTCTGGAGGGCTTATCGCCGAAAGAGAACCGTGACATTCCGCCTCTGCGTTATGACGTGGCGGCGCGGTTGAAGGCGGACTTTCCGGAGTTGGAGATTGTTCTTAACGGCGGGATCAAGACGCTGGAAGCCTGTCACGCGCATTTGCAAACGTTTGACGGTGTGATGTTGGGCCGCGAGGCGTATCACAACCCTTATGTGATGGCTGAGGTGGATCAGCAGTTGTTCGGCAGTACGGCACCGGTGATTAGCCGGGCGGAGGCGCTGGCGAAGTTGCGGCCTTATATAGCGGCGCATATTGATGCGGGCGGTTCGATGCACCATATCACCCGGCACGTGCTGGGGCTGGGCACCGGGTTCCCGGGGGCACGCAAGTTTCGGCAGTTGTTGTCGGTGGATATCCACAAGGCTAAAGAGCCTTTGGCGTTGCTGGATCAGGCAGCTGAGTTGCTTGAAGGGCGTTAATCCGTTTTATCTTTTAAATACCAGGCTGGTGGGTCCGCAGCCTGGTTCACGTGTCAGAGCGCTGCTGCTTCAGTCCAGTTAACCCAACCGAATGCCCATGTGGCCAGGATCACCAGACCGAATGCAATTCGGTAACAGGCGAACGCGGCGTAGCTGTGGCTGGCGATAAACTTGAGCAAGCCGCGCACGGCGATCATGGCGAAAAAGAACGCGGTGACGAAGCCCAAGGTGAAGACTGGCAGGTCGCCAGCCTGGAACAGATCCCGATATTTGTAGCCTGAGTAGACGGCGGCACCGACCATGGTTGGCATGGCCAGGAAGAACGAGAACTCGGTGGCTGCCTTGCGCGACAGTCCAAATAGCAACCCACCGATAATGGTCGATCCTGAGCGTGAGGTGCCCGGTATCATCGCCAGGCATTGAGCGAACCCGACCTTTAACGCGTCGGTCCAGCGCATGTCGTCAACATGGTCGACATACACCCTATGTTCCCGCCGCTCAGCCCACAACATAACGATACCGCCCACTACCAATGCCACCGCCACGGTGATTGGATTGAACAGATATTCGTGAATCTTATCGGCGAACAATACACCTAATACAACGGCAGGCATAAAGCTGATCAATAAGTTCAAGGTAAACCGTTGCGCATTACGTTGGGTTGGCAAGCCTGTGACGATCTCGAGGATCTTTCGCCGAAACTCCCAGACCACGGCCAGGATGGCCCCAAGTTGAATGATGATATTGAAAGCCATGGCACGCTCACCGCCGAAGCCGAGCAGGTCCGCGACAATGATTTGGTGCCCTGTACTTGATATGGGTAAAAACTCTGTCAGCCCTTCCACCACGCCTAAAATCAATACCGTTACGGTAGTCCAAAAATCCATTACCCCCCCTCATCCACAAAAGCAAAACTGCTGACGAACTGACGATTTTATCGCCAACGAGTCAGTAAAACGCATTCAGACCTGCATTAAAACTCAACGTTAATAATTGTCCATGAATGTCAACATCAACCAGAACGTTACATAACAAGAAAAATCAGCTAGTTCCAAACAAAACACATACTAAAACCGGCACTTAAAGCAGCCTAGTTGTGGTAACTCATTAGGCCTCCATAAAAATCCAACTAAGGCAGCTTCAACCGCCCACCCAGGCTTATTGAACTGGAAAAGCGGGACATTGCGCGAAAAGATGGCACAATGATGCCTATTTGCCACTGTGCATGCCAAGCATCAGGGGCACAAAGGATCTCGCCAGATTGCTCAACAATGTTAAAAAAATTGTGACACCTGCTTGAAAACCCGGGAAATGTTACCAATTGTCAGTCACAAATGAGAATTGGTGCTTTAACATCCAAATGTCAGCACCCAGCCGAGTCAAAGCATGATGCTTACAGGGAAATTAACGAATACCAGCCACAGCCACACAAAGGAGGTGACGGGTATTCTCACCATTGGGCGGACCCATAGTTTAGCTGAGGGTTTCAGGACATTAGTTGCAAGCTATGTAGCGCATGATATACCCGTTGACACTATGTGCTTCAACAACTTGTTTAGAAAAAATAAGGGCTCCCATTCATACCGTGCAGTATTCATTGTCATTGACAGCCCTCAGGCGTTTGATGAAAGCATCGCCCTGGTGGAAAATATGCGTGCCGATAACCAGGCCCTTATTATCTTTGTAGCCATCACCGGCAAAGGCACCTACAACAAGATGAGATACTATCTTGCCGGCGCCGACCACTGCATTAAATTCAGTACGCTTCCTGAAGATAACCCGGACGTACTTTCCGAGTTTTTTAATAGCGCAGAATGGCACAAGCAACACAGTTTACTCTTGGACCCCACGCGTATGTGCCTGATTGGAGACTATAAAAAACTGGATGTTTCGTTTCCGGAAATGAAAATCCTGGAAGCCTTTGCCGAAACAAGAAATCAAATACTGAGCCATGATGAAATCGCCAGAATCATGGGTCTGAATATAACGTTTTATGACCCAAGGGCCTTGGAAAAATCTATCAGTCGCCTGCGCGGCAAGATAAAAGGCATGTATGGCACCAACGCCATTCAAAGTATTCGTGGGCATGGATATCGTCTCGTCAGGGGTCTCATCTCGACCGCCTGATGATTAATATGCAGGGAGTTATTGCATTATGAACGCAACGATGAGCGCGTCACACATCTATCGTGCGAGTCATTATCTGTCTCGACAATTGATCCTTACTCGTGATGACTGCCCATTTGGCAGCGAGATCAGAATACAGTTTGACGACAGTCCGGCTCAGCCAGCCCATGCATCTTTTGCGGCATCCATGCAGCAGATGAGCGGCATCTACAGTGAAGTGCTCATGCAGACCCGGTTGATTGCCTTTTCGCTGAAAGACCATAATATATCGAGCAAAAACAAATACTTAAGTCGTAGATTTGTCTGCGTCGGACAATCAGACCTCGCCGATTCAGCACTCGCGGAAGAGTTGATACAGTCCAGCGACGCCCTGCACAACTTTGGTCAGACGCTGGTTATCGCTTTCAATGAACTGCCTCTTTCGGCGGTCAGTTTCAGTGAAAAAAAGAAGATTCTCAACAATGTGTATCTGTTGAAAGACCACGGCATAGAAATCGCGTTCGATGGTTACAACATCGACAATGAAAGTATCGAGATCTTTACAACCCTGAATCTTTTCGACTATATCAAGATCCCTCTTTCAACCCTAGACTTAAGCCTTAAACTCACGGGCAACCCCGAATTATTCAATCGTCTCCACGAACGCATGACCATGCTGACCCACACCACTAAAGTCGCCTTCATAGCTGACAGAGTGGAGCATGCCGCGAGCCATATACTGGCGCGCGCGCTGCCGTTTGAATACTTTCAAGGGAGCCATTACTCCCCTGCCGACAACCTTTTGAATTAAAAACTGAGTATGCCCTTCAGGAGAGAGACATGGAAAGCAGTACACCCCTCCCCAGAAAATATTTTGTCGTCGTTACTCACAGCCCGGCATTACAACTAGAGCTTGAGGCATTATTATCGAGCGAGCGATATAACTCATTTGGTACGTCGCAGGCAAAGATGTTTGTCGAGGGTGTTGCCCTACCCTCATCCGCCCCTAAACTAATGGAATTTATTTCCCCTCACCTGGACAGAATTGTCCCTCCCGTTATCAGACATGATACTCAGCGCATTCTCTCTTCATTCGAATCCGAGTGGCGAGCGGCCCAGTCCGATACGCGGTTCAGCAACATATCCTCACGGGCAGATGAAGACCGGGAAAACACCCAGGATTCACTCCTCAACGAGGCGGTAAAACCGCATTATCCCTATACAGAAGCCTGGCGATTGAGTCATGGCAATGGTGCGTTGATCAAAGATGACGTAGAGGTTGTCTTGACCGGGCTAGAAGCCACACTGGTCAAGAAAATGCTGCACCATGATGAGCGAGTCGTAAGTAAAGATGATCTTATTCGGAGCATCGGCAGAGAACCCGAGCATTATCGAGGCCTGGAAATGTGCTTGAGCAGGCTACAGGAAAAGTTCAAGAGTGCCAGCAATGGTGAACGTTTGTTCCGGGCCGTGAGGAATCGTGGCTATTGCCTGATTCAAAAAATAGTACGGGGGAAAAGTCTCACCTGAATCAATAAGATTGATCGCAATGGTAGTGCATACAAAAACAAAAAAGCACCCCACCATTTCACCCTCCGGCCCCTCCCCTCTCCGCAGACAATCTCGCTTGCCCCTTCCTGAAATCAACTTTCATTATCGACTATTTCTAACACTTCGCCGCCTCAATATAACCAGCACACCAACTTACCACTCGTTAAAAGTCGTCAGACAGCTTTCTGCCCAATAAATTAATCTATTCACTGACGAGCACGCCGCACAGTGGCATTTCGACCGTCAATGTTTTGCCCTCTTATAAAAATAATAATGCTTACCACATCAACTTGGCTCTTGTCTGTCGACACGCGAATGGACGTATTTTGGGGATATCGCATGGTTAACAATCTTCGTATCAATCGAAATACCCACCTCAAAGGATTGACCTTCTGGGGACAATGGGCACTGGGTCAGGGCTTTGTTGTAGCCCTGTTGTTTCTATTGGTTTATTACCACACCGGGACGGTGGAGTTCTATTACCGAGTGTGCGCAATTCTAACGGTACTTGCCTCGGTGCCCGCCTATACCTGGTGTGGCGTCTATGCAAAGAAAGATAATTACCTGGAGGGATTGGGACGTTTGTTGGTGGGCTGGACAATGACCCTGGCGGCATTGGCCTGTGTGGCATTCATCTGCAAGGCCGATGGACTGTTTTCCCGTCAACTGATCTTGATATGGGCAGCCTGCGGTTATCTCGGGCAGGCACTGTTGTACGTGCCGCTGCACGGATTCTCGCAATACTATCAACGGTCACTTCAAAGCGAGCATAAAACCCTGATCGTCGGTACGGGCGAGTTGGCGCTGGGTCTTGCCCGGAAGCTGCGTAGCCTTGAACACTTCCCGCTGGTGGGGTTGGTCAGCACCGACACAACGCTCCCGCTGGCGATGGGCTCACCGCCGATCGTAGGCCCGCAAGAGCATCTGCTGGCGCTGATCAAAACCCATGACATCCGCCGTTTGTACATCACGCTACCCCTGAGTGAAGCGGCAAGCATTGAAGCCATGTACATCGATTTGCTGGGGGCCAACGTCGATGTGGTCTGGGTGCCGGACTTGAACAGCCTGATGCTGCTCAATCACTCGGTAAGGGTCGTGGACGGCTTGCCGGCGATCTACTTGAATGAAAGCCCGTTGACCAGCCAGCCAACCGCCGCACTGAGTAAAAGCCTGTTGGAAAAGAGCGTGGCGCTGTTGGCCCTGGTTCTTCTAAGTCCGTTGCTGTTACTGATTGCCCTGGCCGTTAAACTCAACTCTCCCGGCCCGGTGTTCTTCAAGCAGGACCGCCACGGCTGGAATGGCAAGGTGATCCAGGTCTGGAAGTTTCGCTCGATGCGCGTGCACGATGACCTTGAGGTCAAGCAGGCCAGCCGTAACGATTCTCGGATCACTCCGGTGGGACGCTTTATCCGCCGTACTTCGCTCGACGAACTGCCGCAGTTGATCAATGTGCTGCAAGGCCATATGGCCCTGGTCGGACCACGTCCCCACGCCGTTGCGCACAACGATTACTACTCCGGGAAGATTCTCGCCTACATGGCTCGCCACCGAATCAAACCGGGGATTACCGGGTTGGCTCAAATCAACGGTTGCCGTGGCGAGACCGACACCATCGACAAGATGCAAAAGCGTGTGGAGATCGATCTCAAATACATCAATAACTGGTCGTTGTGGCTGGATTTGAAGATCCTGGTGAAGACGCCTTTTACCTTGCTGTCAAAAGACATCTATTGATCACTTGAATACCAGGCACCGCAAAATGACAAGGGGACGCAAGTCCCCTTTTTCATGGGCGTCTATCAGGCGCTGAGTCGCACTTACGCCCCTGCCACACCAGGCTCCCTGACACACGGCAACACTTGTTCAAGCCGGGAGCTGAGTCAGCCCCCGGCTTATCATTGCAAGTGTGTCGTTTTAACGCAGAGAACCCTGCGCAAGATGGCGCTGCTTATTAAATGACCTTCCAGGTTGCCCCCTTCCAGTCGACCGCGATGCGATCTACAGCGCTAATCGCCCTGCAGATCGCCCGCGTTCACTCAGTGATCTTGTCGAAGTTACGGTAGAACAAGTCGCTGTCACGGCTATCGGTCATCGAGTGCAGCCAGTAGCTGCGATTGAGCCGTGCACCGCCGTCCCGGGTCAGCGGCGACCAGACGATATTGGCCCGACGCATGGTCGACATGCTCATCAGTTCATCGAACGGAATGGAGATGTAGATGCCCTTGTCGAAACTGCCTTCACCGTATTCCGCTGTCGTCGCAGTGGTCAGCGTGGCCCAGGCACCGAATCGCACGCCATTGCGGAACTCCCGTGACAGATCGACTGTGGCGCCCCAATCCCGCGCCAGGTAGCGGCCGACACTGACGGCGGCCTGGGTATCGAAAGGCAAGTCGGTATAACCGGTGATATGGCCGGTCACGGTCGAGTAATCGCGCAAGCCAAAACCCTGGTTGAACTCGCGCTGACGCACGTAGTTCAGGTCTGCACCCACCGACCAACGCTGGCCTGCCGGACGGAACAGTACCTCACCGCCCACACCGGCAAACATCGACTCCAGATAGCCGCCGTAGACCATGCCATACAGGTCTTTATCCAGTTGCTCGGCGTGGCTGAACTGGAACGTGGGCATGGTGACGTCAGAGGTCGTCAGGTACTTGCGCAGGTCGGTCCGCACCCGGGGCAAACCACTTGGTGCGTCGTAGGTAAAGTTGTCGTAGTTGTTCACCAGGTTGGCGCTCAGCAGGCCGCTCCACCAGGTATTGCGCGTGAAACGATACTCCGCGTCCGCATCGGCACTTAGCTGATAGAGCAAACCATCAGGGCCGCCGACGTTTTGTTTGTAGCCCAGCCCGACACCATAGCTGAAGGGATCGCGCGCGGCAGTATAGAGCGTGGTCTCGGTATGCGGCATCGCCCCGTTGACCTCAGTGGTTCGGTGCAAGGTTTGCAGCGGCTCCTCATTGTTGACCACTTCGCGGAAGGTCTCGCGCGGCACGCTGGTTTCTTCCAGCGGCATGTCGTAGCGCTTGTTCACCAGGGTGAACCAGTCGATATCGTCGTTGACGCTGTTGTCCAGAATCCGGCTGGCGCGGCCGACGGCTTTGGCCGAATGGAAATAGTTCGTCTGCTCGCCGTACACAAACAACTCGGGGCCGCGCTGAGTGATGCGCTCGACTTTGTAGCCGGCATTTTTCTGCAAACGTTGGGACACGTTGGCCCAGTTAACCTGATCCGGCGGTGTGGCGGGTGCCTGTGTCGGCAGACGCTCCGCTGGCGGATCGTAAGTCTTGGCCGGCGCCTTGCGGCTGACGAAGTTGGTGTGCAGGGTGATGCCGAACATCGCAGTATTGCCGCGCTCCCAACCCGCGCTGAGATCGACCGAATCGGTCAGCTTGAACACGGCGCCGATGTTGATGGGCGAATCTTGCTTGATGACGTTGTCTTTCGGCTCGTTTTTGTAGTCGTTGCCTTCGTACTCAAGCTTCAGGCTGAGCGGCTCCCAGGGGGTCTGGTAGGTCACGCCGCCAAACAATGAAGGTCGCCCACGAAAATAGGCATTGGTGTTGACGTCACCGGTGCCCTCGCCGTCCGGCCGGGTATTGAAGCGATCAGCCGCCCAGCCCAACGGGTTGTCGAAATCGCCTCGATTGCCGATGTATCCCCAGGCAATACCCGCGCTGAAATCAAAGTCGTCATAGCGTTTGTTGGCGACCAGGAATTCGCTGGAGAACAGGCCGGTACCGCCGATGTCGCGAAAGCCCAGGGCCAGCTCAGGCGCCCAGTGGCTTTCTTGCCACAGGCGTACCTTGAGGTCCACAGCCTTGTCTTTATAACTCTGGTCGCCACTCAACGACTCGGGGCCATACCGGCGGTTGGTGATCGCGGTATAGCGAAACGAGCCTTCCAGCCATTCAAATGGCTGCAATGAAACGCTGTAACGGGTATAGGGCTCGGTTCGACTGGCATTCACACTCAACTCGCCGGCCGGCGCCATTCGGGCCGTTGGCGTTTGCATCAAGCCCACGCCGCCGAAATCGTTTTGAGTCAATCGCGGCTCTGCGTGAGCCAAACCACACGGCAACAACAGCACTGCAGCAAAACGTAAATTCAAGGAACCACCTCAGCCAGTTGCGTGGCAAGAAATTCGGCCAACTGCTGATTCAGTTCAGGTATAGGCGGATTAAGATCATCGGTTTTGACAGGGACCAGGATTTTGCTGCCGGCGGCAGGCACCTGCCCGCTTTCACGATTCCACGGCGCAATGCCGACACGGCGGGTGACCCCGTCGGGCTGAACGATCCAGAGGTAATCGGCTTCGGCATCGGTCAGAGATGAACACCCTTGCAGGTAATCCCGCGCCTCTTGCAGCGGGCGAAAGGCGAGCCGGCACGGTTCGGCGACAGCGCCCAGCACTTCAACCACATCGGAACGCTTGGGGTAGATCAGGCTGTCGCCGTCATCGAGGCGGAAGTTGCGAGCGAAGCCGACCTCCACCGCGATCGGATCAAGGACCGCCACCTGGCGCCCGGTAACCGGCATGCGGCTGACTTGCTCGTACAACTGCAACGCCAATGCCGCCCGGCTGGGCCGATTGAAGAGCAATGCGGTGCGTTGCAGCACCTTCAAGTCGAACAGGACCCCGGTCTTGAGTCGGGTCTGCTCCTCAAGCAATGGTTGTCGCAGCCAGGCGGCCGCCAGCCAGTAGCTTTCAGGGTTGGGTTGCGCCAAACGCATCACGTCCAGCACGCGCGCCCCGGGTTGCAGCTCGACCGGCCCCGGATTGCGCACATCACCGCTGACGTTGACTGCCGCATTCACGCCACCGCAGATCAACAACAGGCACGTCCATAACACCTTGGGAAACTTCAACGGACAGCCCCGCGCTCAGAGGTCAACTGCACGATCTTCACCCTGAGTTGCCCTGTCAGTTGCTGTTCACTCTGGAGGATGAAACCGTTATCCGGATCGACCCAATAATGATTGGTCGCGCGCAGGCCAATAGCCGGTGCCTCTATCTGCTCATCGACACGCAGCACGGCGTATGCCTTGTCCAGGATCCTGAGGGTTTCCATGGGTTTTCGGGTAAAGCGGCTGCTCACGGCAACACCCACTTCGTAACCTCGATAGAGATCGATCCAGCGCTGGCTGGTGTATCCATCGGGCAATCGGTGAAGGCCTTGCTTGAACGGCGATTGCGCTTCGATACGGGTCCCGTCCAGGTCACCTTCAAAGCCAAGGCCGACAGTGCGAACCGCCAGGCCGTCGCGCAGCAACAACACCTGCTTGCCGGACGCGACCCAGTACTGCAAGTCACCTCGCTCACGCACCATCGCCAACACCCCTTCGCCGGAAGGGGTGGTCAGCTTGAGTTGCGGATACTGAACCTCGGCCACTTGCGCCGGAGTCAATTCCAGGTCGTCAGGCCCGGTGGCCACGGCTTTGAAGTTCGCCAGCGTGGCCTTCATCAGCGGATTACATCCACACAACAGCAATGCCGCCATCAAGCAGACGCTAACGTTCAACGTTCTCACAGTGGGACCAGACCTTATCTGCTGTTGGCTTCACTTAAGTTGTTTTGTGCCGCCGCGCCCATACCGAGAATCGAGGCCGATGGCACCAATTGACTGATGAAGCGGTTCCAGCGGGTAACGTTGGCAGGGCCTACATAAACAATGTCCTGAGGGCGGACATCGAAGTGAGTGGCGAGCGCCATGGCGGACGGCGACTCGGCTTGTAATTGATAGATTTTGGCGGGTTCGACATCGAGGTTTTCTACACCGCGAATGACGTACACGGCGTTGCCATTCGAGGTGGTCTGGTTCAACCCTCCTACCGAACCAATGACGTCGGAAAGATTCATGGTGCGGGTCTTGAACGTCAATGCACGCGGCTGATTGACCTCGCCCATCACGTAGATCTTCTTGCTGTCGTTGTAGGGCAAATACAACTGATCGCCGCCTCTGAGGTAGACCTTCTGCAACTCTGCATTTTGCTGATTGAGCGCATCGAGATTCAGCGGATAAACCCGCCCGTTTCGCGTCAACAGCAACCCGGACAAGTCCGCATTCAGCGGATCGACACCGGCCGAACCCAGGGCTTCAACCACATTGAGCGGATTGGTGGAAATCGCTTGAGGGCCTGCTTTCAATACAGCGCCCGACACCACCACTTTCTGACTGGCAAAGCGCAACACGGCGACATCCACTTGCGGGTCCGAGATGAAGGTGGACAACTTCTCGGCAATATCGGATCGCAATTGCTGGATGGTCTTTCCGGCGGCTTGGACCTCTTTGATGTAGGGGTAATACAGCGTGCCATCGGACCGAACAAGACGGCCGTTTGCATCGATCTGCTGTTGCGCGCCAGAAGGTGCGGTCAGCTCGGGGTGATCCCATACAGTGATGTACAAGACATCGTTGTTACCGATGCGGTACTCGTCGGGCGTGGTCAACAATTCCGGGGGTAATGACTCATGTACCTGAGTGGCCCTGTCCATGGCGATAAGCTTGGGGGTAATCGGAATAAGCTCGACCCGACTGTTTTCGCTTGAGCCTTCGCGAGTGATATCTCTGGTGCTCATATGTTGGCCCGGCGAAAACATACAACCTTGCAAAGCAATACTTGCCAGCATTAAAAAAGGAACGCTACGAATCATAATGGCACTACGCTATTCAAGGGCAAACCCAAAACAAGATCACCCAGTGTTAGCCGGGCAATCTTGGATGACACCTGCGGTATTTATCAGTGTGTGCCGGTGGTACCGGTAGTGCCTGTAGTGCCGGTACTTCCGGTTGTTCCGCCGTTGGAACTTCCGCCGCTACTGGAGGCAGCCACTGCGCCTGAAACAATCGCAGTGCTGGCCAATGCAGCTTGTGCCGCCGTTACATCACCCAGCACTTTTGTATCCAGCGAAAGAGGTACTTCTACTGCGAAAGCCCCGCTGCTCATCATGGACAATACGGCAATCACCATCATCTTTTTCATATCAAACTCCTTCCTGCGTGTTCTTTATATCTACGGACTTGCGGGACGTGTTTCCAGTCAATTTTCCCGACCATAATTAACATTGCGTCCTGATATAACAGTTCAGCAGAAAAACCAGGGGCTGACGGCCTGTTTCAAGCCCTACTCGACGTAACCCCTGGGATGATTCGATTGCCAACGCCAGGTGTCTGTCATCATCTCCTGTAGATTTCGCGTGGCCTTCCAGCCGAGCTCCTTCGCCGCTTTGGAAGGATCGGCCCAACACTCGGCGATGTCGCCCGAGCGTCGTGGCATCACGCGATAAGGCACTGGACGCCCCGACGCCTGCTCGAACGCCCGCACTACCTCCAGAACGCTGTAACCATCGCCCGTGCCCAGGTTCCAGATATTGATTCCGGTACGCGTCGAGATCGTCTGTAATGCCTTGAGATGCCCGTCCGCCAGATCCACCACGTGGATGTAGTCGCGCACGCCGGTGCCATCGACGGTGGGGTAATCGTCACCAAATATCGACAACTCCTTGAGACTGCCGACGGCCACCTGGCTGATGTAAGGCACCAGGTTATTGGGAATCCCGCTGGGGTCTTCACCCATGTGGCCACTGGCATGAGCGCCGATCGGGTTGAAGTAACGCAACAGCGCAATGCTCCAGCGCGGCTCTGCCGCACACAGATCCTGCAGCACGTTTTCGATGAACAGCTTGGATTGCCCGTAAGGATTGGTTGGCGTGCCGGTGGGGAAATCTTCCCGGATCGGCATCTGCTCAGGCGCGCCGTACACCGTGGCCGATGAACTGAACACCAACCGGAACACGCCCGCCGCCGACATCGCCTGGCACAGCGTAATGCTCCCGCAAACATTGGCCTCGTAATAATCAAGCGGCTTGCGCACGCTCTCGCCTACGGCCTTGAGCCCGGCAAAATGCAGGACAGCATCAATGGAATGCTCCTGAAAAATCCGGTCCAGCAATGCCCGGTCGCACACATCCCCGCGAATCATCGATGCGGACTTGCCGCAGAGGGCTTCAATGGCGTGCAGGGACGCGTCAGAGCTGTTGCAAAGGTTGTCCAGCACAACCACATCGAAGCCCGCCTCAAGCAGCGCAAGTGTAGTGTGAGAACCGATATAACCGGTTCCACCCGTTACCAGAATCTTCATAGAGCGGTCCATAGTGGGGTATTGAAGTGTTCAATTACAGGCAATGTTAAATGCGCACATCACCCATTGACGCCAAACACTTATTAGCACTTCAGAACAACCAACACTATTAACAGACACCGACTAAAATTAACTAAAAGGCATCAGCCCCGACAACTAATAACATTTGCCCCACTCTACGCCTGCTAATAATTGCCAATAAAGCCTCACTCAGGTATTAAAGTACAACCTCAGTAATACTTCAAAACTCACAGCCACACTCGATATTGTTTCTGCGTGGATGTGAATAATGACTTTCCAGGATATATCTATGATTCGTAAATGCTTGTTCCCCGCCGCCGGTTATGGCACGCGCTTCTTGCCTGCTACTAAAGCCATGCCGAAGGAAATGCTGCCGATCGTCAACAAGCCTTTAATCCAGTACGCCGTTGAAGAGGCACGGGACGCCGGTCTGCAGCACATGGCAATTGTGACCGGCCGGGGCAAGCGTGCGCTGGAAGACCATTTCGATATCAGCTATGAACTGGAACACCAAATTCGCGGCACCGAAAAGGAAAAGTTTCTGGCCGGCACCCGCGAGCTGATTGAAACCTGCACGTTCGCCTACACCCGCCAGGTCGAAATGAAAGGCCTGGGGCACGCGATTCTCAGCGGTCGCCCCTTGATCGGTGACGAACCGTTCGCCGTGGTGCTGGCGGATGACCTGTGCCTGAACCTGCAAGGTGACGGCGTACTGGCGCAGATGATCCAGCTCTACAAAAAATTCCGCTGCTCGATCGTGGCCATTCAAGAAGTGCCTCGAGATCAGACTCATAAATATGGCGTGATCGCCGGCGAGTTGATTTCCGAAGGGATCTACCGGGTCAACAGCATGGTCGAGAAGCCGGCACCCGAGGACGCACCGTCCAACCTGGCGATCATTGGCCGCTACATTCTGACCCCCGATATTTTTGATTTGATCGCCGACACCCAGCCGGGCAAGGGTGGCGAAATCCAGATCACCGACGCACTGATGAAGCAGGCCCAAAACGGCTGCGTGCTGGCCTACAAGTTCGAAGGCCTGCGCTTTGATTGTGGCGGTGCAGAAGGCTATATCGACGCCACCAACTTTTGCTATGAGCATCTGTATCTCAACGGTCTTTGACCCACTCACTCATCCAGGCAAGCCACTATGACCACTGCAAAACGCTCGGTAGACATCGAACAGAAAGCGGGCAACGTCGGGGTGATGGCCTGGCTGTCAAAAACCCCGTCGTTATCCTCCACTTCGGCGGCCTGGTTTGGCACAGCCTTGTTGGTTGAGCGCATCGGGGTGTTCCCCTCTTCGGGCGATATCCATCGCCCGGTCAGGGACCCTTTTGCACTCTTGAACCATCTGAAAAATCTGTACGCCCACCAGGCCCTGGATATCGATGAAAGCGACGGGCTTAAAGTGATTTTCAATGATTGGCGATTCCGGGTTTGCGTGCGCTATAGCGATCCGGCAATTGTTATCAATATTGAAACGCGATGTGATCCTGACTTGATGCCTGTGAAAACCGCAGAGCTGCTGAGCCATCTGGAACGCTTTGAACGGTGAATGATTATTTCAAAGCGGAACCACACTGGCCCGGCGACTCACCGCCCCCTCCGACAATCAGGCGATACACGTAATCGGCAATAAGCCGACCGCCCGAACCCGGGATAGGGTGGATTTTGTCCGGACCGATCATGGGCGTCGGCCCGTCATTGGCGTAGCGCTTGAAGTCGGGACCGAACGTGCACTGCAAACTCGAATACACGATGTGCTCCGAACGCGCCCAAGGCTCAAGCACCTGGGCGTACTCCGACATCGGATACGCACTGGAGCGCGTTGTGTCCTGACGCAAGATCACGTTGATGCTCGCCGCCGGATGAACTTCGCGAATCATCCGCACCAACCCTTTCATGTTCTCCAGATAGTCGTTGGGCTTGACGCCAAACCCCTGGTCATTGCCGCCTAACATGATCAGGTAAACGTCCGCCGGTATCTTGGAAACGACGGCCTTCCATTGGGTTTGCCATGGACGGTCGTTTTTATAAAAGTCACCTGAGGCGCCACCGGAAGCGGCGAGTTTGGAGACCCTGACGCCGCCCTGATTATTGGCCAGCCACAGACCAAACAACGTCGGCGCACCTTTCACTACTTCGAGCTTTAACGACCATTCAGCATTGGCGGGGATACTGAGTTGCACTTCCTGAACCCCGGAACCGGCCAACGTCAAAGGCTGCCAGGTGTCTGAAGGTGTCCACCGATAGCGCATCTCACTGGTTTTTCCATTGCCCAGGTAGAGCAACTTGGCGTCGGTAATGGCTGTATTGATGGATGCCGTTTCTTTGGAATCCACTTCAAGAAAAGCGCCCGCCTGCCCGGTTACGGTGCGGCTGTCCGGACTCGCCTGGCCAAGACTGGAAACGTCCCAATCTCCACCGAAGTACTTCTTGCTACTGCGGGTGTATTTAAAATTCGTACCGCCGAGCGCGGCACCGTGATTGAACCCGACATAACCAGGCCCGGCGAAACCAAAATCTTTCGCCAAGTGCTGAGTGAGGGCATTGAGATAAAAATCCTGCCCCGCGCTGTAACTGTCGCCAATTACCGAGATGGCCAGCACCTCCCCCGCTTTACCCTTGGTCATTGCAGCAAGCCGATCGCGTGAACTTCTCACTTCGACAACCTGAGCAGGAACGGGGCGCACATCATCGACATCTACCACTGGCTCATTCCTCTATCAGTAAGCCGGCTGAATGGGCACTCAGGATTGAGGCACCTTCAACCCGACCGCTGGAGTCTTTTTGCGGGTAACTCGCTCGCCCAGGAACAGAATGGAAGTCAGGGTGAAGCGGCTGAAAATGTTCGACAACAGCACGGGGCCCAACAATCCGCACAGCACGCCGCCTGCGACCAGAACGCTGTCATCCGTGACGCCCAAACGGCCCAAGGCAAACCGCGAACTGGCAGCAAACAGCACGTGAAAAAGGAAAATGGCGTAAGAATATCCACCCAACCAGATCAGGGCTTTAGAGCGCATGTCAGTCGACAGTAGCGCGACACAGGACATACAGCCAACGAGCAAACCGACAACGCTTCTACGATCGACAATGAGTTCGCGATCCACGGCGGCGACATACAGCAGCACAGCCGATATCAAGACGAACACGACCGGCCCGATCACTTTCAGCGATTGCTTCAAGGCACCGACCTTTTCGTGGCAAATCATCCCTGTCACGAAAAACGGCAGCAAATAGATCGCGCCATTGATGCCAAACGCGTCAACCGGAAAAGGCGGCAACAAGAACACCAGCGCCGAAAACAAGAACAGCAGATACAGCCGCGTCGCCGTCTGCAACAGACCGCGCCACTGCAGAAAACCGACAAACACAAAGATGATGAAGACGGCCTGCAAAAACCAGAAATGGTTAACCGGTATGTAGAACGACAACAAGGCGTCGATTAACCCGACCTCCTTGTTAACGCCAGGCCCTACAACCTGCAGCACCGAAAATGGAATACCGACAAAAAACAACGGCACGATCAACCGTCTCACCTTGCCAACGCAGTAAGCCGAGAAGTCATTGCCTCTGATCTTGTATATCGAATAGATGTAGCCCGATATGAAGGTGAACAGCGGCATCCTGACGTACACCATCGAATCCGCCAACACCCGAAAAGGTGACCCCAGGTCGATTTTCAGTCCGCCGCCCAGCGGACCTATCACGTGATAGAGCACCAGCAGCAGGCATGCCAGGCCTCTGAGCGTTTCTATTTCCAACGATTTTTTCTTGCTTTGCATAGACCACAAACCTCAGCGCTGGACGCTTGATTCAACCGACTCGGGTTTCTTTGAGCGCAGCTGCAATCCCAGCCCCAGAAACAGCACCGGAACCACCATGGAGAAATGTCGGGCAAACGAGCCGAAGTCAGGCTCGAACAACCCCTGCACCAATAAAAAGGACAGAGGGATCGCAATCAGCTCTTTGACTTTCGGCTCGATGGTTGAGCCCTTGTAGTGACTCGACGTCATCATTTTGAACATCAGCAACGAGGTCATCATCATCAGGACGACGAATATGATCTGCCCCAGGCCGGAGAGCAGGATCAACTCCACCGGGAAAGACAGCCTGAAAAAGATGCTCATCGAGTCCACTGCCTGGGACACGAAGTCACCGCCGTTAATCCATGAAACGATCAATGACTTCGAACCTTCTTCACCCAAAGTCCGCTGTTCATTGTTACTGGCGCGAATGGATGAAACCGAATAGCCGACCAGCAACTGAATGGCCGTCGCGATCACCAGGTAGAACATGAACAACATCACGAAAAAGCTGAAACGCGATACATGCTTCTTCATCACGCACACACCGACCCAGACCAGCGAAAACAATATCCAGTAGGGCCGGATCAGCACACCGTAAAACAGCGCCGAGAGGAAAAAGCCCGCGCGGTAGCGTTTCGAAAAGGAGAAAAACAGAATGGCGATCACCGCCACCGAGACAATGATTTCCTTGGTCAGGTTATCGAGAAAAAACGACCTGACTACTCCCCACAGGCACAAGGTCAGGAAGATCGTTATCGGTATTCTTTTGAAGATGAAGATCGGGATAGAGGTCAGAAACAGGTTGCACAACATCCCGTAGGCCCACGCATTGGTCAGGTTGATACCGGTGGGACGCAGCAGGTAAGCGGAGCACTCATAAGAGGACCGGTCTGGTGAAAACGGATTCCAGAAATTGCAGTTGTCTGAACGAACGTATGACGTCCACAAGGTCATGGCATCCGGGCCAGGATCGCGGTGCATCAGCAGCGGCATCGCAATAGACAGAAAAAGACCACACAGCAGAATCAGGAATGAAATGGGTGAATCGAGTTTTCTTCCGCGAAACTCTATGGACGGTAGCGAGATGGCCATTACAAGGCCCCCTTTGACCGGGCAAACCTGGTCAGCAAAGCAATGACGGCCAACTGCACCGTGATCGAAAAGACATTGCCCCACGCCGCGCCATAAATTGAATAGTGCTTGATGAGCACATAGCTGACGGGCAGTGAAACCGCCAAACAGATCGCTGCACTGGCTAACGAAACCCGACTGTTCTTCGAGGCAATAAGACCGCCCCACACGATATCGCCGACGGCGCGCAGGGCAAAAGAGAAAATCAGAATCGCTAAAATCCGGTTATCCGGACGCGGGACTGCTGCGTCCACATAATCGAGCAAGATATTGAAGAAAGCATAAATCAGCACAGCCACCGCGCAGGAAACCATCAGGGAGCGCAGCACCCATTGATTAACGAACAATTGCCGGACCGTCAGCGCCTGCTGGCTATTTTTATAACGCTTGGCGAGCACGGGAATGCCCACCACTGCAACAACAGCGTAGGACAGTGCTTGCAACGTGTTGGCGGCAGACCAGGAGTAAACGTATTTGCCGAGGCTGGCATACGGTTCAATGTCCAGAATCAAAAAACGTTCAGCGTACTGACTTAATGCGATCAGCCCGCCTCCCAGATAAAAGGGCAACCCTGCTCTCCAGACCGAAACCGTGGTGACGGCACTGACGCCCCGGCCCTTATGTACGTCAACCACAATGAAGTAACCGGCCACGATGACCAACAGGTTGGTGGCCACCCATAACCAAAGCACACTGGCGATGGTGGACACTACGCCGGTCATCAGTCCGCCCACGGCAAGGAGCGCCCAGAGGCCGGTCTTGATGAAAAACAACAACGCGCCCCAGTTGGCCTTTTGTGCGGAAAAGACAAACGAGTTTATTTCGAAGGACAGATGCTCGGTGAGCAGCAACAGCGTGACGCACGCGATCAACGCGGCACTCGCCTCAACATCACTGAACAGTGAGTAGAGCGCGACCGTGACCACCGATAACAGCAAACCAACGGCCAGGTACAGAATCAGTACCTTATCAACGACAAGCTTCGAACTGCCCCCCACGCTGATCAGCCGGTTGATTTCAGAACTGAACCCGACGCTGTAAAACTTGGAAGCGATCAATGAAGCGGCCACCACCACCCCGTAGAAACCCAAAGCCTCATAACCCAGGTAATGCGTGATGGCCAACACCAGCAAGAACTTTGCGCCTAAAGCACCTCCGCGTAGCAACAGCCGAAATATCATCGAACAATCCCTTTGATGATCGTGTCCATCAGCTCCGTTTTGGCTTCGATTTCTTTGCAGGTGTCCGTCAGTTTTTTACCGAATCTGGACAACGCATTCGGCGCGTAAACAGTGTCGATGATGGTGTCGACATTGATGTCCCCGCCGTTGATCACCCAATCTTCCACGCCCATATCCTGATAGGCGCCAAAACCTTTGCGTTCATAGCTGATATGAAACGCAGGCACGCCGGCGAGCAGAGACTCGATGGCTCCGTGCAGCCTTACGGAAATGACCAGGTCGGGCTGATACTTGGACAGGGTCGCCTTCAAGGGCAAGAGATCCTCGGTAATGCCAAGTTCCCGATAGAACGCCCCGTCATCGTTGCCACGAACGGCGCTTTGAACAGCGCAGACCACTTTGCTTTTCGCCCTTAGTCTCTTCAAAAGAAGCTTCAAGTTGGCAACGTAGGCGATCTTTTTCTCTTTGCTCCATTCCGGCGGCTTGCGTAAAACCACGCAGACCACGGCCGGCGATGACGCACAGCGGGTGAACTTGGGTTGCACCAGAATCTTTTTCGCCAACGCCTGGACCGCCAGGTCTGGCGCTCGATAGACATTTTCATTGGATTGGAAAATAGCCGACGACCTGTTGTCACGAACAAACACCGCATCGGCACTGGCGTAGTGTTTTACGATCGCGCTGCTCTCGCCGTGGAACGGGCCGATACTTTGCGGCAGGTAAACCGACGGCACCTTACTCAAGATCGCCGTTTCGAGCTGTTTGGCATGGCCCAGTTTCAGCTTGATGTGTTCAAAGGCGCTCTTTGACCGCATGTACCCACCGCCCACCCCGACGATCAGATCGCTGGTGCTCAAGAGGTCGGCGAGTGGCGCGTAAGACTGTTTAAGGAAAACCGCTTCCTTCACGCGTCCCAATCCTTTAGCCGCCATGACCGGCGCGTCATACCGCTTATAGGGAAGGTAACTAAATGATTGAGGGTCTGACGCAACGACATTGATTAACGTGTCAGCACCAAAGTTTCGCAGCACCAAGGCGATTGCCAAATCCACCAGGAGGCCATCACCGGAATTGGATGCACTGTAGCCATGCAAAATAGTTACGTTCATATCTTGATATCTACTTAATAAGTTTGAGCGGAATACACGTCATAGGTTTTCTGGATCATCAGCGTTGCGCTGAACCGTTCGCGCACCCGCTTGCGGCTTTCGGTGCCGAGTTCCAGCAACTTCTGTTTCTTGATGTTCACTAAGATGTTACTGAGCGCCTGGTGATCGCCCGTCGAAAATATGTAGCCCGTGACGTTGTGCGTGACCAGTTCAGGGAGCGAAGTGCAGTCACTGGCAATAACGGGCACGCCCATGGCCATGCCCTCAAGGGGAACCATGGCAAAACCTTCCCAGCGGCTGGGGACAATCAGGGCATCGGCGGTTTTATAGAGGGCATTGACTTCGGCCGGGGTCACCCAAGGCAGGTATTCAACAGCGTCAATGACGGGGCACTCTACCGGTTCCTCATTCACCGCACTGCCAACCACGGTCAGTTTCAAGTCGGTGCGCTCAACTTCCGTGAATGCCTTGAGCAAGACATCAAAGCCCTTCTGATAGTCCAGTCGACCCACAAATAAAAGTTGAATATCCGTGCACTGACTGGACAGGCTCTCATCGTTTTTATAATGAATGCCGTTGTAGATCAGTTTCATACGGCGGCGGTCGATACCAAACGAGGCCGCTTTATCCAGTTCATACTGGCTGACACAGATAATGACATCCGTGACTTTTTGCAAAAGCCGCTCAATCAGAGAATACACTTTCTGTTTGGCGGGAGAACTTTCCATCAAGAACGAAAACGCATGCGGGCAGTAGATGATTTTCGGAGACCGCCAAGGCCGCAAGATTAAACACACACATCGGCCAATGACCCCGGAAAACGTGCTGTGCAAGTGCACGACATCCGGTTTTTCCTTGAAGATCACTCGAATGAGTTGCCAGGCAAAGCGCAGCAGGGAGACGACATCTCTCTTGTTTCGGGAGAAGGTCCTGATGTCTTTTTCATCAATGCCATGCAGTTCTTTCTTCTGGTCGAACGGAATCAAATACACCAGTTCATACTGCTGGGCGTCGCCCTTGGGAGGGGTTGATATCGTCCGGATGACCGTCGCAACGCCACCTTTAATCGTTTCCGCCACATGTAGTATTTTTTTCACAGTTCACCCAACTCCATTATCGTAGTCGCAAGGCGACAGGGACCGGAGAATGGTGAGCCCACTCTCAGTCCATGACCTGGCAAATAGAACCCGCATTTACGACTTGTCAGAGGCGTACTCGTAGTTGTAATAGCCATAACTGCCATTACCGTAATAGCTGGACGCTCGCTTCTCGACACCGTTGAAAATCGCGCCTTTCAATTCGATGCCGTTTTGAGCAAACCGACGAATCGTCAATTCGATCTCTTTGGCCGGATTGACGCCGAAGCGCGTCACGATCAGATTAATGGCGGCTTCACGTCCAACGATGGCCGCATCTGTCACGGCCAGAAGAGGTGGCGTGTCGATGATTACCACGTCGTAGAGTTCACTCAGTTCAGCGAGGAGTTCTCTGAAGTTGGCATGCATCAACAGTTCGGACGGGTTGGGCGGTACTTGTCCCCGACTGATGAAATGCAGGTTATCGACTTCGAGTTTATTGATCGCTTGCTCGATGCTGCAGCGCTTGGCCAACAGATCGGACAAGCCATTGCTGATCGGAGTCGCCAAGGTCTTGTGCAGATGACCTTTGCGCATATCGGCATCGATCAGTACGACCGTCTGCCCACTTTGAGCGATGACCGCGGCCAGGTTGGAAGAGACAAATGTTTTGCCTACCTGGGGACTCGGACCGGAGATCATGATCCGGTTGTTGGTGGCATCCAGCCCTGCAAAATGCAGACAGGTCCGCAAGCTGCGGATCGATTCGATGGACAGGTCCGTGGGGTTACGCAGGGCCAATAGGAAAGACTGGCTGTTGGCTCCGTCGCCCTGTCTGACTTTTTTAGTATCTTCTTCTTGTTGCAGGGTGCTGTAAGGAATGGAGGCATAAACCGGCAGCCCCAGTTGCTCGATGGCTTCCGGCCCTTCGAGTCCTCTGCTCAGCGATTTACGCACTAACACCAGCGCTACACCGACAAAGCCACCCAGCAACGTCGCAATCAATACGATCAGGGCTTTGCGCGGTTTGACCGGGGTGGTGATGTCGACGTCCGCCGTATCAATCAGCCGCGCATTGCCGACCGCCCCGGCCCTGACAATGTCCAGCTCCTGGGATTTGTTCAGCAACTGGGTATAAATCTGTGTCGCCACTTCCACATCACGGGTCAGGTTCAACAGTTCCTGTTGTGTCGCCGGAAGTCCTTGGACTTTCTTTTCCAACCCTTGTCGCTGTTTGTTCAAATCCCCCATCTGCGCCATCAATGCGCGGTAGGCCGGATGCTCCCGGGTGAACTTTCGGTCCATGTCGGCTTGCTGGAGTTTGAGATCCGAGATGCGCGTATCCAGCACCACCATCTGTTCCAGCACAGACTTGGTTTCGAGGGAGATGTTGACTGTATTTCCGTGGGTCTGATAGCTGTTCAGCGCGTTGCTGGCCTTGACCAGATCGTCTTTGACTTGCGGGAGTTGCGCCTGCAGGAACTCCAGGCTCTGGGCCGCCTCGGCAGAGGTGCGTTGCACATTCTGCTGCACATAAAGCCTTGAGATCTTGTTGAGAATCTTCACCGCCAAGGTGTAGTCGGTGCTGGCCAGGGCCAGACTTATAATGCCCGACTCTTTACCTTGCTCGGATACATCGAGGGCGTCCTGGTAATTCTGAATGGTGACAATGCGTGGATTGCGCACGACTTCGAATTTAGTGCCCGGATTCGCGGCCATGCTCGCGATAAGGACTTCGACACCCTCCTGTGCGATGGCTTCGCCTGTGGCACCTTCGGCCAACAAACCGCCGTTGTCATCGTAGAGCTTGAATCGATTGCGCTCTTCGGCGACCAACATCAATTTCTTGCCCAACAGTTCAGCCGGCAGATCGAGCTGTTCGATATAAAGGCGCTCGCCGCCCCAGGCATAACTGTTCATGCCAAAGCGCGGTGGCGAGACACTTTCCGCAGGGCTGCTTTTATAGCGCCGAGCAAGAAAGCCGCCGATAACGGGAAAGGTGTTGGGCGTAATCACAATATCAAGATGCAGATCATCGACCGTTTTACCGATAACCGCACGAGACTTGATAATGCCGATCTCGGTAGCCGCCGGTGATTGTCCACCGAGCATGCTGCTGATATCCGAGAACCCCAGCATGTCGTTCTTTTTCGGCTCGACCTGGACCAGGGCGTTCGCCAGATACACGGGCGGCGATAAAATCGAATACGCGGCACCGGTCACCATGAACGCCCCGGTGATGGCACCTATTAACCATTTATGGTCAATCAATGTGCCTAATAAACCGAGCAGATCAATCTCGTCTCTGTCTTTATCCCGGGTGCTGACTACTGACGGTAACTGCATAAGGTCTATTCTTTTACCATTATTACTAATCTGAAAATCATCCATCAACGTCCGAGGCGCTGCGCCCATGAGCAAACGGCATCTTCAATCAATGCATGGGCATGGACAAACGCAGCTTTTCCTTGACGATACGGGTCCTTTATTTCGCGTTCACTCTGCCACTTCCCCAGAAGAAACACTTTGCCCCTGGCGTGTGATGCAATCTTTAGTACACCCTGTACATGCTCTTTTTCCATGACCAGAATGAGGTCTGATTCATTGACAATGGCAGGCGTAATCTGCCGCGCTTTAAACCCTTGGTCTTCGTGACCCTGTTCTTCAAGAACCCGAAGTGCGTCGGGCTCAATAGACTCACCCACCCGCGCGTTCAATCCCGCGGAGGTCACTGAGATACCTGAAGGTTGCAGCGCATGGCGAAGCAACAGTTCAGCGGTCGGGCTTCGGCATATATTGCCGACGCAGACCACAAGAATCTTTCTGAACAAGGCTACTCTTCCCGTGTAGTGTCGATTCGGCCCACGTATAGCGAGGCTATAAGTGAGCCAACAAGACCGTCCCGCATTCAGAGTGGGATCCATCATGAAAATACTTTGGTATTAAATACCACGACACACAAAAAACGCCCAACCAGAAAACCGGACCATAAATAACACTCACGATAGGAAAGTTATTTATCCGACCAATATTAACAATGGACGTCTGGGCGGGAAGATTAATGGTATCGCTGTATTAACTGACTAATGCTATGTTCCCCTGCCCTCTACTCTGGACGACTACAGGAACTGCCCGTTATGCCCTCCATGTGTTTTCGACTGATTGCCACTTCAACGCTATTTATACTTGGCGCCTTCAGCCCTGTTTACGCCAGTCAGGCTTTTTCAGCGCTGGCCCAGGACAACAAGACAATAGGCGTTCAGGTGAAGATCCAGAATTTCTCGACCGCCGACGCCCATGAGATCAAGGCGTCAGGGTTTGGATTCGTGCGCTTTGGCGTATGGACGAACAGCTTGGGTAACCCGGCGTATCAACAACAGATCAGTGAAGCCTTCGCAGCGGCCAAATCCGCCGACCTGCCAGTATTGATGACCGTTCGCTCCACCAAAGCGTTAACCCACAGAACGCAAAGCAGTGGGATAGATCTCGCCGCTGCGGGAGATTCATTCGCCAACTCGGTGATCGGTCTGGAAAACGCCTTCAGTGCGCAGCTTGTCGCCATTGAAATCTGGAATGAACCGGACTTGCCAAAATACTGGCCTACCCAGGATTTTGAAGTAACGTTTGTGCCGTTCATGAGCGCAGTGTGCAACGCGTTACAAAAGCGGGATCACTCAACACCCCTGATCGGCTTTGGATTCGCGAAGGCGCCCACCAAAGACTCCAAGGCGACCGTCGCACTGACTGAGATCCTGAGGGAACACCCACGGTGCCTCAGCGCTGTTTCTTATCACCCGTATGGCATGTCGGGCACCGAAATCAGCCGTACTCAAGCGTTTATCCTTGATAACTTCCATGTGCCGGGGGTCATTACCGAATGGGGAGTGCCATCGCTCAGTTCCATCGGAGGCACCGCCGGACAGGCATCACGCATTACAAGATTTATCTCGGACGTCAAAAAACTGAATATACCGCTGACGTCCCTTTACGAATGGAAAAACAGCGACACTGGCAGCAATGATCGCGAGCGAAGTTTTGGATTAAAGTCGTCCGATGGAACATCAAAACCTGCGGAAGCTGCCGTCAAAATGTTATTGAAGTAACCCTGATAAATGACCGCACCCACCATCAACCGGCGCTTTTATTAATCCACTCTGCATAACTTGCGGCGTCCATGGCCAGCGACTCTTCCACCAGCACCTCGAACAATACGGCTTGCGCTTCAAACCGCAGGTCATGTTTGGACTTCTGTGAGTCGCTCATTTGTTCCAGCAACACGCGAGTGACTTGGCTGGGCATGCTGTGTTTCACTCGATTGAGCCAACCGGGAATTTTCTTTGCGGCTTTCACCCTTCCCATTTCAACCAGACCCGTCATATTGTCCGGATGGTTCTTCTTTGATGCAGCCATCAGCGCTTCAAATACTTCGGTCAATTTTTTCAAGACATAACCGAGAATAATGTCATCAAAGGCCTCCACAATTGCAGACACCCGCTCACCTTGTGAAGTCATTTCCCCATCCAATACCTACATTTATCCGCGCCACATTACACGCCATCCGAGTGGCACTAATTGACATCTTATAACGGCTGAACCTGACCCTTTTTAACACCCGTTGGCGTGCGAATGCAGGCATGCCAGCTCAGGCGCCAGAGTTGCCATAGAGCCGTCAACGGTCAGTTGCTTTGAACCTGCGCGCGGTTTTGGCATCGTATTTACCGAGACCCGCGCCCCACCTTTCAAACATCCGTTCTCCGGTTGTTGCCAACGGGGCCACCGATACGTACATGCGCCCTTGAGTGGCTGTCAGCGCTCGGGTAATGTCATTAGACCCATAGGACAGAGCACGCCCATGACTTCCAAGCTGGAACAACTCAAACAAATGACCACCGTAGTTGCCGACACCGGCGACTTCGAAGCTATCGCTCGCGTAAAACCCGTCGACGCTACCACCAACCCTTCCCTGCTGCTGAAAGCGGCGGCCATTCCCGGTTATGCCGAGTTGCTGAACGCCTGCGTCCACGACTGCAAGGGCGATGTGGGCCTGGCCAGCGACCGCTTTGGCGTGGCGGTAGGCCAGGAAATCCTGAAGGTTGTACCGGGCCGCATTTCCACTGAAGTGGATGCACGCCTTTCGTTCGACACTGACGCCGTATTGAAGCGTGCGCACCGTCTGATCGAGCTGTACGACAAGGCCGGCATCGGCCGTGACCGCGTGCTGATCAAAATCGCCTCCACCTGGGAAGGCATTCGCGCTGCCGAGAAGCTTGAAAAGGAAGGCATTCAGACCAACCTGACGCTGCTGTTCTCGTTTGCTCAGGCGGCGGCATGTGCTGACGCCGGGGTGTTCCTGATTTCGCCGTTCGTAGGCCGCATCTACGACTGGTACAAGAAAGCCAACGGCAACGACTACACCGGCGCGGATGATCCGGGCGTGCAGTCGGTGACGCGTATCTACAACTACTACAAGGCCAATGACTACAAGACCGTGGTCATGGGTGCGAGCTTCCGCAATCTGAATCAGATTGAGCAGTTGGCCGGGTGTGATCGCCTGACCATCAGCCCGGACCTGTTGGAAAAGCTGGCGGCAGACACCGGCAAGCTGGAGCGCAAGTTGGCCCCGGGGCATGCGGGTGAAGGGCGCTTGAGCCTGAATGAAGCGCAGTTCCGCTGGTTGTCCAACGAGGACGCGATGGCGACCGAGAAACTGGCGGAGGGGATTCGTCAGTTCGCTCGCGACCAGGAAAAACTCGAAGCACTGCTGCAAGCCAAGCTGTGATCTAGTCCAGCGCAATGCAAAAAGGGCGACCCCTTACAGGTTCGCCCTTTTTCATGCTTTGGATTCGGGGATTCGCGATGGAGCCCGCCTTCCCTACATCCCTCTCAGGGGATCAATGGCGCTCTAAAGCATTCACCAGGTCATGGAAGGCTTCACGATTGGAGTCGTTCAGGCCCATGAGGATTTTGTGTGCCTCGAGCACTTTGATCCGCACGACTTCCTCGGACTGATCCTGGTCTGGCAGGTCGGTCAGGCATTCAGGGCACGGGATCGGGCGGTCAACGATGTTGAACACTTGCTCGAAGCCCATGGACTGCAGCAGACGGGTGATGTCTTCGTGGGTGGTGACGACGGTCGGCAACAGGCCGACCTTTTGCCGCGACAGGATCGACAGTTTGGCCAGCAGGCCCAGGGTGGTACTGTCGATGCTGCGGGTTTCGGTCAGGTCGATCACGATCGCGTTGAAGTTCAACGCGGTGAAGATCCGCTCAATAGTCGCATCCAACGCCGAACACAGGGTCAGGCGAACTTCACCGACGAACTTCAGGACGAAGGTGCCATCCTGCTCGGCGAACTGGATTCTACCGGTACTCATTAAAGATTCCTGCTCAACACCAACAGGGCGATATCATCCGGCATCTCCCCTAGCGTGGCCAATCCAAAAACCTGCCGCAGACCATCCAGGCTGCCGCCCGCTGCCTTGACCCGTTGGGGCAAAGCCGCTTCTTTTTCTTTGAGTGTAGGTTCTGGCAAAAGGTCCAGAATGCCATCGGACATCAGCGTCAGGCTGAACGTCGGCGGCAGTTCCAACACGTGGTCTTCATAGGTGGCTTCATTGAAGAGGCCCACCGGCAGACCACGACCTTCCAGATAACGAACACTGTCTGGCGTGTACAACACAGGCAACGGCAAATGACCACCGATGCTATAGGTCAACAAACCTGTCTCCTCGTCGATGACACCACCGACCATTGTGACGTGTTTACCCAGCTTACAACTGATCAGGCCTCGGTTGATATGACCAAGGACCTCTGAAGGCTTGAATTCTGGCAATGTGCCGCTGCGCTTGGATTCGAACAGCAAGCGCGTGGTCATGAACTTCAGCAGCACGGTGACGAAGGCTGAAGAGGCGCCATGGCCGGAAACGTCGGCCAGGTAGAAGGCTACGCGACGCTCGTCGACCCGAAAGTAGTCAACGAAATCACCCGACAGGTACAGCGACGGGATGATCTGGTGGGCGAACTGGAACTCGTCGATGGTCCAGGGGCTGACCGGCAGCATGTTCATCTGCACCTGGCGACCGGCGTTCTGGTCTTCCTGGAGCAGGTTCAAGCTGGCGGCGAGTTCGCGGTTGGCCTTTTCCAGCTTCTCGCGGTAGCGCTGGTTCTCCAGCAGCAGGCGCGCACGATCCAGGGCACGGCGCACAGAATGCTCGAGCACAGCCAGATCTTCGAGAGGCTTGATCAGGTAATCCGCCGCACCCAGGCGCAAGGCCTCGACCGCGTCGTTCATCACGCCGGCACCCGAAACCACGATCACCGGGGTTTGCGGCGACAGCTCGGTGACCTGGCGAATGAGTTCGAGTCCGCCCATCTGCGGCATGCGCAGATCGCAGATGACCAAGTCAGGCTTGTCTTGCTCGAATACCTGAAGACCCTGCTGGCCATTGCTGGCTTGCAGGACACTGAAACCACTGTCTTCCAAGTAGGCCGCGAGGCTCGCGCGCACTACTTCGTCATCATCGATTATCAGCAGCGTGGCACTGGTTTTTGGCATGTGGGCAAACGGCGCCAGAATTAGGTTGGCGTAGCAGGCACGGGGTTTAGCCCGGCTCACACTACTGGATTCGCTTTCTAGCCTCTCTGTCGCACCGTTATCGGGCATTTGCCCTACACACAGGTACACCAGAGGTGCCCTTCTAAGGCGCAGACGGTACTCCCATCCGCGGGGCGTTTCAAGCTCACGCCGATGGTCGCTTGACGTCTTTACTTGTCAAATCACCGGGAGTTATAAGAACAGGCAAAACCGTAACCCAATGGAAGGATGAAGCCCATGAGTCAAACCGATCGGGACTACAGCGAAAAGCGCGATTTCATCCGCATGCGGGTCGATGCCGATGTGTCGCTGATTCACGAAGGCGATGAGGTGCCAGCCGTCTGCATCGACCTTTCCAGCAGTGGCATGCAGGTCGAGGCACCCCGCCTGTTCAAGGTCGGAGACCGGCTCAGCGTGCGCATCGATTCCGACCACGCAGCGCTCAAAGGCCTTGAAGCCGACACCGAAGTGGTCTGGGTGAAGGAACAGGACGGTGGCAGTCAGAAACTCGGGCTTACAATCTTGAAGATGAAATAAGCCCTGATCCAAACGAAAGAAGGCGGCCAATCGGCCGCCTTCTTCATTTCATGGGTAGAGATCAAAAATCGTCTTCGACCTGGCCGTCTTTGACCTTGAACTCGCGGTTCTGCAAATACGCATTGCGAATGAACGTGTATTTGTCGCCAGTGATCAACTTCTCGCTCGACAGCAAGCTGGCGCGGGTGTCGACGATGTTCAGGCCGAAGATCGAGTTACGCACGGGAACGTCGTTGATATAGCGATACGGGCCGGTGTAGCCGTCGACGTACTTGGATGGCGCATCACGCAACGTGCTTGGGCCCAACAGCGGCAACATCACATACGGGCCGCTGCCCAAGCCCCAGTAACCGAGCGTCTGGCCGAAGTCTTCGTCGCTACGATTCAGGCCCATTTTGGTGCCGACGTCGAAGAAGCCCAGCAGGCCGAAGGTAGTGTTGAAGATCAGACGCGCAGTATCGACGCCAGCCGCGGCCGGTTTAGCCTGCAAGACGTTGTTGGCAAGGTTGGTGACATCACCGACGTTGCGGAACATGTTGTGAATGCCGTCTTCCAGAAACTGCGGCGTCACGAACTGGTAGCCTTGAGCGATTGGCTTGAGTGCATAGGTGTCGACGAAGTCGTTGAACTGGAAGATTGGACGGTTGACGCTTTCCCAAGGGTCTTCTTCCGTGGCAGCCTGGGCTGCGAACGGAACCAGCAACACGCTGGCACACACACAAAGCTGAGCTAGACGATTGCTCCAGCGCATAGAAAACTCCTTGGATTGTACTGGCATGGGCACTTGGCCCAGGCGATAAGCTGGCTAGTATAAGACGGAAAAGCCGGTTTAGGGCAGCCTCGCGCGTGAGGACTTACAGATGATTCGTCCTGACTGAGCGCGCTTCACATCAGTGTCATGCAACTGTCACCGGCAACACATAGCCTTGTCGTTATTTCAGGGACGTTGATATGCCGCACGCCGAAGCCTTGCCCGTTGCCGCACCCAGCCTGACCGCCGTACTGTTCGGGCTCAGCGGTTGCCTGGTGGATTTCGGCGCCCGGATGCGCCAGCACGATACTCACACACCAGCGCATGCCGAGGTCACCCCCGGCGCGCTGGACAGTCTGAACAGCTTGCAGCGCCAGCAGATTCCTTGCGCCTGGCTCGACGAGTTGCCCCCCGCCCTCACCCATTCGCTGGCCGGCGCCCTGCCTGCGTGGATCAAACCTTCGCAACACCCCGCAACACTCAATCCATGGCCGGCGCCGAACGCTTGCTGGCAAGCCTTGATGGCATTGAATGTCGAACGACTCGATGGTTGCGTGCTGGTCAGTGGCGAACCGCGACTGCTGCAATCGGGACTGAATGCCGGGTTATGGACGATCGGCCTGGCGTCCTGCGGTTCGCTCTGCGGGTTGGCGCCCAACGAATGGCAGGCCTTGAGCCAAAAGGAGCGCGAACACCTGCGTGGTAAAGCGACCGTGCAGTTGTTCAGCCTGGGTGTGCATTCGGTGATCGATCACCTCGGCGAGCTCGACACCTGCCTGGCGGACATCAGCCTGCGTCGGCTCAAGGGCGAAAAGCCCTGATCGAGATCATGCAGGTTGCGCGGGAGTGGATTAATCTAAAGGCAAGCCATAGACCTTTGGCACGCTGCTGCGGTCTATGCCAGTGCCTATCGATAAAAGGAAGAACGCCATGCCTGCCCGCGAACTGCAACAACAGCTCAATACTCTGCGCGAGCAATTGGAACAGAATCCGCCGCTGACGGAAGCCGAGCGCGAAGACCTGCACGCGCTGATGCAACAGATCGAACTGGAGCTTGAGCTCGAAACCAAAACCCAGGATTCCAGCCTCGTCGACGGCGTCAACCTGGCCGTCGAACGCTTTGAAGTCGAACACCCCACCCTCGCTGGCACCTTGCGCAACATCGTGCAAGCCTTGGCCAACATGGGGATCTGAATACGCCAGATGCAAAAAAGCCCCGCCAGTGATGGCGGGGCTTTTTCATACCCGGGAAGTGCACTGCAATCCCTTGTAGGAGCGAGCCTGCTCGCGATGACGGCAGCACATTCAACATCGATGGTGCCAGACACTCCGCCATCGCGAGCAGGCTCGCTCCTACAGGAGTATTTTACTGACGGACCAGACGATGGTTCGGCAGCTGCACGTCTTCAGTGCTGCGATACGGGTTGATGTCCAACCCACCACGCCGCACATACCGCGCATACACCGTCAACCTCTCCGGTTTCAACAACCGCTGCAAGTCGAGAAAAATCCGCTCCACGCACTGCTCATGAAAGTCCGAGTGCTGACGGAAGCTCACGATGTACTCCAGCAAACTCGCGTGATCCAGGGCCGCGCCACGGTATTCCACCGCCACGCTGCCCCAGTCCGGCTGGCTGGTGACCGGGCAGTTGGATTTGAGCAGATGACTGTGCACGCTCTCTTCGACAATGCGCGAATCATCGCAACGCAACAGCTCCGGGCGCGGATGTTCGTAGTTGCTGACGCTGATCTCCAGATCATCGATACACACACCCGGCAACGCCACGACGCCTTCGGCTTCGACATCCTTGAGGCTGCGAATCCGCACGCCAACCGGCTTGCCGGCAGCGGCCGACAGGTCTTTGACCAGCGTCGCTTCAAGGGTCGCACTATCGGCAAACGGTGTCTGGTTCAACGAGTTCAGGTACAGCTTGAACGACTTCGACTCGATGATGTTCGGCGAATCCGCCGGGATGCTGAATTCGCCAATCGCCACCACCGGCTTACCGGACGGCAACAGCCACGACAGCTCGAAGCAGTTCCAGAAGTCCACACCCTTGTAAGGCAGGGTTTGCGCCGTCAGGCCCAACTCGGCCCATTTCGCGGTGCGCGGGATCGGGAACAGCAAGGACGGCGTATAAGTGGCGATGTATTCGCTGGATTTGCCCAGCGGCGAGTGTTCGGCTGCGGGATGCATGGCGGAAACCTGACTGAAGAATCAGCGGATTCTACCAGCCTTTGCGCCCGCCTTTGAGTGCTTACTGACTGACAGTCAGTTTGCCGACCATGCCCGCCTGGTAATGGCCGGGAATGTTGCAGGCAAATTCCAGGTTGGTGGCCTTCGTGAAGGTCCAGGTCAGCTCGGCCGTTTTTCCCGGCTCGACGAGGACACTGTTCGGGTCATCGTGCTTCATCATCCCGTGATCCATGCCTGCCATCGAACCGTGGTCCATTTCCTTCATGCCTGTAGGCGTGAGCATGCCGCTCTGCTGCATCTTCATCATTTCCTGCTGATGACGGGCATGCATCGCCGCATCGCCGAGGTTGAATTCGTGCAACAACTGGCCTTTATTCACCAGCACAAAACGAATCGTCTCACCCGCTTCGATATCGATCGCCTTGGGCGTGAACGACATGTCACCCATCACTACCTCGACACTGCGGGTAGCCTTGGCCGCCGGGGCTGGTTGACCGAAATCGTAGGTCTGCGCCGGCGATGCAAATACCGGCGAGTTCAGCACCAACAAGCAGGCGGCCAGCAACAGAGGTTTGCGCAAAAACATAGTCGTACTCCAACAAGATAAGGTTCAGCCTGTGGAAAACTCTAAACTGTCGCCACTGCCCACGACCTGACAGCCAAATTACAACTTTGTCAGGTTGGTCTGTATCAACGCTGCCCACGGTATAAAGCCTTCGTTCCACTTGCCTCGAGTTGCCCATGAAGCTGCTGATCGTCGAAGACCAACCGAAAACCGGCCACTACCTGCGCCAGGGCCTGACTGAGGCCGGTTTCAACACCGAACTGGCGGCCGACGGCATCACCGGCCAACAACTGGCCTTGAGTGGTGATTACGCGTTGTTGATCCTTGATGTGATGCTACCCGGTCGCGATGGCTGGCAAATCCTGCAGGCGGTGCGTGGCGCCGGTCTCGATACACCAGTCCTTTTTCTGACGGCGCGAGATGCGGTTGAGGACAGGGTCCACGGCCTCGAACTCGGCGCAGACGATTACCTGGTCAAGCCGTTCGCCTTTTCCGAATTGCTGGCTCGGGTCCGCAGCCTGTTGCGACGCGGCAGCGCTTCGCCTCAGGAAACCAGCCTGCAACTGGCCGACCTGCGGCTGGATTTGATCCGCCGCCGGGTGGAGCGCGGCGGTCAACGCATCGACCTGACCGCCAAGGAGTTCGCCCTGCTGGAAATGCTCCTGCGGCGCCAGGGTGAGGTGCTGCCCAAATCACTGATTGCCTCCCAGGTCTGGGACATGAATTTCGACAGCGACACCAATGTCATCGAGGTCGCGATCCGCCGTTTGCGCCTGAAGATCGACGATGAATTCCCCAACAAGCTGATTCATACCGTGCGCGGCATGGGTTATGTCCTTGAAGAGCGACCTGCCTGATGCGTCGACTCTCGCTGAGCAGTCGCCTGGCGCTGCTGTTTGCGGCCTGCACCGCCGTGGTTTCATTGTTTGCCGGAGTGTTGTTCAGTCGCGCCAGCGAGGCGCACTTCGTCGAACTCGATCAGCAGTTGCTGGACGGCAAATTGATGGGTTTGCGCCGCACGCTGCATGACGTTCAGCCGAGTGAAAGCGAAGTCAGACTGGCGGATGAACTGAGTCGGCAGGCCGACCTGTCGCTGCGAATCACTGGCAGCGATGGCCAGCGCTGGTATGACAGTTCGGCGCACCTGCCCCGGGAATTACCTACTCAGGCGGGTTTGTCCACGGTGAGTAGCGAAGGTACCGACTACCGCGTCCTCAATGCTCCGTTGTATCTCGACAAACCTGACTCACCGCAACTGACCTTGCTGCTGGACATCACCCATCACCAGCACTTTCTGCAACGCATGCAGCGCCTGATCTGGATGACCGTCGGCTTGTCGGCGCTGGCCACCGCGTTGCTCGGTGCGTGGGCGGCACGCAGTGGTTTGCGCCCGTTGCGACGCATGAGCGCGATCGCCAGCGGCGTTTCAGCGCAATCGCTCAATGCCCGGCTGCCCGACGAGAATATGCCGTCGGAGCTCGAGGAATTGGCCCACAGCTTCAACGCCATGCTCGGACGCCTGGACGACTCTTTTCAACGGCTCTCGGCGTTTTCCGCTGACATCGCCCATGAGCTGCGCACGCCGTTGTCGAACCTGCTGACCCACACTCAGGTCACCCTCACCCGCCCTCGGCCTATCGAGGACTACCGCGAAGCGCTGCACAGCAACCTCGAAGAACTGCAATGGATGGCGCAACTGGTCAACGACATGTTGTATCTGGCCAAGGCTGACCATGGGTTGTTGATGCCCAAGCGCGAACCGCTGGAGCTGGCGGGAGAAGTGGATCTGTTGCTGGAGTTTTTTGCGCCGTTGGCGGAGGACGCGCAGGTCAGGTTGAGTCGTGAAGGCAGTGCGCGCATGGAGGGAGATCGCAGCATGTTGCGTCGGGCACTTTCCAATCTGCTGGACAACGCGTTGCGGTTTACACCAGCCGAAGGCGAGGTTCGGGTGCGGATTGTCGACCAGGTCAAAGCCTTGAGTTTGACGGTCGAGAACAGTGGGGACGGGATTGACGGGACGTTGCTGCCGCGATTGTTTGACCGGTTTTATCGGACCGATCCGGCGCGCCAGGAAGGCAGTAGTGAACATGCGGGATTGGGATTAGCGATCACTCAGTCAATCATCCGCGCCCATGGCGGACAGATTCATTGCGAATCGAATAATGGGTGGACGCGTTTTGTGATTGAGTTGCCAAAGGGAGATTAAGGCCAGCAGAGCCGGCCCCATCGCGAGCAGGCTCGCTCCCACCGTGACCGAGTTGAATCAGATCCAATGTGAGCGAGCCTGCTCGTGACGGCGGTGTAACGACTTACGAATACCGCAACGCGTGTGCTGGCTCGATCTTCGCCGCACGCCAGGCCGGGTAGACCGTCGCCAGGAAGCTCAGGACGAACCCCGCCGAGCAGATCAACAACACATCCCCACCCTGTAATTCCGAGGGCAAGTTACTGACGAAATACACGTCAGAACTGAAGATGTGCTGGCCACTGACCCGCTCCATCCACCCCACCAGCTCGCTGACGTTCAGCGCCGCTATCACGCCCAGAACGCCACCGATCAAGGTGCCGACAACCCCGATCACCGTGCCCTGCACCATGAAGATCGCCATGATCTGCCGCGGCGTGGCGCCAATGGTGCGCAGGATCGCGATGTCCGCGCCCTTGTCGTTCACCACCATGATCAACGTTGCGATGATGTTGAACGCCGCCACGGCGACGATCATCAGCAACAGCAGGCCGATCATGGTTTTTTCCATCTTCATCGCACTGAACAGACTGCCCTGGGTGTGGGTCCAGTCATCAGCCTTGTAAGCGGTGCCCAGCCCGCCAGCGATATCGCTGGAGACCTTCGGCGCCGCGTACAAATCCTTCACCGCCAATCGCACGCTCTGCACCTGGTTCGGTTCCCAGTGCTGCATCTGCGCGGCATCGGCGACGTGGATCAGCGCCATCGAGCCATCCAGCTCGGCACCGACCTTGAACACGCCCACTACGTTCAGCCGCTGCATGCGCGGGGTAATGCCGCCCGGTGCGTTGCTGACTTCCGGCACGATCAGGGTGATCTTGTCGCCGACATTCAAGCGGAAACGCCGCGCGGTGATTTCGCCGATCACCACGCCGAACTCGCCCGGTTTCAACGCATCGAGACGGCCCTGAACGATGTGCTGGGCAACGATCGACACCTTGCCTTCCAGCGCGGGATCTACACCGCTGACCTGAATTGGCTGCATCGTGCCTTTATAGGAGAGCATGCCTTCCATCTCGGTGAACGGCACGGCGGCAGTGACTTCCGGGTTTTTCATCGCGGCGGCGGCCACGGGCTGCCAATCGTCGATCGGCTTCACGCCGACGATGGTCGCGTGCGGCACCATACCGAGGATGCGCGAGCTCATTTCGCGCTGGAAGCCGTTCATCACCGACAGCACCACGATCATCGCCAGCACGCCTAGGGCGAGGCCGATCATCGAGGTCATCGAGATGAAGGAAACAAAGCGATTGCGGCGCTTGGCGCGGGTATAGCGCGTGCCGATAAAGATCGATAACGGTCTGAACATTCGCTGGGACACCGTATAAAAACAAAAAGACCCGACGTCTTTTCAGACATCGGGTTTCGACCAATCAGATGGGCGTCAGGCAACCTTCCTGCAAATGCAGGACGCGATCCATCTGGCGAGCCAGGTTCATGTCGTGAGTCACCACCAGGAACGCCGTGCGCATCGAGGTGCTGAGTTCCAGCATCAAATCCTGAATGCCCTGGGCGGTGTGGGAGTCGAGGTTGCCGGTCGGCTCGTCGAGCATCACCAGGCCTGGCTTGTTCACCAGGGCGCGGGCGATGGCAACGCGCTGACGTTCGCCGCCGGACAGTTCAGACGGTTTGTGCTCCAGACGATGGCCAAGCCCTACCCGCTCCAGCAACGCAGTCGCACGCTGGCGCGCTTCCGGAATCGCAGTCTTGCCGATCAGCAGCGGCATGCAGACGTTTTCCAGCGCGGTGAACTCAGGCAGCAAATGGTGGAACTGGTAGACGAAACCCAGCGACCGGTTGCGCAGCAGGCCGCGTTTCTTCTCGCTCAGGGCCGACAGCTCTTCGCCATCGAGCCAGACGCTGCCCTTGGTCGGCGTGTCGAGACCGCCCAACAGGTTGAGCAAGGTACTTTTGCCCGAACCCGAGGTGCCGACAATCGCCACGCGCTCACCCGGATGCAACTCCAGTTGCAGACCGGCCAGCACTTCTACCGACTCCGGGCCTTCCTCGTAGGACTTGCCCAGGTTGCGGCAGCTCAAGATTGCTTTATCACTCATACCCAACTCACTCATAACGTAGCGCCTCCGCAGGCTGGGTGCGCGCGGCACGCCAGGCTGGATACAGGGTGGCGAGGAAACTCAGGACCAACGCGGCGGCGCAGACCATCAACACGTCCTGGCTCTGCACTTGCGACGGCAGGTAATCGATGAAATACACGTCGGCGTTCAGGAATTTGTGGCCGATCAACCCTTCGAGGGCCGAGATCGCAGCGCTGACGTTCAACGCGGCGAAGATCCCGACCACGGCGCCGATCAGCGTGCCGATCACGCCAATGACCGTGCCCTGGACCATGAAGATCGCCATGATCTGCCCCGGCGTGGAGCCCAGGGTTCGCAGAATCGCGATGTCACCCTTCTTGTCGTTCACCACCATCACCAGCGTGGAAATGATGTTGAAGGCCGCAACGGCGACGATCAGCAGCAACAGCAGGCCGATCATGGCTTTTTCCATGCGGATCGCCTGATACAGATTGCCGTGGGTACGGGTCCAGTCGCGGGCGTAGAAATGGTCCTCACCGAGTTGCTGGGCGATATTCCACGCCGTGCGCGGGGCCTGGAACAGGTCATCGAACTTCAGGCGGATGCCCTGGACCTGATCCGGCTTCCAGCGATGCATTTTCGCCAGATCCTGCAGGTTGGTGACACCCAGGTACCCGTCGATCTCACCGGCGCCGACATGGAAAATGCCGACCACGGTAAAGCGTTTCATGCGCGGGAACATCCCGGCCGGGGTCACCGTGACTTCCGGTGCCACGAATGTCAGCTTGTCGCCAACCGCGGCGCCAAGCTTGGCGGCCGCCTTGTCACCGATGACAATGCCGAAGCTGCCCGGCGTGAGGTCGTCGAGTTTGCCCTGCTGCATGAAGTTATCAATGATCGAGACCTGGCGTTCCAGCGCAGGGTCGATGGCATTGAGCAGGACTTTGGAGACCTTGCCGTTGTTGGTCAGCAAACCCTGCATCTGGGTGAACGGCGCAACGGCCGTCACCTGCGGGTTCTGCTTGACCTTGGCGGCCAGGCTTTGCCAGTCGCTGATCGGTTCACCGGACTCGATGGTCGCGTGGGGCACCATGCCCAGCACGCGGGTGCGCATCTCATGATCGAAGCCGTTCATGACCGAAAGCACGACGATCATCACGACCACGCCGAGGGCGAGTCCGATCATCGAGGTCAGGGAAATGAATGACACAAAATGATTGCGGCGCTTTGCACGGGTATAACGCGTGCCAATAAATACGAAGAGAGGTCTGAACATGTCGGGGCTTGTTCGGAGGGAAAAGGAACGTCCTTGTGGCGGGGGTCGATAACCAGCTTTACACTCAGACCACCGCCGCTACCATGGGTTCGCCATGTCGACATTAGATGAAGAAGATCGCCGCGAATACTACCGTATCGAGGACACGATCGCACTGGAAATTCGGCCCCTGTCCGCTCCCGAAGCCGCAGGCCAGGAAGTGTTGCAGGATGCTTCCCCACTGTTCAACTTGCTCAGCGAACTGCACCTGAGCGAATTCGAGTCGCAACACCTGCTGCGCCAGATCAGTGAGCGCGACCGCAACCTCGCTGCCTTCCTGAAATCCCAGAACAAACGCATCGATCTGCTGAGCCAGGTGATCGCCATCACCGTACTCGGGCAGATCGGCGAGCCGCAGCCGGTGATCATTTCCGAAGGCGGTATCGACTTCCAGCACCCGACGCCCATCGCCGTGGGCGCGCACCTGTCGGTCAAACTGGTGCTGATGCCGCAAGCCCTCGGCCTGTTGCTGCGGGCCAAGGTCACGCATTGCGATCGCAAGGCTGGCGCCTACGACGTTGGCACCGAGTTCGAATACCCGACCGACGCCCAGCGCCAATTGCTGGCCCGCTACATTTTGCAGAAGCAGGCCCAGGAACGACGTCTGGCCCGCGAAAACGAATCAGGCATTTAATTTAAGGAAGAACCGTGACCCTCATCTACGGCCATCGCGGCGCCAAGGGCGAAGCACCGGAAAACACGCTGACCAGTTTCCAGCAATGCCTCAAGCATGGCGTGCGCCGCTGTGAACTGGACCTGCACCTGTCCATGGACAACGAGTTGATGGTCATCCACGACCCGACACTCAAGCGCACCACCGACCGACGCGGCAAGGTCGTCGAGCACACGGCGGCCGAGCTGGTGACCTACGACGCACGCAAGGGCGGGCCGGGCTGGATCAAGCCTTGCCCGATCCCCACGCTGGAAGAGTTGTTCGAGAAATGCGATTTCGAGCATTGGCAGCTGGAAGTCAAAAGCGCATCTCGCACCCGTGCCGCGACGACCGTGCTGGCGATACGCGAAATGGCTCAGCGTTTCGGCCTGCTCGACAAGGTCACGATCACATCGAGTTCACGCGAAGTGCTGAAAGCCGCGCTGGACCTGGTGCCGGACGTGTCTCGTGGATTGGTGGCTGAATATGCATGGCTCGACCCGTTGAAAGTCGCCCAGAGTTACGGCTGTGAGATTCTGGCGCTGAACTGGACCCTGTGTACGCCGGAACGCCTGCAGAAGGCGCAGCGTCAGGGGCTGCATGTGTCGGTATGGACAGTCAACGAGCCCGCGCTGATGCGCAGACTCGCCGACTTCGGCGTTGACAGCCTGATTACAGACTTTCCCGGTTTGGCCAGCGCCACCCTCGAGAATTGCTGAAATCGGTCTCCCCGGCCGGCTCAGGCCACCGGCCGGAGCCACTCAAAAAAGCCGGTTGAGGCCATCGTAAGCCGCTACCCGATAGGCTTCGGCCATGGTCGGGTAGTTGAACGTCGTGTTGACGAAGTACTTCAGGGTGTTCAGTTCGCCCGGCTGGCTCATGATCGCCTGACCGATGTGAACGATCTCCGACGCCTGATAACCGAAGCAGTGAACGCCCAGCACTTCCAGGGTCTCGCGGTGGAACAGGATTTTCAGCATGCCCTGGGGCTCGCCGGCAATCTGTGCACGCGCCATGCCCTTGAAGAACGCCTTGCCCACTTCGTAGGGCACCTTGGCCTGAGTCAGCTCCTGCTCGTTCTTGCCGATCGAGCTGATCTCCGGAATGGTGTAGATACCGGTCGGCACGTCGTTGACGAAGCGCCAGCTGTTGTTATCGACGATGCTGCCAGCGGCCGAACGACCCTGGTCGTGGGCGGCACTGGCCAGGCTCGGCCAGCCGATCACGTCACCGGCACCGTAAATGTTCGGTACGCAGGTGCGATAGGCTTCGTCGACTTCGATCTGGCCACGGCTGTTGACCTTCACGCCGATGTTTTCCAGACCCAGCTGGTCGGTGTTGCCGGTACGACCGTTGCACCAGAGCAAGGCATCGGCCTTGATCTTCTTGCCGGACTTGAGGTGCAGGATCACGCCGCTGTCCACGCCTTCGACGCGGTCGTAGTCTTCGTTGTGGCGAACCGTGATGTTGTTGTTGCTGAAGTGGTAGCTCAGGGCCTGGGAAATTTCCGAGTCCAGGAAACTCAGCAACTGACCGCGGTTGTCCACCAGTTCAACCAGCACACCCAGGCCACTGAAGATCGACGCGTATTCGCAACCGATCACGCCAGCGCCGTAAACGATGAGTTTGCGCGGGGTGTGGCCGAGGCTGAGGATGGTGTCGCTATCGTAGATGCGCGGGTGATGGAAATCGATGTCCGCCGGGCGATAGGGACGCGAGCCGGTGGCGATGATGATGTGCTTGGCCACCAGTTTTTCGACCACACCGTTGGCGCAGACCACTTCGATGGTTTGCTCGTCGGCGAAGCTGCCGGTGCCAAAGAACACGTCGACGCGATTACGGGCGTAGTAGCCAGTGCGCGAGGCGACTTGTTTGGAAATGACTTTTTCGGCGCTTTTCAGCACGTCCGGAAACGAGAACCAGCGCGGCTCACCAATGGCCCGGAACATCGGGTTGGTGTTGAACTGCATGATCTGCCGGACCGAGTGACGCAGTGCCTTGGACGGGATGGTACCCAGGTGGGTGCAGTTGCCGCCGACCTGGCGACGGCTATCGACCATCGCCACCTTGCGCCCTGCTTTGGCGGCGTTCATTGCCGCGCCTTCTCCCGCCGGGCCGGAACCCAGTACCACCACGTCGTAGTTGTAGACAGCCATGCGTACTCCTCAGAACAGGCCGCAGTGCCCTCGGCACCTGCGGCTAAATCACGCCGATCTGTGGCGTGAAGGAACAATTTGGGGCCAATGCAGAACCCGGACACAGTCTATAGAAGCGTCAACGCCGGGCACATTAACCCTTGGTCGCGTCGTAGGCTAGTTTTGCCTGCACTACAACGCCAGTCTTCGATGCGCGAACCGTCGCAATCATTCAGTTTTGCCGCCACTGAGGCGCTCAAAAGCCTGATTGGTTCGTGTGACGAAACCTGTATCGGCACGGATCACAAAAAATGCGCCGATATCGTGTTTTTCTGCGTAGTCCCACCCGCGCTCCGGTCCGAGAATCAGCAACAGCGTCGATAAACCATCGGCCATTAACGCTGAAGGATTAATCACTGTGACCGACGCCAGGGTGTGTGAGACCGGCGCACCGGTGCGGGCATCGAAGGTGTGGGAATAGCGCCGACCGTCCTGCTCAAAATAGTTACGGTAGTCGCCGGAAGTGGACACTCCGTAGCCGTCGACAACAATCACACGTTCGGCCACTTGCCGATCATCCCGAGGCTCTTCCAGAGCGATGCGCCATGGCGAGCCATCGTGTTTCTTGCCGGCCGCCTTGAGTTCGCCGGTGACCTCGACCAGGTAGCTGCGGATGCCCATCGCTTCGAGTTTTTCGGCAATGGTATCGACGGCGTAACCGGCGGCGATGCTGTTGAAGTCGACTTCGACGGCTGCGTCCTTGCACAGCTGATCGCGATCGATGCGCAGGTGTTGGTAGCCAACCCTCTGCCTTACTTCGGCGAGCGACTGGGCGGTGGGGACTTTTTCCTCACGGGCTTGCGGGCCGAACCCCCAGAGATTGAGCAGCGGTTCCACAGTCAGGTCGTAGGAGCCTTCGCTTTGTTCCGACAGCAGCTGAGCAACGCGGATCAGTTTGAGGATCGGCGCGGGCATTTTCTGACAGCGATTGGCGGGGAGATCGTTGAAGCGCTCGATGTCCGAATCGCTGCGGTAGGTCGAGAATTGTCGATCCACTTCAGCAAGGATATTTTCTACTTCAGCCTGCACCGCTTTCGGCCCGAGCGTGTAGGAATGCCTCACGTATTGAATGGAATAACGACTGCCCATGGCTGGGCCGTCGAAGCGTTCCAGACTGTCGCCGTTGCCACAACCGGACAAAACACCGACCAGCATCACAATCCCAGTCCACCGTCCAGTTAACAAATCTTCATCTCCCCCCAAAACCGCGCCCGCCATTATGGGCTTCAGAGCGCATGGGAGCCAGACCTGCCTCATCTGCCTGTCAGACGCAAAACCTGTGGGAGCCTCACTTCGCCACACAGGCTCGTGCAGGTGCAGCGCGTTCAAACAAGACTTACCAGAGTGAGTATCTACAAATGTCCTCCAACACGAGCAAAGGCAAGGCGATTTTTCGCGTTGTCAGCGGTAACTTTCTCGAAATGTTCGACTTTATGGTCTACGGCTTTTACGCCACGGCCATCGCAAAAACTTTCTTTCCTGCCGACAGCGCTTTCGCCTCCCTGATGTTGTCGCTGGCCACTTTCGGTGCTGGATTCCTGATGCGCCCTCTGGGCGCGATTTTCCTCGGCGCCTACATCGACCGTCATGGCCGCCGCAAAGGCTTGATCATCACCCTGGCGATGATGGCTGCCGGCACGGTGCTGATTGCCTGCGTGCCGGGTTACGCCACCCTCGGCGTGGCCGCGCCGCTGCTCGTGCTGTTCGGCCGCCTGCTGCAAGGCTTCTCGGCCGGCGTGGAACTGGGCGGCGTGTCGGTGTACCTGGCAGAGATTTCCACGCCGGGTCGCAAGGGCTTCTTTGTCAGTTGGCAATCCGCCAGTCAGCAAGCCGCGGTAGTGTTCGCCGGTCTGCTGGGAGTCGGTTTGAACCATTGGCTCAGCCCCGAAGAAATGGGTGACTGGGGCTGGCGTGTTCCATTCCTGATCGGCTGCATGATTGTGCCGGTGATTTTCGTGATTCGTCGTTCGCTTGAAGAAACCCCGGAATTCCAGGCGCGCAAACACCGCCCTACCCTGCGGGACGTCGTCCGCTCGATCAGTCAGAACTTTGGCATCGTCATCGCCGGCATGGCATTGGTGGTGATGACCACCGTGTCGTTCTACCTGATCACCGCCTACACCCCGACCTTCGGCAAAGCCGAATTGCATCTGTCGGATCTGGATGCGTTGCTGGTGACGGTCTGTATCGGTCTGTCGAATTTTTTCTGGCTGCCTGTCATGGGTGCCGTGTCCGACAAGATCGGGCGCAAACCCCTACTCCTGGCGGCGACCGTTCTGGCGATCCTTACGGCCTACCCTGCCCTGTCATGGCTGGTGGCGAATCCGAGCTTCAGCCATTTGCTGATCGTCGAGTTGTGGCTGTCGTTCCTGTACGGCTCGTACAACGGCGCCATGGTAGTGGCGCTGACCGAGATTATGCCGGTGGAAGTTCGTACCACCGGCTTCTCCCTGGCCTACAGCCTGGCGACTGCAACGTTCGGCGGGTTTACACCCGCGGCGTGTACGTACTTGATCCATGTGCTGGACAACAAGGCAGCGCCGGGGATCTGGCTCACTGGCGCGGCGGTGCTGGGGTTGATTGCGACGCTGGTGTTGTTCAAAGGCAATCGGCATGAACTGCGGACTGCGCAAGCCGCGGTGGTCGGCGGCGCCTGACAAATCGCTTTCGCGGGCAAGCCTCGCTCCTACAGGTCATTCGCCAGTTTTGAGCGGGCGCATGCCCGCGAAAAGGCCGGCACAAACCACACCTCTGGAAACTGACAAATTGCACAAACAAAAACGCCCCGACCAAAGTCGGGGCGTTTCATGTGCAGCTAAGGCTTAGCGCGGGAACGCTGGCGGGTTTACACCGGCCATGTCTTCCATCACGCGAACCACCTGGCAGCTGTAACCGAACTCGTTGTCGTACCAGACGTACAGAACAACGCGGTTGTCTTGGGTGATGGTCGCTTCAGCGTCCACAACGCCTGCGTGGCGCGAGCCAACGAAGTCGGTGGAAACCACTTCCTGCGAATTGACGTAGTCAATTTGCTTATGCAGATCGGAGTGCATGGCCATCTGGCGCAGGTACTCGTTGATCTCTTCACGAGTGGTGGCTTTCTCAAGGTTCAGGTTGAGAATGGCCATCGACACGTTTGGCGTCGGAACGCGGATCGCGTTACCGGTCAGCTTGCCGGCCAGCTCAGGCAGTGCCTTGGCAGCAGCCGTGGCAGCACCGGTCTCGGTGATCACCATGTTCAGCGCGGCACTACGGCCACGGCGATCGCCTTTGTGGAAGTTGTCGATCAGGTTCTGGTCGTTGGTGTACGAGTGAACAGTTTCAACGTGACCATTTACGATGCCGAACTTGTCGTTCACAGCTTTGAGCACCGGCACGATGGCGTTGGTGGTGCAGGAAGCGGCGGAAACGATCTTGTCGTCAGCAGTGATATCACCGTGGTTGATGCCGTGAACGATGTTCTTCAGCTTGCCTTTACCCGGCGCGGTCAGAACAACGCGGTCGATACCTGGGCAAGCCAGGTGTTGACCCAGGCCCTCGGCGTCGCGCCATACACCGGTGTTGTCCACCAGCAGCGCGTCTTTGATGCCGTACTGGGTGTAATCCACTTCAGTCGGGTTCTTCGCGTAGATCACCTGGATCAGGTTGCCGTTGGCGGTGATGGTGTTGTTGGCTTCATCAATAGTGATGGTGCCATCGAACGGACCATGAACCGAGTCACGACGCAGCAGGCTTGCACGCTTGACCAGATCGTTCTCGGCGCCCTTGCGGACAACGATGGCGCGCAGACGCAGGCCGTCACCACCACCGGTTTTCTCGATCAGGATGCGCGCCAGCAGACGGCCGATACGACCGAAGCCGTACAGGACAACGTCGGTGCCTTTGCGAGCGGAAACGTTCTGCTGACCAACGACATCAGCCAGTTCTTCGCGGACGAACTGCTCGGCAGTGCGGCCATTGCCTTCGGCTTTGAACTTGACCGCAAGCTTGCCCAGGTCAACCGAAGCGGCGCCGAGCTTGAGCTCGCTCATCGCCTTGAGCAGCGGGAATGTTTCGTGGACGGACAATTCGCTGTCATCGGACTGACGATGACGAGCAAAGCGGTGAGCTTTGAGAATCGCAATGACTGAACGATTGATCAGGCTGCGGCCATAGATCGAGCTCACCACGTTGTTATTGCGGTAGAGCTGACCGATAAGCGGAATCATCGCTTCTGCGAGTGCTTCACGGTCGATCCATTCACCAAGACACTGGTCGGGCTTCTGAGTCACGGGAACCTTCCACATGTAGGGGCAGAAAAAAGGGGCTACATTATGCCGCCGAGTGCCTCCCGTAGCAATGCGCGCCTGTCGTGCGATCCGTAACAAAATCAGGTTCAAAAAAATCACGCAGCGATGCAGCCCAGTAAAACCGGGGCTTTCAGCGCAGTCAATTTTTTGGAGATACCGCTGTCTTATCCGTAACCCTCCGTAACACTCGGTCGTTTTGCCACTACATAATCATCAATTTCCGGTAAAAAACCGGCGAATTTTGTCTTTACCACTACATTTCGCCAAACCTGCGTAATAGACACAGTCTGCAACTGACAGGCGGCACCCGGGGCCGCTACAATTACCGACTTTGTCGCAACGCTTGGAGCTCAACCTTCCGTGCCCGTTCTGCGTCTACCGCTTCTCCCTGCCGCGGCAGGTAAACAGCACTGGGGCAATCTGCCCGGTGCCGCCCTTAGCCTGGCCATCGCCGAGGCTGCCAGCGCTGCCAAGCGCTTTACCCTGCTGCTGACCGCCGACAGCCAAAGTGCCGAACGGCTGGAACAGGAGCTGAGTTTCTTCGCCCCGGATTTGCCTGTGCTGCATTTCCCGGACTGGGAAACCCTGCCTTACGATCTTTTTTCACCCCACCAGGACATCATTTCCCAGCGCATCGCGGCCTTATATAGGTTGCCGGAGCTGAGCCATGGCGTATTGGTCGTGCCGATCACCACCGCGCTGCACCGCCTCGCGCCGACCAAATTCCTGCTCGGCAGCAGCCTGGTGCTGGACGTTGGCCAGAAGCTCGACGTCGAGCAAATGCGCACCCGGCTTGAAGCCAGTGGCTATCGCTACGTCGACACGGTGTACGAGCACGGCGAGTTCACGGTGCGCGGCTCGCTGATCGACCTGTTCCCGATGGGCAGCAAACTGCCCTTCCGTATCGACTTGTTCGACGACGAAATCGAAACGCTGCGTACCTTCGACCCGGAAAACCAGCGCTCCATCGATAAAGTCGACACCGTTCGCCTGTTGCCCGCGCGGGAATTCCCGCTGCAGAAAGATGCGGTCACCCGCTTCAAGGCACGCTTTCGCGAGCGTTTCGATGTCGACTTCCGTCGCTGCCCGATCTTTCAAGACCTGAGCAGCGGGATTACACCGGCCGGTATCGAGTACTACCTGCCGCTGTTCTTCGACGAAACCTCGACGCTGTTCGATTACCTGCCCCAGGACACACAAGTGTTTTCTCTGCCGGGCATCGAGCAGGCAGCGGAAAACTTCTGGAACGACGTGCGCAATCGCTACGAAGAACGCCGCGTCGATCCGTCCCGTCCTTTATTACCTCCGGCCGAACTGTTCCTGCCGGTGGAAGACTGCTTTGCGCGCCTGAAGAACTGGCCGCGGGTAGTGGCCAGTCAACAGGACGTGGAAACCGGCGTCGGTCGCGAGCGCTTCCCGGCGCGCGAACTGCCGAACCTGGCCATCGAAGCCAAGGCCACCCAGCCGTTGGCGGCGCTGGCCGGCTTCCTCGACGAGTTTCCCGGGCGCGTGCTGTTTACCGCCGAGTCCGCGGGTCGTCGTGAAGTGCTGCTGGAATTGCTCGAACGCCTGAAGCTGCGACCGAAAACCGTCGACAGCTGGCCGGACTTTGTCGCAAGCAAGGAGCGGCTGGCGATCACCATCGCGCCGCTCGACGAAGGCCTGGTACTCGACGACCCGGCCCTGGCGCTGGTGGCCGAAAGCCCGTTGTTCGGTCAGCGGGTGATGCAACGTCGTCGCCGCGAAAAACGCGCCGATGCCAACAACGATGCAGTCATCAAGAACCTTACCGAGTTGCGCGAAGGCGCGCCGGTGGTGCATATCGATCACGGCGTCGGTCGCTACCTGGGTCTGGCGACCCTGGAAATCGACGATCAGGCTGCCGAGTTCTTGACCCTGCAATACGCAGAGGGCGCCAAGCTCTATGTGCCAGTGGCCAACCTGCACCTGATTGCTCGCTACACCGGTAGCGACGATGCCCTGGCCCCGCTGCACCGCCTCGGCTCGGAAACCTGGCAGAAAGCCAAACGCAAAGCCGCCGAGCAAGTGCGCGACGTCGCGGCCGAGCTGCTAGACATCTATGCCCGTCGCGCCGCTCGCGAGGGTTATGCCTTCGAAGACCCGAAAGCCGACTACGCAACCTTCAGTGCCGGTTTCCCGTTCGAAGAAACCCCGGATCAGCAAACCACCATCGACGCCGTCCGCGCCGACATGCTGGCACCGAAGCCGATGGACCGCCTGGTCTGCGGCGACGTGGGCTTCGGCAAGACCGAAGTGGCGATGCGCGCGGCGTTCATTGCGGTGCATGGCGGTCGCCAGGTGGCGATCCTGGTGCCGACTACCCTGCTCGCCCAGCAGCATTACAACAGCTTCCGCGACCGCTTCGCCGACTGGCCGGTGAGCGTGGAAGTGATGAGCCGCTTCAAGTCGACCAAGGAAGTCAACGCTGCAGTGGCGGACCTCGCCGAAGGCAAGATCGACATCGTCATCGGCACGCACAAGTTGCTGCAGGACGACGTGAAAATCAAAAACCTCGGGTTGGTCATCATCGACGAAGAGCATCGTTTTGGTGTCCGTCAAAAAGAGCAGCTCAAGGCCCTGCGCAGTGAAGTCGACATTCTTACCCTGACCGCCACGCCGATTCCGCGCACGCTGAACATGGCGGTGTCGGGCATGCGCGACCTGTCGATCATTGCCACGCCGCCAGCCCGTCGCCTGTCGGTGCGGACTTTCGTCATGGAGCAGAACAAGAGCACGGTCAAAGAGGCCCTGCTACGTGAGTTGCTGCGCGGCGGTCAGGTCTATTACCTGCACAACGACGTCAAGACCATCGAGAAGTGTGCCGCCGACCTCGCCGAACTGGTGCCGGAAGCGCGGATCGGCATCGGCCATGGGCAGATGCGCGAACGCGATCTCGAACAGGTGATGAGCGACTTTTATCACAAGCGCTTCAACGTGCTGATTGCCTCGACCATCATCGAGACCGGCATCGACGTGCCGAGCGCCAACACCATCATCATCGAGCGTGCCGACAAATTTGGCCTGGCGCAGCTGCACCAATTGCGCGGCCGCGTCGGTCGCAGTCACCACCAGGCTTACGCTTATTTGCTGACCCCGCCACGCCAGCAGATCACTCCCGACGCCGAAAAACGTCTGGAAGCGATCGCCAACACCCAGGACCTCGGCGCAGGCTTCGTGCTCGCCACCAACGACCTGGAGATCCGTGGCGCCGGCGAACTGCTGGGCGACGGTCAGAGCGGTCAGATCCAGGCGGTCGGTTTCACCCTGTACATGGAAATGCTCGAACGCGCGGTGAAGTCGATCCGCAAGGGCGAACAACCGAACCTTGATCAACCGCTGGGCGGTGGTCCGGAAGTCAATCTGCGCGTCCCGGCGTTGATTCCCGAAGCCTACTTGCCGGACGTGCATGCCCGACTGATTCTCTACAAACGCATTGCCTCGGCCACCGATGAGGAAGGCCTCAAAGACCTGCAAGTGGAGATGATCGACCGTTTCGGCCTGCTGCCGGAACCGACGAAGAACCTGATGCGCATCACGGCATTGAAGCTGCAAGCCGAACTGCTGGGCATCAAGAAAGTCGACGGTGGCCCGCAAGGCGGCCGGATCGAGTTCGCCGCGCAGACGCCGGTCGACCCGCTGACCCTGATCAAACTGATCCAGGGCCAGCCCAAACGCTACAAATTCGAAGGTGCCACGATGTTTAAATTCATGGTCCCGATGGAGCGCCCGGAAGAGCGCTTTAATACTGTAGAGGCGCTGCTTGAGTGCCTCATTCCGAAAACTGCTTGAAGGACGCCGCATGCGCCTGTTTTGTTTACTGACCTTGCTGACCTTGCTGACCACCCTGGTCGCTCCTACGGCGTTTGCCGATGACCTGTACCAGGTTGAAATGATCCTGGTGCGGCAAAACGCCGTGCCAGCCATTGTCAGCAAAGCCGCACCGGAAGACTGGGCTGCCGGTGCAAAAAGTATCAGCAAGGACAACCTGCGCACGCCAAGCCTGAATAATGAAGTGCAAAAACTCAGCGCCAGCAGCGATTACACGGTGTTACTGCACAAGGCCTGGCAACAGAACCTGGGCGAAGATGCCCGCAAGATCGCCATCAGTGAGGGCAAGGAACAGTTCGGCCAGTTCCCGATCGAGGGCACGTTGAGCTTAAAACTGGGACGTTTTACCGACGTCGACGCGGATTTCTGGGTCAACCAGATCGACGCCAATGGTTTGGTCACCGCCAGCGAACGCCTGAAGCAGGAAAGCCACACCAAGAACGGCCAGCTGAACTTCCTCGACAACGGCCACCTCGGCCTGCTGATCAAGATCACCTCGCTCACCGCCCCTGCGCCTCGGCCAGTCCCCGATGAAATTCCGGACTGATTGAGTCCCTATGTCAGCGACCCTGAGCAAACCCCTGGCACCTTCCTGGGTCAGCCGATTCAAGGAACAGAGCCTGGAGCGTGGCCGTCGCTACGCGCTGGAGAACCGCGTCAGGATCGTCGAGGCTGGCGATGCCACGATCGTCGCCGCTTGCGAAGGCTCTGGCGGTAACGTGTACCGCCAGACCATTCGCCTGCGCGAGTCGGCCAAAGCGACCTTGCTGATGGTCGACGCCACGTGCACGTGCCCGGTTCACGTCAACTGCAAACATTGCGCGGCGGTGCTGCTGAAGGTGCAGGAAACCCTCGCCTACCCCGCCGCAGCACAAGACGCCGAACTGCTGGAAAAACTTCAGGCGGTATTGGAGAACCGCAGCCCAAAGGCGCCACCCCAAGTCCTTGTGGACAACGTGCAACCGATACCGCGCCTGTGGCTGGCGAGCATCGAGTTCAGCGCCTTCGAACCACGCAACGGCAAGATGCAGCGCTACATCCAGCATCGGGCGGCGCTGTCGTTCAGCTATCTGGATGAGTACGTTTCCGGGCAGAAGAACGCCGATGTACTGATTCGCCAGGAAACCCAGACGCTACGGATAAAACGCCACCCGGAAGTCGAACAGGCCTACCGGGAGCAGCTGCGAATTCTCGGTTTCAAGATCGCCACCCGACAAAGCAAGGCCTTGCCGGAAAGCGCTGGCGAACTCTATGAAATGGTCAACGACAGCGCCTGGCTGACCTTCACCCTCAATGAATTGCCGAAACTGCGCACTCAAGGTTGGGAGCTGCAGATCGACGAAGATTTCGGCTTCGACCTGACCGCCGTGGACGATTGGTACGCCACCGTCGAGCAGGCACCGGAGCGCGACTGGTTTGATCTGGAGCTGGGGATCATCGTCAACGGCGAGCGCTTGAGCTTGCTGCCGATCCTGCTGAACCTGATGCGCTCCCACACCGAAATCCTCAATCCGGAACGCCTCGCCCGCCGACGCGACGACGAACTGATTCTGGTGAACATTCCCAACCGCCCGAATTCCCAGCACGGCCCCTTGCAGGTCGCCCTGCCCTTCGGCCGCTTGAAACCGGTGCTGGCGACGCTTGGCGAGTTCTACCTGCAAGAGCCCGGCGAAACCACGCTACGCCTGAGCAAGGCCGACGCCACGCGCCTGAATCCGCTGGAAGGCATGCCGCTGCTTTGGGAAGGTGGCGAGCAGATCCGCACGTTTGCCCAGCGCCTGCGGGACATCAAGGATTACACCGCAACAGCCCCCGAAGGCTTGAACGCGACCTTGCGCCCATATCAACTGGAAGGCTTGAGCTGGATGCAGTCGCTGCGGCAACTGGAAGTCGGCGGAATTCTCGCGGACGACATGGGCCTGGGTAAAACCCTACAGACGCTGGCGCATATTCTTAGTGAGAAGAACGCCGGACGCCTCGACCGGCCGTGCATGGTGGTGATGCCCACCAGCCTGATCCCGAACTGGCTCGATGAAGCCGCGCACTTCACGCCACAGCTCAAAGTGCTGGCGCTGTACGGCGCCAGTCGCAAAAAACACTTTGATCACCTGGTCGATTACGACCTGATCCTCACCACCTATGCACTGCTGCCAAAGGACGTCGAACGCCTGGCCGCGCAGCCGCTGCACGTGCTGGTACTGGACGAAGCGCAATACATCAAGAACCCCAACAGCAAGGCCGCCCACGCCGCCCGCGAGCTGAATGCGCGCCAGCGCCTGTGCCTGAGTGGCACGCCGCTGGAAAACCACCTCGGCGAGCTGTGGTCGCTGTTCCACTTCCTCTTGCCTGGCTGGCTTGGCGACGTGAAAAGCTTCAACCGCGATTACCGCGTACCGATTGAAAAACGCGCCAGTGAAGTCAGACTTCAGCACCTCAACGGTCGGATCAAACCGTTCCTGCTGCGCAGGACCAAGGAGCAGGTCGCGACGGAATTGCCGCCGAAGACCGAGATCATCCATTGGGTGGAGCTCAACGAAGCCCAGCGCGATGTGTATGAAACCATGCGCCTGGCGATGGACAAGAAAGTCCGCGACGAGATCACTCGCAAAGGCGTGGCGCGCAGCCAAATCATCATTCTTGAAGCGCTGCTGAAACTGCGCCAGGTGTGCTGCGACTTGCGCCTGGTCAACGATGCCGTGCCGCCGACTCGCGGCAGCACCTCGGGCAAGCTCGACAGCCTGATGGAAATGCTGGATGAGCTGTTTGAGGAAGGTCGGCGAATTTTGCTGTTTTCGCAATTCACCTCGATGCTGGCGTTGATCGAGGTCGAACTGAAGAAACGCGGTGTTGAATACGCGTTGCTGACGGGACAGACCCGTGACCGCCGCGCCCCCGTGAAGGACTTTCAGAGCGGCAAGCGTCAGATCTTTCTGATCAGCTTGAAGGCAGGCGGTGTCGGTTTGAACCTGACGGAAGCGGATACGGTGATCCACTACGATCCTTGGTGGAACCCGGCGACGGAAAATCAGGCGACAGATCGGGCGTATCGCATCGGCCAGGAGAAGCCGGTGTTCGTCTACAAGATGATTGCCCGCGGCACGGTGGAAGAGAAGATTCAGCACCTGCAAAAGGAAAAATCCGACCTGGCGGCCGGTGTGCTGGATGGGCGCAAGACTGGCGACTGGAAGTTGCAGAGCGATGATATTGAAGCGTTGTTTGCGCCGTTGCCGGATAAGCTGGAGAAGCGCTGAGGTCTGCGGCGCCCGGCAGATCGATTTCGCGGGCAAGCCACGCGCCCACAGGTTCAGCGATCATCCTGTGGAAGCGTGTCTTGCCCGCCATAGGGTCAACTCGTTTTCAGTCAAGAGATCGGAAATCAGGACTTGAGATTTGGCAACGGCGCAAACAGCGCTTCAATGTCACTCTGCTCAAGCTTCCAGCCACCCGTCGCTCCACCTTCAAGCACCGCCCCGGCCAGCGCGGCCTTCTCCAACTGCAATGCCTGAATTTTTTCTTCTACGGTGCCACGGGCTATCAGCTTGTAGACGAACACAGGTTTGTTTTGCCCGATCCTGTAGGCCCGATCAGTCGCCTGGTTTTCGACCGCAGGGTTCCACCAGGGATCAAAATGGATGACTGTATCCGCAGCTGTCAGGTTCAGACCTGTGCCGCCAGCCTTCAAACTGATCAGAAACAGCGGCACTTTACCGCTCTGAAAGTCCTTGACCGGTGTGCGCCGATCCGTTGTCTCACCCGTCAACAACGAGTAACCCTGACCACGTTGCTGCAACTCGTCCTCAATCAAGGCGAGCATCGAAGTGAACTGTGAAAACAGCAGCACCTTGCGGCCTTCGCTGAGCAACTCTTCCAGCATCTCCATCAGGCTGACCAGTTTCCCGCTGCCAGAACGAAGGGCTTTGGCGGTGAGCGGCGTTTTGATCAACCGTAGATCGCAGCACACCTGACGCAGCTTGAGCAATGCATCGAGGATGATGATTTGACTGCGCCCGACACCACTGCGGGCAATTTCGTCACGCACCTTCTTATCCATTGCTACGCGCACGGTTTCATACACATCCCGCTGCCCATCGCTGAGATCAACCCAATGCACAATCTCGGTTTTCGGTGGTAATTCGGTTGCCACCTGATCTTTCTTGCGACGTAGCAAAAAGGGCTTTATCCGGGCCGTCAGATGTTGCATCCGTTCGTTATTGCCATGCTTCTCGATCGGCGTGCGGTAGTCGCGATTGAAGGTTTTGCTGTCGCCAAGCCAGCCAGGCAGCAAAAAGTGAAATTGCGACCACAACTCGCCGAGATGATTTTCCAGCGGGGTGCCGGACAGACACAATCGCTGGCGGGCCTGCAGGTCTCGGGCTGCTTGAGCCGCTTTGCTGACCGGATTCTTGATGTTCTGCGCCTCATCGAGAATCAGCACACTCCAGACCTGAGGCTGTAAAACCTCCAGATCGCGCGGCAACAGCGCGTAGGTGGTCAATACCAAGTCGTATTCGGCAAGGCTGGCAAAGTCTTTTTGCCGCGCCGCACCATGCAGTGCCAAGACCTTCAACTGCGGGGTAAAGCGCTGCGATTCGTCGAGCCAGTTGGGGATCAGACTGGTGGGCATCACAGCCAGTGCCGGACGATCAAGCCGCCCGGCCTGTTTTTCTGTCAGCAGATGAGCCAGGGTTTGCAGGGTTTTCCCCAGGCCCATGTCGTCGCCGAGAATACCGCCGACCTCCAGTTCTCGAAGGGTTTGCATCCAGTTCAGCCCTTCCAGCTGATAAGGTCGTAGCGTCGCGTTCAGGCCCTCGGGCGCCGGGACATGAGCATGGATCGACTCCCGTAAACGCTTTGCAAAACTGCGCAGTCGTTCACCGCCCTGCCAGACCAGCGGAATGCCTTCCAGCGCACTCAGCCGCGCCGCATCCGGAGCACTCAAACGCAACGAGTCGCCCAGATGTTTACCCAGGTACAACTCGCCAAGGGTCGCCATCAGCGGTTTTATCCGGCCAAAAGGGAGTGCGACTTTGCCATGGGATTTACCACCGAAACGCCCATCGCCAAGTTCAATCAGTAGCTGTTCGTCATCATTGCGCTGGGCCAAGCTCGCAGGTTCCATCAACTGTGGCTGGCTACGTAGCAAATGCAGCAGGATGGGCAACAGGCTATGACGCTCGCCGTTGACGACGATGCCCAGCTGCAAATCGAACCACTGGCGCCCCGACTCCTCCTCGACTTCTGCATACCACTGTTCGACGGGGTGCACGTTGAAGTCAAAGTTATCGCTGATATCGATCAGCCAATTTTTCTCCCGCAGCGCCGGGATGCCATGGTGCACAAAAGCAAGCCAGGCCGCGTCATCCGGCAGGGCGAACATTTCGCCTGGACGATCCAGGTTGCTTTTGCGTGTGGCCTTTTTAAAACCATGTTTTTGCAGGGCTTGGCGCAAGGCTTTTTCGGCGACAGGGTTGCGCTGGATGCGCTGGATTTCGGTACCCGAAAGGATCAGCACCTCCGGGTTTCGGTCCGACGTCGGATGGCCGTTGTAGGTAAACGCCAATGCAGCCCGGTGCTCTGGCTCGTACTGCCAGCGGACGTAACGCTTGCCGCTGGCGAGCGTCAGGTGAGCCTGAGGAAAAATGCCTTCGACGACCCGTTCCGTCAGGGCGTACGGAGGTGGTGCTGCCCGGGTCGCAGCGGTCATCCGCTGGCTGAACTGCATCGCCTGACCTGCAGGAATATCGGGAGCCAATGACAAGTGACGGGCCAGCTTTTCGTCCAGCTCGCTGAGCAGCGGTCCGACTTGCAGCCGCTCGCGATCCAGATAATACAAGGGTTCCAGGGCCAGGATCGTTTCCACTGGCGCTTCGTCGCTGCTCCATTGAGGGCGAAAACTGCCATTGGATAGTTCGGCCCAGGAAAATTGACCTGTTCTTCTCATTCCCGGCGTCAGGGGTTGTGGCTGTTCGAGGTCAAGGAAAAGGCGCGAGGTTCGCAACAGCATTTCGATAAGTTCCACCCCACTGCTGCCTTCCAAGGGGTAGCCGGCGTAATGGGCGTGGTGGGAGTGAACGGCGACCAACAATCTGGCGATCCGCAGATCCAGTTCGGTCAGGTAACCGGGTTGCCGAATCAGCGTATCCGACAGCGAGTACACCGGCTTGATGTCTTGCAGGCGGCCGTCCTTGAGCTGATGGGCCTTGAAAATTTCCAGCGTCCATTTCCCGGCAGAGGGTGTTGCCCTGAGTTTGTAAAACAGGCGCGTGCCTGCTCCCTGCGCCGACTCGTCAGGGGGATTGCTTGCAGAAGGAATACCGTCGATCCAGCGCTCCAGTTCACGATTCAAGTGAACCTGGACGGCACTTTGAGGCGCGTTAACGGGGTGTTCTTGCAGGTGATAGATGACGGCGGCGCAGTGCTTGCAATTGAACATGACAGGACAGGAGCAAACGCATTGAAGCTGCGCTTGCCCACGCCGATCTTCAGTGAGCTCAATGACCTGCTCGTATGCCTGCGCCTGGGAGCCGATGCACGTAGCGATAACCATAAGGTCATCAATTTGACGGATCGTTATCCGATCCTCATCCGCGTACCTGCGAGCTTTTTCCAGAGCACGATGGCTGAACACCTCCGCCCAGGGTAGCGCATGAAGTTGCTCAGTTATTGTGGTCACGACATCAACACCGCTTGAAACTCATTGAATCGTAAAGCAGCCAGGCAACTAATCCGACCGCTGATACTCAACCCGCCAACACCCGCGCCAACGTGGACTTGACCTTGCCCATCCCGTCCTGCAACGCCTGCTCGATCTCGGCCATGGTGATCACCGCCGTGGACTTGCCGGCTGCCGGGTTCACCACCAGCGCCAGACACGCATAATCCAGTTCCAGCTCACGGGCCAACGCCGCTTCCGGCATGCCGGTCATGCCGACGATGTCGCAGCCGTCGCGTTCCAGTTTTGCGATTTCAGCGACGGTCTCCAGACGTGGGCCCTGGGTGCAGGCGTAGACGCCCTGACTGCTGTAATCGACGCCTTCAGCCGCCAATGCCGCGATCAATTGCTGGCGCAGTGGTTCGCTGTAGGGGTAGCTGAAATCGATGTGGGTGACGTGATCCAGGTCGCCAGCGAAATAGGTGTGCTCGCGACCGCTGGTGTAGTCGATCAACTGATGAGGCACACAAAAGTGCCCAGTACCCATTGCAGCATGAATTCCGCCCACAGCGTTGACCGCGAGGATCGCCTCTGCACCCGCCTGTTTCAGCGCCCAAAGGTTGGCGCGGTAATTCACCTGATGCGGCGGAAATCGGTGCGGGTGACCGTGGCGGGCGAGGAACAGCACTTCCTTGCCGGCGTATTCACCAATCTGCACGTCGGCCGAAGGCGCGCCATAGGGCGTGTCCACCGCCAGCGACTGACGAATGTTCAGGCCTTCGAGTTGGGTCAGGCCGGTGCCACCGATAATCGCGTAAACCGTCATAACGAAAAGTCCTTATTCAATCAGTTGAGCTACTTTAAGCGCGCCTATGGCAGTCAGCCAGCGCGGGTTCTGACGGTATTCAGTGTTGGCATACGACTGGCCACGCATCCGCGCAATGCGCTCGGATGGCTTGACCTTCAAGCGCTGGGCAGCGCTCAAGGCCAGCTCCGCTGCAGCGCGGTCGTTACACACCAGGCCCATGTCGCAGCCAGCGGTCAGCGCGGCCTCGATACGGCTGGCGGCATCGCCTACCACGTGGGCACCGGCCATGGACAGGTCGTCACTGAAGATCACACCATCGAATTGCAGCTCACCGCGCAAAATGTCCTGCAACCAGCGGCGGGAAAACCCGGCCGGCTGGGAATCGACTTGCGGGTAAATAACGTGGGCTGGCATGACGGCGGCCAGTTGTTTGCTCAATCTGGCGAACGGCACCAGGTCGTTGGCGCGGATTTCATCGAGGCTGCGTTCGTCGTTCGGGATCGCGACGTGGGAATCCGCCTCGGCCCAGCCGTGACCGGGAAAATGCTTGCCGGTGGCAGCCATGCCGGCGCTGTTCATGCCGCGAATGAATGCACCCGCCAGCAGCGCTGCGCGCTCCGGGTCACCTTCAAACGAACGGGTGCCGACGACGGCGCTGCGCTGGTAATCCAGGTCCAGCACCGGGGCGAAACTCAGATCGAGGCCAACGGCCAGCACTTCGGTGGCCATGATCCAGCCGCACTGCTCGGCCAGGTAATCGGCGTTCGGATTGTCGGCGATGGCGCGCATGGCCGGCAGCCGCACAAAGCCTTGGCGCAGACGCTGAACGCGACCGCCTTCCTGATCCACCGCCAGCAGCAGGTCGGGACGAATGGCGCGGATCGCAGCGCTCAACTCGCGCACCTGACGCGGATTTTCGATGTTACGGGCGAAAATGATCAGGCCACCCACTTCGGGCTGACGCAACAATTGGCGATCTTCGGCCGTCAGCCAGGTACCGGCGACGTCCACCATCAACGAGCCTTGCAGGCCAGCAGTCATAGAGATTCCTTGATAACGAAAAACCCGGCGCGCACGCGCTCGCCGCCTTGGGCTGTGCCCGGCAGGTCGGCGACATCAATGGGAAGCGGGTTCAGAACGAGAGTCGGCATGGGCGGCTAGCTTAGCGGATGTCAGTCGCCGCGCCCACCCGTGCGCGGCTAAACCTTGGCGGCAGCCGGGGCCGACTTGCTGCGCGGACGCAGTTGTGCGGTGGCCATGGCCACATCGGTGACGCCGGTTTCGGCACGCATGCCTGCGGCCAGGAACGGCACCATCAGACGCATCACTTGCTCAATGGAGGTGTTAACGCCGAAATCGGTCTCGGCAATGGCGCGCAACGCCTTGATACCGGACATGCTGAACGCAGCAGCGCCGAGCATGAAGTGCACGCGCCAGAACAGTTCGATCGGCGGAATACGCGGCGCGGCTTCGTTGACCAGCATCATGTAGCGGCGGAACACCTTGCCGTACATGTCTTCCAGATAACGACGCAGGTGGCCCTGGCTTTGACTGAACGCCAACCCCAGCAAGCGCATGAAGATAGACAGATCGTTGCCGCTGCGCGGCTGTACGACGAGGGCTTGCTCAACGAGAATCTCGAGCAACTCTTCGAGTGTCGGCTTGTTTTCAGGCTTGGACTGACGCCGCTCCAGCTCTTTATCAAGGCTCAGGCAAAACGGCCCGAGAAAGCGCGAGAAGACAGCCTGGATCAGCGCCTTCTTCGAACCGAAGTGATAATTCACCGCCGCCAGATTGACACCGGCTTTGCTGGTGATCAGACGCAACGAGGTTTCGGCGAAACCTTTTTCCGCGAACAACTGCTCGGCAGCATCAAGAATGCGTTCAACGGTTTCCGACTGGGCCATGGCTACTCCGCCTGACAAACACTTGTTTGAAACATACGTTTCAGCCTGTGCATTGTCAAGCCTGCCGGTTCGTTTTGGGAACGGTCGGTCAGCTATTTAACCATACAACGGCGAGGCTTTAATCAGCTGGCTGATCGACCGTCCAGCGGCCGGCGAAAAAAGGGGCATTGCCAAGACCGTTCCACTGTATATAATCCCAGTCACTGTATAAAAAGACAGAGCGATCAATATGCTAAAGCTGACGCCACGCCAAGCAGAGATTCTGGCCTTCATCAAACGCTGCCTCGAAGACAACGGCTACCCGCCGACCCGTGCGGAAATCGCTCAGGAACTGGGTTTCAAGTCGCCTAACGCGGCGGAAGAACACCTCAAGGCGCTGGCCCGCAAGGGTGCAATCGAGATGACCCCGGGCGCTTCCCGTGGCATCCGCATTCCGGGCTTCGAAGCCAAGGCCGACGACTCTACTCTGCCGATCATTGGCCGAGTGGCTGCCGGTGCGCCGATTCTGGCCCAGCAGCACATCGAGGAGTCCTGCAACATCAACCCTGCCTTCTTCCATCCGCGTGCTGACTATCTGCTGCGCGTTCATGGCATGAGCATGAAGGACGTCGGCATTTTCGACGGCGACCTGTTGGCCGTCCACACCACCCGGGAAGCCCGCAATGGCCAGATCGTCGTGGCGCGGATCGGTGACGAAGTGACCGTCAAGCGCTTCAAGCGAGATGGCAGCAAGGTCTGGTTAATTGCCGAAAACCCTGAATTCGCCCCTATCGAAGTCAACCTGAAAGATCAGGAACTGGTGATTGAAGGCTTGAGTGTCGGCGTCATTCGCCGCTAAAGGAGGCTTTATGCAGTTCCCACACACATCGCAGCAAGCACAACTGCCGTTGTTCGAGGCATTCATGGTGCAGCCGTTGGCCCCGATCCTGAAAGACGTGGTCGAGTCGCCCTGGAACGCCGAACCCGAAGTCTTCAGCGAGCTTTCACTACGTGGTGCGGCCGGGAATTGCTTGAACCTTTTGGCGCCGATTCTTCGTGAATTGAGTCAGGATCAAGACGCGCGGTGGCTGACACTGATCGCCCCGCCCGCCAGCCTGACTCAGACGTGGTTGCGGGACGCCGGTCTTAACCGCGAACGCATCCTGCTGCTGCAACCTCGCGGCACTCAGAGCGCTCAGCAGTTGACCTGCGAAGCCTTGCGCCTGGGCCGCAGCCATACGGTTGTCAGTTGGCTCAACCCATTGAACGCAAACTCACGGCAACAGTTGATCAGCGCAGCCCGTACCGGAGATGCGCAGAGCCTGAATATTCGCTTGGGTTAATGCATCAATAATGCGCGCAACGCAAAGCGCGGGGCTTCTCAAAGGATAGAGAAGCCGGTTCGTAACCGTATTAACAGAAAGCGACGAATGGGATCAGTGGAGGACCCGCGAACTCTCATCCGTATTAAATTCGCCTTCAACCAGGCGTCCTGCCATCTGAACACCGACGCTCAACATCGCCTTGGCGACTTCCACGTGCTGGCCCTGCAGGAAAGCCTTGGCATCCTCGGAGAAATCCAAAGTAACCAGAGAACCCTCGTCCTCGGCCCTGCGCAGCTCAATCCGGCCGTCTGGTAACTCGACAATTTCTAGAAAGGACGTTGGCATAAAGGTCTGTTCTCCACGAAAGGCGGGGATTATATAGGCATCGGCCAGGCTTCGCTCGGTAACTTGACCAGCAGCGCTTTTAATCGCGCCGCCGGCTCTCAGTCGATCAGCACTCGTTCAAACCTTCGCGAAACCGGATCGCCAGCCCTTTGAGGTTCTGACGCCAGCTCTCCAGCTCTTCGCGACTCAATTCCTCAGGCGCGTCTTCTTCATCCAGGTTAACGGCCAGGATGAGCGGCTGAGTCACGTCGCCCTTGGGCTTATGCGGAGCGCGAGGCGGTTGAAACATCGCCGCGTGAGCCGCCAGCAGCTTCGCCAGCCAGGTTTCCGGATTCTGGGCCAGCTCGAACATCTCAGCCATCTCGGGAATGGCGACGGCTTCCAGCACTTCGCGGGTCAGCAACATTTCTGCCCGAGGTGCATTGGCCTGAGGCAAGCGGTAGAAGCCGGCGATTTCATGGCACAGCCCCAGCAACGCACCGTACAGGTGAAACAACGTCGACTCGCGCCCAGCCTGAATCAGCGCCAGGGAGTTCATCGCCCGCCCCTCTTCGGCCTTGGCTAGCGCTTCCAGCGACAGGCCGGCGAAATAAATCTTCTGGTTGGTACGGGTATAGAGTTCGTGGGCCATGACGGCAGCCTCCACAACGAAATAATTGCTTCACGCAGGTCAGACAGTGTCGTGGATCCGCCGATCCCACCGCAAGCACAAAACAAAAAGGCCGCATGAAAACCAGTAGGTTGTCATGCGGCCTTTTCAGTACAGCACCTGTTAAGCCTTAGCGACCTTCGCTGGACGCTTATCTTCGACCGTCCATTTGCCGCCGTCGTAGTACGCCTTCCAGCCAGTCGGCTTACCGTCGACTTCAGTCTGCACGTACTGCTCTTTGGTCTTGCGGCTGTAGCGGATCACCGCAGGCAGGCCGTCCGGATCTTTCTTCGGTGCTTCGCAGAGGAAGTGGTACTTCGGATCGATCTCATCCTTGTGCGGCACAATTTCCATGACCAGCGGAGCACGTGTCTCGCGGTTTTTCGGGAATTGACTGGCCGCCAGGAACAGGCCGGAAGCACCGTCGCGCAGGATGTAGGTGTCGTTGACCTTTTCGCATTTCAGCTCAGGCATCTTCACCGGATCCATCTTCGGCGGCGCCGCATCACCGCTTTTCAGCAGTTTGCGGGTGTTCTTGCACGTCGCGTTGGTGCAACCGAAGAACTTGCCGAAACGGCCGGTCTTGAGCTGCATCTCGCTGCCGCACTTGTCGCATTCCAGGCTCGGACCTTCGTAGCCCTTGATGCGATAGGTGCCCTCTTCGATTTCATAACCAGCGCAATCCGGGTTGTTACCGCAGATGTGCAGCTTGCGCTTCTCATCTAGCAGGTAGGCGTCCATCGCCGTGCTGCAGATCGGGCAACGGTGCTTGCCGCGCAGTACCAGGGATTCCGATTCACCCTCGTCGTCCGCCGCAATTTCATCGCCCGGCACCAGGTTGACGGTGGCCTTGCAGCGTTCTTTCGGCGGCAGGCTGTAACCCGAGCAACCCAGGAACACGCCGGTCGATGCGGTACGAATCTGCATCGGACGCCCGCACAACACGCACGGGATATCAGTCATCACCGGCTGGTTGGCGCGCATGCCGCCTTCGGCGCTTTCGGCTACTTCGAGTTTCTTCTTGAAGTCGCCGTAGAATTCGTCGAGCACGTTTTTCCAGTCGCGTTCGCCCTGGGCCACGTCATCGAGGTTCTCTTCCATGCCGGCGGTGAAGCCGTAGTCCATGAGATTGGAGAAGCTCTCGGCCAGACGCTCGGTCACGATGTCGCCCATCTTTTCCGAGTAGAAACGACGGTTGTGCAGCGCAACGTAGCCACGGTCCTGGATGGTGGAAATGATCGCGGCGTAGGTCGAAGGACGACCGATGCCGCGTTTTTCCATCTCCTTGACCAGGCTCGCTTCCGAGTAACGCGCCGGCGGCTTGGTGAAGTGCTGGGTCGGATCAAGCTTGATCAGCTTCATCGCGTCGCCCTGGGCCATGTCCGGCAGCACGTCGTCATCGCCAGGCTTGGCAATTTGCGGCATGACCCGGGTGTAGCCGTCGAACTTCAGGATGCGACCCTTGGCGCGCAGCTCGAAATCGCCGGCACCGACGGTGACCGTGGTTGACAGGTATTGGGCTGGCAGCATCTGGCACGCGAGGAACTGGCGCCAGATCAGCTCGTAGAGCCGCTCTGCATCACGCTCCATGCCCGACAGCTTGCTTGGCTCGGTATTGGCGTCAGACGGACGAATCGCTTCGTGAGCCTCTTGTGCGCCTTCCTTGCTGCTGTAGACATTCGGGTTTTCCGGCAGGTACTTCTTGCCGAACTCGCCTTCAATATAGGTGCGCGCCATCGTCACGGCATCGGCCGAGAGGTTGGTGGAATCGGTACGCATATACGTGATGTAGCCGGCTTCATACAGACGCTGGGCCATCATCATGGTTTTCTTCACGCCGAAGCCCAGGCGGTTACTCGCAGCCTGTTGCAGGGTGGACGTAATGAACGGCGCCGACGGCTTGCTGCTGGTCGGCTTGTCTTCGCGCTTGACGATGCTGTAGCTGGAAGCCTTGAGCTTCTCCAGCGCGGCCATGGCCTGGGCTTCGTTGAGCGGCTTGAAGGCTTCGCCTTTCTCGCGAGCCACGTCGAAGCGCACGGTGGCGCCCTTGGCGGTGCCGAGGTCGGCGTGGACTTCCCAGTATTCTTCGGGGTTGAACGCGCGGATTTCACGCTCACGCTCGACCACCAGCTTCACGGCAACCGATTGCACGCGACCGGCGGACAGGCCACGGGCGACTTTGGCCCACAGCAGTGGCGAAACCATGTAACCCACCACGCGGTCGAGGAAACGACGCGCCTGTTGTGCGTTGACACGGTCAATGTCCAGCTCGCCCGGTTTGGAGAAGGCTTCCTGAATCGCTTTCTTGGTGATTTCGTTGAACACCACGCGCTTATAGCGGCTGTCATCACCACCGATGGCTTCGCGCAGGTGCCAGGCAATGGCTTCCCCCTCGCGATCCAAGTCGGTTGCGAGATAGATGGTGTCAGCATCTTTGGCGAGCCGGCGCAGCTCTTCGATGACCTTTTCCTTGCCCGGGAGGATCTCGTACTTGGCTTTCCAGCCATGATCGGGATCGACACCCATGCGCGAGACCAGCTGCTTGCGCGCCTTCTCTTTCGGCGTGAGCACCGGACCTTCACCCGCGGCGGCCTTGCCGCGCTTGGCGGCAGGCTCTTTGCTGGCGCTAGCCGAACCGCTGGTGGGCAGGTCTCGGATATGGCCGATACTCGACTTCACCACGTATTGGTTACCCAGATACTTGTTGATGGTCTTGGCCTTAGCCGGGGATTCCACAATGACCAGCGATTTGCCCATGGATCAGAAAATTCCTGAATTCTAGAAGTGAAAGGCGGTTGGCGCCTGACGCGGCACCGCTATATATAGTGGCTACAAGGTGAGGTCAAGCGCAGGGTCCTGCGCGCACTCAGCTTATGCCTTCGAAAAAAGGCTCGGTTCGGCTTCCACCAAAGCAAAGCGTGGCACCTGTTCGCCGTCAACCTCGACCGACTCCAGGAACATGCTCAAGGGACGCACCCAAAAGCCGTAATCGCCATACAGGGCTTGGTAGAAGACCACTTCTTCCTCGGTTTCCGAATGCCGCGCGATACTGAATACGCGGTACTGCGGACCTTTGTAATGCTGGTAGAGCCCAGGTTGTATCGGCATGGTTTGGCCCTCACTCAAATCTTTTAAAAATAAAAACAAAAAATAAATTCAGAAAAACAAAAAACCGGGGCACTTGGCCCCGGCTTCCGTCAACGAAACGCTTAAACGCGTTCGAAGACGGTGGAGATGCCTTGGCCGAGACCAATGCACATGGTGGCAACCCCGAAGGTGCCGCCATTCTGCTTCATCACGTTCAGCAGGGTGCCGGAAATACGGGCACCGGAGCAACCGAACGGGTGACCCAGGGCGATCGCGCCGCCGTGCAGGTTAACCTTCTCGTTCATCTTGTCGAGCACTTTAAGATCTTTCAGCACTGGCAGGGCCTGTGCAGCGAAAGCTTCGTTGAGCTCGAAGAAGTCGATATCGTTAATGCCAAGGCCCGCACGTTTCAGTGCTTTCTGAGTGGCCGGTACTGGACCATAGCCCATGATTGCCGGATCCACACCTGCCACCGCCATCGAGCGGATAACCGCCAGCGGCTGGATGCCCAGGTCCTGTGCACGTTGTGCCGACATCACGATCATGCACGAAGCACCATCGGTGATCTGCGACGAAGTACCGGCTGTCACGGTGCCGCCCTTGGGGTTAAACGCTGGCTTCAGAGCCGCCAGGCTTTCCAGGGTAGTTTCCGGACGAATGGTTTCGTCGTAGTCGAACAGTTTCAGGAAACCGTTCTCGTCGTAGCCTTGCATCGGGATGATTTCGTCTTTGAACTTGCCTTCCAGGGTCGCCTTGTGAGCGAGCTGGTGGGAGCGCACGCCGAAAGCGTCCTGTTGTTCGCGAGTGATGCCGTGCATTTTACCCAGCATTTCAGCGGTCAGGCCCATCATGCCCGAGGCTTTTGCCGCGTACAGCGACATGTGCGGGTTCGGATCGACACCGTGCATCATGCTCACGTGGCCCATGTGCTCGACGCCGCCGACGACGAACACGTCACCGTTGCCGGTCATGATCGCTTGTGCGGCAGTGTGCAGCGCGCTCATCGAAGAACCACACAGACGGCTGACGGTCTGGCCGGCAGCAGTGTGCGGGATCTGCGTCATCAGGGACGCCATGCGAGCGATGTTCCAGCCCTGCTCCAGGGTCTGGTTTACGCAGCCCCAGATCACGTCTTCGACTTCGTTCGGATCAACCTTGACGTTGCGTTCCAGCAATTTGCTGATCAGGTGCGCCGACATGTCTTCGGCGCGGGTGTTGCGGTGCATGCCGCCCTTGGAGCGGCCCATCGGAGTACGACCGAAGTCGACAATCACGACGTCTCTTGGATTCAAGCTCATAAAATTTCACTCTCGCTCAAGTGTTGGGACGCTTAACCGAAGAACCGTTGGCCGGTTTTGGCCATTTCACGCAGTTTTGCGGTCGGGTGGTACAGCGCGCCCAAATCAGCGTACTGGTCAGCCAGGGCAACGAACTCGGCAACACCGATCGAATCGATGTAGCGCAGCGCACCGCCACGGAATGGAGGGAAACCAATACCGTAGACCAGGCCCATGTCGGCTTCGGCGGCGGTTTCGACAATGCCGTCTTCCAGGCAACGCACGGTTTCCAGGCACAGCGGGATCATCATCCAGTTGATGATGTCTTCGTCAGTGACTTCGCGCTGCTCGTAAACGATCGGCTTGAGCACTTCCAGCACCGACGGATCGGCCACTTTCTTTTGCTTGCCTTTCTTGTCGGTCTCGTAAGCGTAGAAACCCTTGCCATTCTTCTGGCCCAGGCGCTTGGCTTCGTAGAGCACATCGACAGCCGAGCGACGGTCGTCTTTCATGCGGTCCGGGAAACCTTCAGCCATCACGTCACGACCGTGGTGACCGGTGTCGATGCCGACCACGTCCATCAGGTACGCCGGGCCCATTGGCCAGCCGAATTTTTCCATGATCTTGTCGATACGGACGAAGTCCACACCGGCGCTGACCAGCTTGGCGAAACCGCCGAAATACGGGAACAGGACACGGTTGACCAGGAAGCCCGGGCAGTCATTGACGACGATCGGGTTCTTGCCCATTTTCTTGGCGTAGGCAACGGTGGTGGCCACGGCCAGCTCGCTGGACTTCTCGCCACGAATCACTTCAACCAGCGGCATCATGTGCACAGGGTTGAAGAAGTGCATGCCGACGAAGTTTTCCGGACGCTTGAGGGCTTTGGCCAGCAAGGTAATGGAAATGGTCGAGGTGTTGGACGCGAGGATGGTGTCCTCTTTGACCTTGTCTTCGACTTCGGCCAGAACGGCTTGCTTGACCTTCGGGTTTTCGACGACTGCCTCGACGACCAGGTCAACGTGACCGAAATCACCGTAGGACAGGGTCGGACGGATGCCGTTGAGCACTTCAGCCATTTTCGCCGGGGTCATGCGACCTTTATCAACGCGGCCGACCAGCAGCTTGGCGGCTTCAGCCAGGCCTTGCTCGATACCGTGCTCGTTGATGTCCTTCATCAGGATCGGCGTACCTTTGGAGGCCGACTGATAAGCGATACCGCCACCCATGATGCCGGCGCCCAATACGGCGGCCTGCTTCACATCCTTGGCGATTTCATCGTAGGCCTTGGCCTTTTTCTTCAGCTCCTGATCATTCAGGAACAGACCGATCAAGCTCTGCGCGGCAGAGGTCTTGGCCAGTTTGACGAAACCGGCGGCTTCGATTTCCAGCGCCTTGTCACGACCGAAGTTCGCGGCTTTCTGGATGGTCTTGATCGCTTCGACCGGTGCCGGGTAGTTCGGACCGGCTTGACCGGCCACGAAACCCTTGGCGGTTTCGAAGGCCATCATTTGTTCGATGGCGTTCAACTTCAGCTTTTCCAGCTTCGGCTGACGCTTGGCCTTGTAGTCAAACTCGCCAGAGATGGCGCGCTTGATCAGCTCCAGGGCCGCTTCCTGCAATTTCTCAGGAGCAACCACGGCATCGACGGCGCCTACTTTCAGCGCGTCTTCAGGACGGTTTTCCTTGCCGGCGGCAATCCACTCGATAGCGTTGTCGGCACCGATCAGGCGCGGCAGACGCACGGTACCGCCGAAGCCCGGGTAGATGCCCAGCTTGACTTCCGGCAGACCGATCTTGGCCTTGGTGGACATGACGCGGTAGTCCGCCGCCAGGCACATTTCCAGACCGCCACCCAGAGCGATGCCGTTGATCGCGGCGACAGTCGGGACGTTGAGGTCTTCGAAATCGCTGAAAATCTTGTTGGCTTCCAGGTTGCCAGCAACAAGCTCTGCATCAGGCAGCTTGAAGTTCTCGACAAATTCGGTGATGTCGGCGCCGACGATGAAGACGTCCTTGCCACTGCTGACGATCACACCCTTGATCGAAGCATCTGCCTTGATGGTGTCTACGGCCTGACGCAGTTCGTTCAGGGTTAGACGGTTGAACTTGTTGACGGACTCACCCTTGAGGTCGAATTTCAATTCGACGATGCCACTTTCAAGAGCCTTAACCGTGATGGCTTTACCTTCGTAAATCATCAACTGATCTCCACGATATGGAAGCTGAACAGTACACGTCGGACGCAGGCAAATGGCTTGGCAGGGACGCTTAACGTCAATGCTACGCCCATCTACCCGGCACACCCGCCAACGCGATAGTCGGGATTCTGTAGGAGCGATGTTAAATACAAACGCTCAATTCATACGCCCGTTTGATTTGGGTACGCCACCTTCACGGAATTTCCGGCAATTGTCAATCGCCCAAAATGCGGGTTCAAACGCGACTTTGCGGTCACTTCCGTACTACGAAGATCTTCAACACGCCCCTGCATGTGAAGCCATTCATAGAATCAATAGTTAGAAAAGTCGCCCTAATTCTCTGCAGCCTTTGTTTAACAGACTACGCTGGCGGGACCTTGAGAAAAAAAATTGAACACTTTTGGCGAACGCCAAGCGTAAGATCGGCGGCGCAAAGAATTACCGGCCTGCCTGGCCAACCCCAGCCCGATGATGATGTCGGGCTTTTTATTGCCTGTCTGTCGGAGGTTTCGCGCCATTGCAGCGCGAAATGTCCGTGAGTCACGCCAGTGCTTTCAGCACCGCATCGATGTCTTGCAAAACCGTCGCTTCGCCCTTTTCGCCCCAATACAGAGTGATCATCTGTTTGTCCGCTTCAACCTTGTAGACGTTGGCTGGCAATTTTTCGAAATGATTGAGCAGCGCTCGATCTTCGCAAATCTCCTGCCACTGGTTCACCCACACACCCGGCGACTTTTGCCAGTAACTCCAGCACGCCGATTGATTGCCACGACGTGGCCGATGGTACTGGGCGCAAGGGCTCGGCGGCTCCTGGCTCAGCCAGTGCGGCCACTCCTGGGGCGCAAGCTGCATGGCGAGGCCGATACGCCGCGCTTCCATGCGCAGAGCCATGCGCCCGCTCTGTCCACGGGACGGTCGCAACCATGCCAGCGGACTCAGCACCACCAGCAGGATTGACACCACTATCCAGACCGTCATATCTGTACTCCCGATTCTTGATGAGCGCTTTGAGTCACTTTGGAACCATTGCGCTTGAAACCAGCCATACTTACCAATATTGCAATCCTCAGGAGGAGCACCTCATGCCCTACCACCATATTCTGGTCGCTGTAGATCTAACCGAAGAGTGCGACCCTGTAATCCACCGTGCTCGCGAGCTTTCAGTGAGCAATGGCGCGAAACTGTCCCTGGTCCATATCGTCGAACCGATGGCCATGGCCTTTGGCGGCGACGTCCCCATGGACCTGTCACAACTGCAACAGCAGCAGTTCGATCAGGCCAAGGAACGCCTGGACCGACTGATCGTGAAGTATCCGGAACTCTCCAAAGAATACAGCCACCTGACCTACGGCCAGCCACGCCAGGAGATTCACCACCTGGCCAAGGAACAGACCTGCGACCTGATCGTGGTGGGCAGCCATGGCCGACACGGCCTGGCATTGCTGCTGGGCTCGACGGCCAACGACGTGCTGCACGGCGCTCCGTGTGATGTGCTCGCGGTGCGCCTGATCAAAAGCTGAAAACCCGTACCCTGTGGGAGCGACCCTGCTCGCTCCTACAGGGGATCTATAGCAACGTGTAGATCGCATTCCATACGAAAAGCCCGGCGCTCATCACTGAACGCCGGGCTTTTTTGTTACAGCATCAATCAGGCATCCAGCTCAGCCCAACGCTCGACCATCACGTCGAGTTCAGCCTGCAACTGCTCAAGCTGAGCGATCACGGCAGCGGTCTCGACCGCAGGACGCTGATAGAAACCGGCATCGGCCATCTGGGCCTCGACGGCAGCGATCTGCTGTTCCATGGCTTCGATCTGGGCCGGCAACATTTCCAGCTCACGCTGCAATTTGTAGCTGAGCTTCTTCTTCGCCACCGGAGCTTCGACTGCCGCAGCAACCGGGGCCGCTTCCGCCGTCACGACCGCAGAGGTCAGGTCGGCCTTGCCGGATTTGCTCTCGGTCACGCCCAGCAGGCGCGGCGAGCCGCCCTGACGTAGCCAGTCCTGATAACCACCGACGTACTCGCGCACCTTGCCTTCACCTTCGAAGACCAGGGTGCTGGTGACCACGTTGTCGAGGAATGCCCGGTCGTGGCTGACCATCAGCACGGTGCCGTTGAAGGTCAGCAAGACCTCTTCCAGCAGCTCGAGGGTTTCGACGTCGAGGTCGTTGGTCGGTTCGTCGAGAACCAGCAGGTTCGCTGGTTTGCTGAACAGTTTCGCCAGCAACAGACGCGCACGTTCACCACCCGACAGCGCCTTGACTGGCGTGCGGGCACGCTGAGGGCTGAACAGGAAGTCGCCGAGGTAGCTCAGCACGTGACGGCTCTGGCCATCGATATCGATGAAGTCGCGACCTTCGGCCACGTTGTCGATCACGGTCTTTTCCAGGTCCAGCTGATGGCGCAACTGGTCGAAGTAGGCCACGTCGATGCGCGTCCCCTCTTCCACTGTGCCGCTGGTTGGTTGCAGACCGCTGAGCATCAGCTTCAGCAGCGTGGTTTTGCCGGTACCGTTGGCGCCGAGCAGACCGATACGGTCGCCCCGCGTCAGGACCATCGAGAAATCCTTGATCAGGAACGGACCGCCCGGGTGAGCAAAGCTCACGTTCTCGAGGACCATCACCTGTTTGCCGGACTTGTCAGCGGTGTCCAACTGAATGTTGGCCTTGCCGGTGCGCTCACGACGCTCACTACGCTCGACACGCAGGGCTTTCAATGCGCGGACGCGGCCTTCGTTACGGGTACGACGGGCCTTGATGCCCTGGCGGATCCAGACTTCTTCCTGGGCCAGCTTCTTGTCGAACAGCGCGTTGGCGGTTTCTTCAGCGGCCAGGGAGGCTTCTTTGTGCACCAGGAAACTGGCGTAGTCGCCGTTCCAGTCGATCAGGCCGCCGCGATCCAGTTCCAGAATGCGGGTCGCGAGGTTTTGCAGGAATGAACGGTCGTGCGTGATGAACAGCACGGCGCCCTGGAAATCCTTCAGCGCTTCTTCGAGCCAGGCGATTGCACCGATGTCCAGGTGGTTGGTCGGTTCGTCGAGCAGCAGCAGGTCCGGTTCGGAAACCAGGGCCTGGGCCAGCAGGACGCGACGACGCCAGCCGCCGGACAATTCGGCGAGAGTCTTGTCGGCCGGCAACTGCAGACGGCTCAAGGTGCTGTCGACCAGTTGCTGCAAACGCCAGCCATCGCGGGCTTCGAGGTCGTGCTGGACGTGCATCAGCTTGTCCAGGTCGGCGTCGGTGACGATGTTCTGGCTCAGGTGGTGATACTGCGCGAGCAGCTCGCCGACACCGTCCAGGCCTTCAGCCACTACGTCGAACACGGTCCGCTCGTCGGCTACCGGCAGTTCTTGCGGCAATTCGCCAATCTTGAGGCCGGGCGCGCGCCAAACGGAGCCTTCGTCGGGCTTCTGGTCGCCCTTGACGAGCTTCATCATGCTGGACTTGCCAGTGCCGTTGCGGCCGATGATGCACACCCGCTCACCACGGGCGATCTGCCAGGACACCTTGTCCAACAACGGCATAGCGCCGAAAGCAAGGGACACATCGCTGAATTTGAGCAGGGTCATGAGCTTCTCCAAAAACCGGGCGCGCATTCTACCTGACTTGAGGCTTCAGAAGGCCGGCAATTTCAATGTCGAAGCACTCTGCATGACAATTGTTGCGAACTTGTGCCGAGAGGCCCGCAAAGCTTTCGCCCGTTGCTGGCAAAAGGCTAAGCTACAGATAATTCGGTGCAGGTTAAGTCTGCACTTGTCGTGATTTCTATGCCCGGACGTCTCATGCGCAGCCGCCTCTTCAGTTTTTTATCTTGCTTGCTTCTTTCTGCCGCTGCCGCTCAAACCGCCCAGGCGGTGGACCTGTCCACCCAGCGCCAATATTACGATGAGGCCAAGCGAGCCTTGGCCAAGGGCGATACCGGCCCATATTTTCGCTACAGCCAGGCCCTTCGTGATTATCCGCTGGAGCCGTACCTGGCCTACGACGAACTGACCGCTCGGCTGAAAACGGCCAGCAATGCCGAAATCGAAAAATTCCTCGCCGAACACGGTGACCTGCCCCAGGCCAACTGGATGAAATTGCGCTGGTTGCGCTGGCTGGCCGAACGCGGCGACTGGGCGACCTTCGTCAAATACTACGACCCCAAGCTCAATTTCACCGAACTGGACTGCCTGAACGCGCAGTACCAGATTGGTCACAACCAGAAAACCGCAGGCTACGCCAACGCCAATAAACTCTGGCTGACCGGCAAATCCCAGCCTGCCGCCTGCGACGCGCTGTTCGGGCAATGGGCCGCCGAAGGTCAACTGACCGAACAGAAACGCTGGGAGCGCACGAAGCTTGCCGCCCAGGCGCGCAACTATCCGCTGGCCAACAGCCTGGTCAATGGCCTGACCACCCTCGCCCCTCGCGGTCGTTTGCTGGTGGATGTGGCGCAAAAACCTGAACTGCTGAATCAGCCGTCGCGCTTCACCCCGGCCGACGAACCGATGTCCGACGTGGTCAGTCTCGGTCTGCGCCGCCTGGCCCGCCAGGACCCGGACAAAGCCATGAACCTGCTCGACGGCTATGCCAGCAGCATGCACTTCTCCCGCGACGAAAAAGTGGCGATCGCCCGTGAAATCGGGTTGACCCTCGCCAAACGTTTCGACCCTCGCGCACTGGAAATGATGACCAGGTACGACCCGGAACTGCGCGACAACACCGTGTCCGAATGGCGCATGCGCCTGCTGTTGCGTCTGGCCCGCTGGGACGATGCCTATCAGCTGACTCGGCGCTTGCCGCAGGACCTGGCGACCACCAACCGCTGGCGCTACTGGCAGGCCCGCAGCCTTGAACTGGCGCAGCCGCAGAACCCGGAAGTACAAAACCTGTACAAGAACCTGGCCCGTGAGCGCGACTTCTACGGTTTCCTTGCCGCTGACCGTTCACAATCGCCCTACTCGCTAAACAACAAACCGCTGGTACTGAGCCAGGCGCTGATCAACAAGGTGCGCAACACGCCAGGCATTCGTCGCGCCCTCGAGTTCCACGCCCGCGGGCAGATCGTCGACGGTCGTCGCGAGTGGTACCACGTCAGCCGTCACTTAAACCGTGACGAAATGGTCGCCCAGGCAAAACTGGCCTACGACCTGAAATGGTATTTCCCGGCGATTCGCACCATCAGTCAGGCGCAATACTGGGACGATCTGGACATCCGCTTCCCGATGGCCCACCGCGAAACCCTGGTGCGTGAAGCCAAGGTCCGTGGCTTGCACTCGAGCTGGGTGTTCGCCATTACCCGCCAAGAAAGCGCCTTCATGGCCGACGCCCGTTCCGGCGTCGGCGCCAGCGGCCTGATGCAGCTGATGCCCGGCACCGCCAAGGAAACCGCACGCAAGTTCAGCATTCCGCTGGCCTCGCCGCAGCAAGTGCTCGACCCGGACAAGAACATCCAGCTCGGCGCCGCGTACCTGAGCCAGGTCCACAGCCAGTTCAACGGCAACCGCGTCCTCGCCTCCGCCGCCTACAACGCCGGCCCCGGCCGTGTACGCCAGTGGCTGCGCGGTGCGGATCACCTGAGCTTCGACGTGTGGGTGGAAAGCATCCCGTTCGACGAAACCCGCCAGTATGTGCAAAACGTATTGTCGTACTCGGTGATCTACGGCCAGAAACTCAACTCGCCACAGCCGCTGGTGGATTGGCATGAGCGGTACTTTGACGATCAGTGATCCTGATGTTGAAGTCCGAATAAAAATGCCCGCATCGATTGATGCGGGCATTTTTTTTGGCGTATCCAGAAGGCCTATGCAGACTTGAATCGTGCGGCAGTCTGTTTGCCATGCCGGGTCAGACGATATTTTTGAGCCGGACTGCTTGGTGTCTCGGGGCTGGTCATTTCAATCAAATCGGCAGCCAATGCGGGCCTGAGGTAGTTAGCCCGAAAGGTCGCCTTGTGAGCCAAACCGACCTCAGCCATCAAGTCGCTGATTTTAAGCGGACCATTAACCTGGAGTGCTGAAAGCAATCTCCCTACTGGGTCGGTTACTGGGTCGATTATTGATTCGGTATTGCCTGCCTCCTCAAGCGCAATACTCAACGCTTGCAGCATGAACTCGACAAAAGGCGTCGACTCAGCCAACTGGTCCGCAGCCGACAACGCCGCGTAATGAGCGTCTTGCTGCTCTCGAATCACCGCTTCGACTGGCAGATAAGCCAACACCGGCCGCCACTGACTGAGTATCAAGGTTTGCCAGAGTCGCCCCATCCGCCCATTTCCATCGGAGAAAGGATGAATAAACTCGAACTCGTAGTGGAAGACGCAGCTGACGATCAATGGGTGCCAATCCGATTGACTGAGCCACGCCAGCAAATCGTCCATCAAATGCCCAACACGACTCGGCGGCGGTGCCATGTGGACTAATTTTTCACCACGATAAATACCGACACCGGCTTGGCGAAACCGCCCACAGTCGTCAATCAATCCACCCATCAGCAACTCATGCGCCCGTAGCAGGTCGGCCCGGGCGCTCGACCGCCACTCAGGCATGGCTTCATACGCCGCAAAAGCGTTACGCACTTCCTGGATTTCTCGCGGCAGGCCAAGTACTCGTCGCCCAGCCAGGACTGCGGTCACCTGCTCGATGCTGAGCGTGTTGTTCTCGATCGCCAAGGAAGCCTGAATCGTGCGAATTCGATTACTACGACGCAGTTGAGGCGTCTGCAGGCGTTCGTCCACAGCCGTCAGCTGACCGATTTGTTCGCTGATCCCGGCGATCAACGCCAGCATTCTGGTGGTCAGGGTCAACGGTGGTTGATAACGGCTCATATCCTCATCCAGGCTCGCAACTGAGGCCGACATAATGCCCGAACCTCGCAGTGTTCAGCAGCTCTCATTCATGCCGCGTCGTGCCCGTCACTGAATTGCAACGCCGCCAACCGCGCATACAGCGCATTGCTCGCAATCAATTCCTGATGCGTCCCTATTGCCACCAGTTTCCCATGATCCATCACCGCGATCCGGTCGGCATTTTTTACCGTGGCCAAGCGGTGGGCGATGACCAGGGTGGTGCGGTTTTTCATCAAGCTCGGCAGGGCTTGCTGGATCAGGTGTTCGCTTTGGGCGTCGAGGGCGCTGGTAGCTTCGTCCAGCAACAGGATCGGCGCGTCCACCAGCAGCGCCCGTGCGATGGCCAGGCGTTGGCGCTGGCCGCCGGACAAACCGAGGCCACCGTCGCCAAGGTGGGTCTGATAGCCGTTAGGCATCTGCTCGATAAAGTCGTGGGCGTAGGCGATTTTCGCCGCTTCCTGAACCTGGGCCAGGGTCGCCGACGGGTTGCCGTAGCGGATGTTCTCTTCGATGCTGCCGAAGAACAGGGCCGGGTTTTGCGAGACCAGGGCGAAGCAGCGACGCAGGTCGAGCGGATCGAGTTGGGTCAGTGGCACGCCATCCAGCAGGATCTGCCCCGAGGCAGGATCGTAAAAACGCAGCAGCAGGTCATACACGGTGGATTTCCCGGCACCGGACGGGCCGACCAGGGCGAGGGTTTCGCCTGCATTGATGGTCAGATTCAAGCCATCGACGGCGTAACTTTCTGGACGTGAAGGGTAGGAAAAGCGCACGTCTTGCAGCGTCAGATTGCCCTTCACCCGATCAGGCAAGGTCACCAGCCCTGTGGTGGGCGGCTGGATGATGTTCTCGGAGCGCAGCAATTCGGCAATCCGCTCGGCCGCACCCGCCGCTCGCTGCAATTCGCCGATCACCTCACTCAAGGTGCCAAAGGCGCTGCCGACGATCAAGCTGTAGAAGACGAAGGCTGCCAGTTCGCCCGCCGAGATCCGTCCGGCGATCACGTCCATGCCGCCGACCCACAGCATCACGCCCACCGCGCCCAGCACGAGCACGATCACCAGCGTAATCAGCCAGGCGCGCTGGAAAATGCGTTTGCGCGCCGTGTCGAACGCCTCCTCCACGGTCGCGGCGAAGCGTTGCTCGTCCTGGACCTGATGGTTGTAGGCCTGCACGGTTTTGATCTGGCCGAGGGTTTCGGAGACGTAGCTGCCGATGTCGGCAATCCGGTCCTGACTCAGGCGCGACAGACTGCGTACCCGACGGCCGAAAACAAGGATCGGCGCGATCACCAGCGGCAACGCCACGACCACGATGCTGGTGAGTTTGGGGTTGGTGATAAACAGCAAGACGATCCCGCCGATGACCATCAGCAAATTGCGCAAGAACAGCGACAACGAAGAGCCGATCACTGATTGCAGCAACGTGGTGTCGGCGGTCAGCCGTGACTGGATCTCGGAGCTGCGATTGTCTTCATAGAAACCCGGATGCAGATAAACCAGGTGGTTGAATACTTGCTTGCGGATGTCCGCGACCACACGTTCGCCGATCCACGACACCAGATAGAAGCGCGCAAAGGTGCCGATCGCCAGCCCGACCACCAGCACCATGAACAAGCCGATGGTCTGGTTGAGCAAATGCGCCGATTGGGTCATGAACCCTTGATCCACCAGCAAGCGAATGCCCTGCCCCATCGACAAGGTGATGCCGGCGGTGATGATCAGCGCGAGCAATGCGCCAAGGGCCGGCCAGCGATAAGGTGCAAGAAAACGGCTGGTCAGGCGAATCGCGCGGCGGTGACGGGCAGAGAGCATCGGGTTATCCAGTACGCAAATGATGGGACCAGCTATACCGCTTAAATGGGGTGGAACTCTGTAAATCACAATGAGTCAGGTTAATTATGACCACAAAGACTAGCCGCTAGACGCTATTGGTCTAATGTCCGGGTGGCAACACTGCGGTATTTCTGGTGGACTGATGTTGCCGCCTTGGAGAGATCGCAGGGAGTTGTCACAGCCTGGTCACCTGGCGGTTTTAAAGTAGGCACACAACCTGATGAGGAGACAGGCCATGTCCTTGCAAAACAGCAGCGAATACAAGATTCAAGTGATCCGCACACAACCAGACCAGTCTCTGGGTTGCTCAATTATTGATAAGGATGGGCGCGAAGTACCGATCACTGAAGACATGATCCAGCAAGCCTGCAGCGAACTGGAAAAGCGATTGGTCAAGCCTGCCGAACAAGAGTGATATAGCCACCGTCTTCTTGACCCGGCCCTGATGGCCGGGTTTTTTGTGGGTGCTTATCCGGGAAATGCGGTGCAGCCATTCGCGGGCAAGCCTCGCTCCTACAGATTTTGCGTCGTCAACCTACTTAGCGAACACCCAAATCCTGTAGTAGCGAGGCTTGCCCGCGAAAGGGTCAACCCGGTCTCTAGACCGCCGTTGCGCCCAGTGCCGCCACTATCTTCAGCAACTCAGGCGAATCCCCCTCAATCCGCACCTGCAACCCGTCAATCTCCCTGCGCGCAGGATAGTTCTTGCGCAACGCATCAAACGCCGCACGCTGCTCGCTCACATTGCCTACAAGGCTGCGACGGAAATCCGCATCGTCACGACGCGGGTCGTACACGCCGCGGCACAGCATCGCCAGCGCCCAGGCCGGATCGCTCTTCGCGTGAAGGGTCACGTGCGACAACCACGGCGCCGGCAGCAGATCGCTCAAGCTGACCTGGGCCGGTTGCCCGATGAATTCGCAATACGCCTGATAGATCTGCGCCGTCCCCCGTTGTTTGCCATCCAGGCTATAACCGGCAATGTGCGGCGTCGCCAGCACGCAGAGTTCGGCCAGCGCCACATCGACTTCAGGTTCGCCTTCCCACACGTCGAGCACCGCTTGCAGGTCTTCGCGCTGCAACAACACCTGGCGCAGGGCGGCGTTGTCCACCACCGGGCCACGGCTGGCGTTGATCAGCCAGGTGCCAGGCTTGAGTTGGTTCAGGCGTTGTTTATCGAACAGATGCCAGGTCGACTGTGAGCCGTGTTTCTTCAAAGGGGTGTGCAGACTGATGACATCGCACTGCTCGATGATCTGCTCGAGGCTGACGTAATCGCCACCTTCGGCCGCTTGCCGTGGCGGATCACACACCCGCACGTTCCAGCCCAGCCCCTTCAAGACCTTGACCAGGCGACCGCCCACTTCGCCGGCACCCACGATGCCGTAAGTGCGCTGAGTCAGGTCGACGCCTTCGATTTCGGCCAGGGTCAGCAAACTGCCGAGCACATAATCGACCACGCCCCGGGCATTGCAGCCGGGCGCGCTCGACCAGGTGATGCCGGCCTGCTGAAAATAATCCAGATCCAGGTGATCCGTGCCGATGGTGCAAGTGCCGACAAAGCGCACCTTGCTGCCTTCGAGCAACGCGCGATTGACGTTGGTCACCGAGCGCACCAGCAGCACATCGGCCTGCTCGACGGTGGCGCGGTCGATGGAACGTCCCGGCACCCGGCGAATTTCGCCGAAACTTTCGAAGAAGGCATCGAGCAGCGGGATATTTTCGTCGGCAACAATCAACATGGCAGGCTCCTTTGGCGGGTTGGCAGTGTAGGCGGAGATGACTGTAGTGGGCCAGCGGGCATTAAGGTCACTCCATACCCTGTGGCGAGGGAGCTTGCTCCCGCTGGGTCGCGCAGCGGCCCCAACCCTAGCGATCCGGTTTTGACAGGCTTATCACTTGCAAGGCTATGGAACTGCTGCGCAGTCCAGCGGGAGCAAGCTCCCTCGCCACACAGTGTTCAGCATTAACCCGGATCGGTGATTACAAATAGCTAACACAGGATTTTTCCTGACCACTGCGTCAGGGCGTAGAATGCGCCGCCTTGCGCATCAACATCTCTGGACGTTTCGCCCTTGAATTCCGTGACTGACCGCCCCGCCGCTACTTCCCTCACCCGCCCGGCCCGGGTTCGCCTGGAGCTGAAAAACCTGCTTGGCCTGGCGCTGCCGATCATGATCGCGCAACTGGCGACCACCGCCATGGGCTTCGTCGATGCGGTGATGGCGGGACGGGTCGGCCCGCGCGACTTGGCGGCCGTGGCGCTCGGCAACTCAATCTGGGTTCCAGTGTTTCTGTTGATGACCGGCACCTTGCTGGCCACTACTCCGAAAGTCGCCCAGCGCTTCGGTGCCGGCACCCACAGCGAAATCGGCCCGATTGTGCGTCAGGCACTGTGGCTGGCCTTGGTGGTGGGTTTGATGGCGACCGGCATGCTGCTCAGCGCCGAACCGATCCTGCACATGATGAAGGTCGATCCCGAGCTGATCGGCCCGTGCATGCAGTATCTGCACGGCATCGCCAGCGGTCTGCCCGCCGTCGCCTTCTATCATGTGTTGCGTTGCTTCAGTGACGGCCTGGGACGCACACGTCCAGCGATGGTGCTGGGCCTCTGCGGATTGGCGTTGAACATTCCGCTGAACTACATCTTCATCTATGGCCACTTCGGCGTGCCGGCCATGGGCGGGGTCGGGTGCGGCTGGGCCACGGCGATCGTGATGTGGGTGATGGCGCTGGGCATGGCCGGTTGGGAGCGCTGGGCACCGGCGTACCAGTCGAGTCAGTTGTTCAACCGTTTCGACTGGCCGCAATGGTCGGTAATCAAACGTCTGCTCGGTATCGGCCTGCCGATCGGCATCGCGGTGTTCGCCGAGTCGAGCATCTTCGCCGTAATCGCCCTGCTGATCGGCAGCCTCGGCGCCACCGTGGTGGCCGGACATCAGATCGCCCTGAACTTCAGCTCGCTGGTGTTCATGATCCCTTACTCCCTCGGCATGGCCGTCACGGTGCGGGTCGGCCAGGCACTCGGTCGCCAGGAACCCCGTGAGGCGCGCTTCGCTGCCGGGGTAGGCATGGGCACCGCGCTGGCGTATGCCTGTGTTTCGGCGAGCATGATGCTCTTGCTGCGCGAGCACATCGCTACGATCTACACCGCCGACCCGACGGTCATACGCGTGGCAGCGATGCTGATTGTGTATTCGGCGCTGTTCCAGTTCTCCGACGCGATCCAGGTCACGGCGGCCGGCGCACTGCGCGGTTACCAGGACACTCGGGTGACGATGATCCTGACCTTGTTCGCCTATTGGGGCATCGGTTTGCCGGTGGGCTACGCCTTGGGCCTGACCGACTGGCTCGGCACGCCGAGCGGCCCGAGCGGGCTGTGGCAGGGTTTGATCGTGGGCTTGAGTTGCGCGGCGCTGATGCTGTCGATCCGCCTGACGCGCAGTGCACGCAAGCGAATCCGCATCAGTCATTCGGCGGGTTAAGCGAGTTTCTTGCGGATCCAGTAGAGGTAGGTGCCGGCCTCTTCGTGCTGCGCGACCAGTTCGTGGTCGAGGAATACGCAGAACTTGGGAATATCGCGACGGGTCGAGGGATCGGTCGCGATTACCTTGAGCAGGCCGCCGGGCACCAGGTCACGGATGTGCTGGTGCAGCATCATCACCGGTTCCGGGCAGTTGAGGCCGGTGGCGTCGAGGGTGCCGTCTACCGGCGTATCAATCATTTCACTCATGATTCACTCCTGAAGCTGGCCGGCATTGTCGCGCATTGCCGGGGTTCGGTCATCTGTGTCGTACACCGCCCTCCCTGTAGGAGCGAGGCTTGCCCGCGAAGAGGCCCTTGAGGACGCCAAAAGCTTCGCGGGCAAGCCTCGCTCCTACAAGGGGTGCGGTGTGTATCAGCGGGATTTCGGTTTCTTCACGTCGATCCGGCGCAAGTGGCACGTCACTTCTTCACGGTCGTGATACAGCTGCTTGCAGCCGATCTCGACCCGGATGCCGCGCTCCTTGAAGCCCTCGGCAATGCGTTCCAGCAAGCGTTTCACTTCGGCGTAACGCTGTTTCATCGGCAACTTCAGGTTGACCACCGCTTCGCGGCAATGTCCCTCGCCAATCCATTCTTCCAGCATCGCGGCGTTGCGCGCCGGTTTCTCGACGATGTCGCAGACCATCCAGTCCACCGGTTGCTTGGGCTTGAAGGTGAAACCGTCGGCCATCAGGTGCTGCACTAAACCAGTGTCCATCAAGCTTTCGGCCATCGGACCGTTGTCAATCGCCGTCACCAGCATACCGCGGTTGACCAGTTGCCAGGTCCAGCCGCCGGGGGCGGCACCGAGGTCGACGCCGGTCATGTCGCTGTGCAGGCGCTCATCCCACTGATCGCGGGGGATAAAGTGGTGCCACGCCTCTTCCAGCTTCAACGTCGAACGGCTCGGCGCCTCACGAGGAAACTTCAGGCGCGGAATGCCCATCGGCCACATCGCCGAGTTGTTGGACTCGGCCAGCCCCATAAACACTTCGCGGCCGCTTTTGAAGGTCAGCAGCAGGCGCGGCTTGTGCGCATCCTCGACCAACTTGCCGGCCGCCATCAGCGCCTTGCGCAGGTGCCCTTCGAATTTCTTGCAGAAGTTCGACAGTTCCTTGCCATCGTTGGTGTCGACCATTTCCAGCCACAGGCTGCCGCACAGCGGGAAGTCCGCCATGTGCGCAAGGATCACGCTGATGCGGTCGGTTTCCGGCAGGTCGATGAAAATTCCGCGCGCCCATTGGCGCGGGAAGATCAGCTCGGCGAAACGCTGGCCACGCATCAGCCGCTCGGCGCCGTCTTCTTCGGTGCAGATGAATTCGGCGCAGGCGCTGGCGGTCTTGGCTTTGGCATAACCGGCCACGTTCAGCCGCGCGGCGTGTTCGGAAATCTCGGAACAGACTTCGCCTTCGAAGCCCGGCCGGCAATGCATAAAGAGGGTGTTCATTCTTACTCCTGGGCAGTTGGCGAAGAATTCAGCCACTGCGCGATGCCCAGGCTTGCGTTGAAGCAAAGCCTGTCACGAAAACCGGCGCATGATAGCCGAGTTCGGAACCTTGGACTTGGCCATAGAGTCCAGTTATTAGCTTTAACGTTCAAACAGGGCTAGGTTGAAAGCTCTGTCCGTCCCCTCAGTCCGTAGCCGTGCGGACTCAAAGGAGTGATCGCAATGCCGTCCCTCGATAGCCTGAACACCCTTAAAACCCTGCAAGTCGACGACAAGACCTATCACTATTTCAGCTTGCCGGATGCCGCCAAAAGTCTGGGCGACCTGGACAAGCTGCCGATGTCGTTGAAAGTGCTGCTGGAAAACCTGCTGCGCTGGGAAGATGAAAAAACCGTCACCGGCGCCGACCTCCGGGCGATTGCCGCCTGGCTCAAGGAGCGTCGCTCCGACCGAGAAATTCAATACCGCCCCGCACGAGTATTGATGCAGGACTTTACCGGCGTGCCTGCCGTGGTCGACCTGGCCGCCATGCGCGCCGCCATGGCCAAGGCCGGTGGCGACCCGCAGCGGATCAATCCGCTCTCCCCTGTGGATCTGGTGATCGACCACTCGGTGATGGTCGACAAATTCGGCAGTTCCAGCGCCTTCGAACAGAACGTCGACATCGAAATGCAGCGCAACGGTGAACGTTACGCGTTCCTGCGCTGGGGCCAGAGCGCCTTCGACAACTTCAGCGTGGTGCCACCGGGCACGGGCATTTGCCACCAGGTCAACCTGGAATACCTCGGTCGCACGGTCTGGACCAAAGACGAGGATGGCCGCACCTACGCCTTCCCCGACACCCTGGTCGGCACCGACTCCCACACCACCATGATCAACGGTCTCGGCGTACTCGGCTGGGGCGTCGGCGGGATCGAAGCGGAAGCGGCGATGCTCGGCCAGCCGGTATCGATGCTGATTCCGGAAGTGATCGGCTTCAAACTCACCGGCAAGCTCAAGGAAGGCATCACCGCCACCGACCTGGTGCTGACCGTCACGCAGATGCTGCGCAAGAAAGGCGTCGTCGGCAAGTTCGTCGAATTCTATGGCGACGGCCTTGCCGACCTGCCGCTGGCCGACCGCGCGACCATCGCCAACATGGCCCCGGAATACGGCGCCACCTGCGGCTTCTTCCCGGTCGACGACATCACGCTGGAGTATCTGCGGCTCTCGGGTCGCCCACTGGCCACCGTGAAACTGGTCGAGGCCTACAGCAAAGCTCAGGGCCTGTGGCGACTGCCGGGCCAGGAACCGGTGTTCACCGACACCCTGGCACTGGACATGGCCAGCGTCGAAGCCAGCCTGGCCGGGCCGAAACGCCCACAGGACAGGGTTTCGCTGCCAAATGTCGCGCAAGCGTTCAGTGACTTCATCGACCTGCAATTCAAACCCACCAGCAAGGAAGTCGGTCGCCTCGAAAGTGAAGGCGGCGGTGGCGTCGCGGTGGGCAATGCCGATCTGGCGGGCGAAGCCGACTACGAATACGACGGCCAGACCTATCGGTTGAAAAACGGCGCGGTGGTGATCGCCGCGATCACCTCTTGCACCAACACCTCCAACCCGAGCGTGATGATGGCCGCCGGTCTGGTGGCGAAAAAAGCCGTGGAAAAAGGCCTCAAGCGCAAACCGTGGGTCAAGAGTTCGTTGGCCCCTGGCTCGAAAGTGGTCACCGACTACTACAAGGCTGCCGGCCTGACCCCGTATCTGGATGAGCTGGGTTTTGACTTGGTCGGCTATGGCTGCACCACTTGCATCGGCAACTCCGGCCCCTTGCCGGAGCCGATTGAAAAAGCCATCCAGGCCGCAGACCTGACCGTTGCCTCGGTGCTGTCGGGCAACCGCAACTTCGAAGGCCGCGTGCATCCGCTGGTGAAAACCAACTGGCTGGCCTCTCCGCCGCTGGTCGTCGCCTATGCGTTGGCCGGCACGGTGCGGACCGACATCAGCAGCGAACCGCTGGGTAACGACAAGGATGGCAATCCGGTGTACCTGCGGGACATCTGGCCGAGCACCCAAGAGATTGCCGACGCCGTGAGTCAGGTCAACACCGCCATGTTCCACAAGGAATACGCCGAGGTGTTTGCCGGCGACGAGCAATGGCAAGCGATTGAAGTGCCGCAGGCAGCGACGTATGTCTGGCAGGACGATTCGACTTACATCCAGCATCCACCGTTCTTCGATGACATCGGCGGTCCACCGCCGGTGGTCAAGGACGTTTCCGGCGCCAGGGTCCTTGCGCTGCTGGGCGACTCGGTGACCACCGACCACATCTCCCCCGCCGGCAACATCAAGGCGGACAGTCCGGCCGGTCAATACCTGCGCGATAAAGGCGTGGAGCCGCGGGACTTCAACTCCTATGGTTCCCGTCGCGGCAATCACGAAGTGATGATGCGCGGCACTTTCGCCAACATCCGCATTCGCAACGAAATGCTCAGCGGTGAAGAAGGCGGCAACACGATCTACATCCCGACCGGGGAAAGGATGCCAATCTACGACGCGGCCATGCGCTATCAAGCGTCGGGCACGCCGCTGGTGGTGATCGCAGGGCAAGAATACGGCACCGGTTCGAGCCGCGACTGGGCGGCCAAGGGCACTAATCTGCTGGGCGTGAAAGCGGTCATCGCCGAAAGCTTCGAGCGGATTCACCGTTCCAACCTGGTGGGCATGGGCGTGCTGCCGTTGCAGTTCAAGCTGGATCAGAACCGCAAGAGCCTGAACCTGACCGGCAAGGAGACGCTGGATATCCTTGGGTTGACCGGCGTCGAGTTGACGCCGCGAATGAACCTGACACTCATCATCACCCGCGAGAACGGCAGCCGCGAGAAAGTCGAGGTGCTGTGCCGGATCGATACGCTCAATGAAGTGGAATACTTCAAGTCAGGGGGGATTTTGCATTACGTGTTGCGGCAGTTGATTGCGTCGTAACCGCCTGCCGACACAGACACCGCCTTCGGGCGGTGTTTTTGTTTGGGCCTGTTTATAATCGCGCCCCGCAAACAGTGCACACTTTGTGGCGAGGGCGCTTGCTCCCGCTCGACTGCGAAGCAGTCGTAAAACAGCCGATGCGATCTGATTGAAGTATCGAGTCACCGGGTTTGGGGCTGCTTCGCACCCCAGCGGGAGCAAGCTCCCTCGCCACAAAAGCTCTTCAGCCTCAAAGGACTAACTTATGCTCGCCCTGCCATGGACATACCTGGCCCTTCTCTCCCTCGGCTACACCCTCGCCCTGACCTACGGCCACCTCGGCTGGCTGGCCGGCATCTCCGTCGCATTGCTGCTCGTCGCTGGTTTCGCGGTCCGTCAGCAAAAAATCCCCATCGCTCGCTTCCTCGGTCACGGCGTGTTCATCATCCTCGCCATGGCCCTGGCGATGCATTGGCTGCCCGGTTTCTACAACGGTCGTGGCATCGACCCGCATCGCATCACCGACGATGCCGCGCCGTTTACCATGTACCTGAATCAGGACAAGCCCCTGATCGGCTTTTGGCTGTTACTGGTGTGTCCGTGGATTGTCGGCCGGCGCTCTTTGCGCCTTTCGGTTTATGCCACCGCACTCGCCCTGCCCCTGAGCGCCGTCCTGGCCTTGGGTGGCGCACTCTTGCTGGGGATGATCAGTTGGGCGCCGAAGTGGCCGGACCAAGCCGGGCTGTGGGTGTTGAACAATCTGCTGCTGGTGACGCTGGTGGAGGAAGCGCTGTTTCGCGGTTACGTCCAGGGTGGGCTGAGCCGGCACTTCAAACACCTGCCTTACGGTGAAAACCTGGCATTGCTGCTCGCCTCGCTGTTGTTCGGCGTGGCGCATGCGGGCGCGGGTTGGCAATGGGTGCTGCTGGCGGGTCTGGCAGGTGTCGGCTATGGTCTGGCCTACCGTTTCGGCGGATTGGGGGCGGCCATCGCCACCCATTTCGGCTTGAACCTGCTGCATTTCGCACTGTTCACGTACCCGATGCTCGCCGGCTGATGCAATGGCCGTTTTGCGACGCGCCACTGATTATTGAAAAATATTTTCAATAAATTCCTGACGCCGCCGACAACCTCTCAAAGCCTTGCGGATTGAAAAAGCCATGCGTAACAACCAGCCCACCACACAACGCGAACGGACCTTTCCGGCTCAGCAACGGTTGATTTCCACCACCGATGCCAAGGGCGTGATCACCTACTGCAACGACGCCTTCGTCGAAATCAGCGGATTTTCTCGTGAAGAACTGATCCGTGCGCCGCATAACCTGGTCCGTCACCCCGACGTTCCGGCGGCGGTGTTCGCGCACATGTGGGGCACACTGAAACAAGGCTTGCCATGGATGGGCATTGTCAAGAATCGCTGCAAGACCGGTGACCACTACTGGGTTAACGCCTATGTCACACCGGTGTTCGAAGGCAATCAGGTGATCGGCTACGAATCGGTGCGGATCAAACCCACCGCCGAGCAGATCCGCCGTGCCGAGGCGCTCTACCAACGCATCAACCAGGGCAAGTCGGCCATTCCTTCGACAGACAAATGGCTGCCGGTCCTTCAGGACTGGGTGCCGTTCATTCTGGTCAGTCAACTGAGCTTCATGATCGGTGCGTCGCTCAACTCCCACTGGGGTTTCGCCCTGGCCGCCGGCCTGTCGGTGCCGCTGGGCTTGCTGGGCTTGAGCTGGCAACAGCGCGGCCTCAAGCGCTTGCTGGTGCTGGCAGGGCAAACCACCTCCGACCCGTTGATCGCGCAGATGTACACCGACAGCCGTGGCGCCCAGGCACGTCTGGAGATGTCGATTCTCAGCCAGGAAGCACGTCTGAAAACCTGCCTGACCCGCCTGCAGGACACCGCCGAGCACCTGACCGAACAAGCCAGGCAGTCCGACACCCTGGCCCACAACAGTTCCACGGGCCTGGAACGTCAACGCGTCGAAACCGAGCAAGTGGCCACCGCCGTCAATCAGATGGCCGCCACCACGCAGGAAGTCGCCAGCCACGTGCAGCGCACCGCCGATGCGACTCAGGAAGCCAATCGCCTGACCGGTCGCGGTCGCGACATCGCCGGGGAAACCCGCGAAGCCATCCAGCGCTTGTCGGTGGTGGTCGGTGAAACCGGGATGACCGTAACCCAGCTGGCCAAGGACAGCGACGAAATCGGTGGCGTGGTCGATGTCATCAAGGGCATCGCCGACCAGACCAACCTGCTGGCCCTGAACGCCGCCATCGAAGCGGCCCGTGCCGGCGAGATGGGCCGTGGTTTTGCCGTGGTGGCTGACGAAGTGCGTCAACTGGCGCAACGCACCAGCGAATCCACCGGACAGATTCACGCCCTGATCGCCAAGCTGCAACAAACCGCCAGCACCGCAGTGCAAACCATGGAAGCCGGGCATCGTCAGGCTGAAGAAGGCGTGGCGCGGGTACTGGAAGCGGATCAGGCGCTGGTAGGGATCAGCGAAGCGGTGGCCAACATCACCGACATGACCACCCAGATTGCGGCGGCGACCGAAGAGCAAAGTGCGGTGGCTGAAGAGATCAGCCGCAACATCAGCAACATCTCGCAGCTGGCTGACCAGACGTCGGAACAGGCACAGCACTCGGCGCTGTTGAGTGAAGAGCTGACCAAGACGGCGAATACCCAGTATTCGTTGGTGGAGCGGTTTAACCGCTGACAGTCACTGGAAAGACAAAAACCCGGACGGTGAAAACCTCCGGGTTTTTTTATTTTTGCAAATCGTGAAATGTTTTCAAGGAGGCACCTGTCAGTTCTGACAGTAGTCGAAAAAACCCAGGAGGCTTATCAAGGAGACAGTCGCTTTGTCCATCGGACAATGGCTACCGAACTCTTACCAGCAAAAGGATTTCATCATGACAACCCACGCGACCTTTATCCCTAAAAAATGCACAACGATCGCAAACGAAAACATCTTTCAGTGGAAATACGGAACCATCAAGAAAACTGCAGAATTCAGTGATTTTTACCAAGGTGAATTTTTCGGTGAGTTTTATTGGTCTATTGGTGGAGGAATGGGTACGGCTGCGGAGGAAAACACGTTTGTTTTCAGTATGACGCTACCCTACAACGGTGACGATGCACTGCCAGGTGTCTATACGCTAGATAACGGGCTGAGCTTTCTCCATGGCCACTGGATTCCCGCGCCTCCCGGCTTCAATGGCTTTCGAACGGTGGATGCAGACTCTGCCACGCTGAACATTATCAACTACGATCCCGTGACAGACATCGTCGAAGGCACATTCGAAGCCCTGTTCAAAAGCCATGGTTATCGTCTGAATCCAAAAGGCACATTCACCATGAAAAGACTGCGGCCTTCAACGCAAATGCCAGACGCACAACGGAAAAGCACTCCGTGACTTTTAAACACTCAAAATAATCAGACACAACCCCGCCCCCCATAAGTTTTCGGTGTTGAAGATCTCACTCACAACACAATAAAAAGTGGGGAGCGGGTTTGCCCGCGAAGCGGCCCAAACGGGCACCACCTCTTTCACTGAAGAAATGCAGCCACCCGACTCGCCGCCGAAGCCAAATGCTGCTCATGGGTCAACCCGGAAGCCTTCAACGGCTTCAAGTCATGATCCCCTGCCACCAGCCAGAACACCTCGATGCCCGGCGCCAACGCATAACCTTCGACTGCCTCGCGATTGCCCAGGGCATCGCGCTCGCCCTGTACGATCAACGTCCGGGTCTTGAGCCCGGCCAAATGCTCGACCCGAGGTTTCTCCGGTTTACCCACCGCATAAAACGGATAACCCAGGCACACCAACGCATCCGCCCCCAACTCATCCGCCAAAAGACTGGCCATCCGCCCGCCCATGGACTTGCCGCCAATCGCCAGACGCCCAGCGGCATGGCGTCGCACCTCGGCGTACACCTCACGCCAGCACTCCAGTAGTTTCGGCGCCGGATTCGGTGGGCGCTTGCCCCCGTCGACACGCCGCTGCGCCATGTACGGAAACTCGAAGCGCAACACGTTGACGCCTTGATCGGCGAGGCGTGCAGCCATGTCGTTCATCCAGACGCTGTCCATTGGCGCACCGGCGCCATGGGCGAGAATCAGCGTCACAGGATCCGCCGAAGCCTTTGAAGCCGCTTCATTCCACAACCATCCATGTTCCCGCACACACCGCGCCCATTGATCCCCGTCAATACTGGCCTTGTGCTCTTTGTCCATGCTTGCCTCGCTTTTAGTCTGCCTATAACTCCAGGCGAAGGGAGCGTTGCCTTGCGCAAACGCCTTCACTTCGGCTGAACCGTGGATGGGGAACCATGAACACTTCTATCAGTACCGCCTACAACTACAAGGTGGTCCGCCAATTCGCCATTATGACGGTGGTGTGGGGCATCGTCGGCATGGGGCTCGGGGTTTTTCTCGCAGCCCAATTGGTCTGGCCTGAACTCAACTTCGATTTGCCGTGGACCAGTTTCGGCCGGTTGCGCCCTCTGCACACCAACGCGGTGATCTTCGCCTTCGGCGGTTGCGCCCTGTTCGCCAGTTCGTTCTATTCGGTGCAACGCACCTGCCAGACCCAGTTGTTCGCGCCGAAAATCGCCGCGTTCTGCTTCTGGGGCTGGCAACTGGTGATCCTGCTGGCGGCCATCAGCCTGCCGCTGGGTTACACCAGCTCCAAGGAATACGCCGAGCTGGAATGGCCGATCGACATCCTGATCACCATCGTCTGGGTCGCCTACGCCATTGTGTTCTTCGGTACGCTGGCCAAGCGCAAGACCAAGCACATCTACGTCGGCAACTGGTTCTTCGGTGCGTTCATCATCACCGTGGCGATTCTGCACATCGTCAACAACGTTGAGCTGCCGGTGAGTTTCACCAAGTCCTACTCGGTCTATGCCGGTGCCACCGATGCCATGGTCCAGTGGTGGTACGGCCACAACGCCGTGGGCTTTTTCCTCACCGCCGGTTTCCTCGGGATGATGTACTACTTCGTGCCGAAACAGGCTGAGCGCCCGGTGTACTCCTATCGCTTGTCGATCGTGCACTTCTGGGCGCTGATCACCCTGTACATCTGGGCCGGTCCGCACCACTTGCACTACACCGCGCTGCCAGACTGGGCACAGTCGCTGGGCATGGTGATGTCGCTGATCCTGCTGGCACCAAGCTGGGGCGGGATGATCAACGGGATGATGACGCTCTCGGGCGCCTGGCATAAATTGCGCAGCGACCCGATCCTGCGCTTCCTTGTCGTGTCGCTGGCGTTCTACGGCATGTCGACCTTTGAAGGGCCGATGATGGCCATCAAAACGGTCAACGCCCTCTCCCACTACACCGACTGGACCATCGGCCACGTTCACGCCGGCGCCCTCGGTTGGGTGGCGATGATTTCCATCGGCGCGCTGTACCACATGATCCCGAAAATCTTCGGTCGCCCGCAGATGTACAGCATCGGCCTGATCAATGCGCACTTCTGGCTCGCGACCATCGGCACCGTGCTCTACATCGCTTCGATGTGGGTCAACGGCATCGCCCAGGGCCTCATGTGGCGCGCAGTCAACGAAGACGGCACGCTGACCTACTCCTTCGTCGAAACCCTGGTGGCCAGCCACCCAGGCTTCGTCGTGCGACTGGTGGGCGGTGCGATCTTCCTCAGCGGGATGTTCCTGATGGCTTACAACACCTGGCGCACCGTGCGGGCCTCGCAGCCTGCCGAAGTCGCCGCTGCCGCGCAGATGGCCTGAGGAGTCCGCCATGAAACACGAAACAATCGAGAAAAACGTCGGCCTGCTGATGCTGCTGATGGTTCTGGCTGTGAGCATCGGCGGTCTGACCCAGATCGTCCCGCTGTTCTTCCAGGACGTGACCAACAAACCGGTGGAAGGCATGAAGCCCTACACCGCCCTGCAACTGGAAGGTCGCGACATTTACATCCGCGAAGGCTGTGTCGGTTGCCACTCGCAGATGATCCGGCCGTTCCGTGCCGAGACCGAACGCTACGGGCACTACTCGGTGGCAGGGGAAAGCGTGTGGGATCACCCGTTCCTCTGGGGTTCCAAGCGTACCGGTCCGGACCTGGCCCGGGTCGGTGCACGCTACTCGGATGACTGGCACCGTGCGCACTTGTACAACCCGCGCAACGTGGTGCCGGAGTCGAAAATGCCTGGCTACCCATGGCTGGTCACGCAAGCGGTCGACAGCAGCCACACCGAAACCAAGATCCGCACCATGCGCACCCTCGGTGTGCCATACAGCGATGACGACATCAGCGGCGCGGTCGCCAGCCTCAAGGGCAAGACCGAAATGGACGCACTCGTTTCTTATCTGCAAGTGCTCGGCACTGCCATCAAGAGCAAGAGGTGAGCCATGACCATGCCCTTCGAAATAGTGAGCGAGATTAGCAGTGGAATGATCCGCGGCCTGGGCACGGTCGTGGTGTTCGTGGCTTTCGTCGGCCTGACGCTATGGGTGTTCAACAGCAAGCGCAACCCGGAATTTGCCGAAGCGCGTTTGCTGCCGTTCGCCGATGAACCCCTGGCCGACGACGCCACCCAAGAACCTGAAACAAGGAGTACCCGGCCATGACCACCTTCTGGAGTACGTGGATCTGCGTACTGACTATCGGCAGCCTGATCGGCCTGACCTGGCTGCTGGTCGGCACCCGCAAGGGTGAAACCAAGGGCAGTGTCGACCAGACCATGGGCCACAGCTTCGACGGCATCGAGGAGTACGACAATCCGCTGCCGCAGTGGTGGTTCATGCTGTTCGCCGGCACGCTGGTGTTTGCCGTGGGCTACCTGATTCTTTATCCGGGCCTGGGCAACTGGAAAGGCGTCCTGCCGGGTTACGAGGACGGCTGGACCGGCGTCCACGAATGGGAAAAGGAGATGAACAAGGCAGACGCCAAGTTTGGGCCGATCTTCGCCAAATTCGCGGCCATGCCCGTTGAAGAAGTGGCGAAGGACCCGCAAGCGCTGAAAATGGGCGGTCGTCTGTTCGCGTCCAACTGCTCGGTGTGCCACGGCTCGGATGCCAAGGGCGCTTTCGGCTTCCCGAACCTGGCCGACAGCACCTGGCGCTGGGGCGGTGACGCCGAGATGATCAAGACCACGATCATGGGCGGTCGCATGGCGGCAATGCCGGCCTGGGGGGAAATCCTCGGTGAGGCCGGTGTGAAGAACGTGGCCGCGTATGTACGTCATGAACTGGCGGGCCTGCCATTGCCGGCTGGCGACACCGCCGACCTGCAAGCCGGACAGCAAGCGTTCAGCACCACGTGCGTAGCCTGTCATGGTGCAAACGGCAAAGGTACTGAAGCCATGGGCGCGCCGAACCTGACGCAACCGGCCGGGTTCATCTACGGTACAAGCCTGGCGCAACTTCAGCAGACCATCCGCCATGGCCGCCAGGGCCATATGCCGGCGCAGAACGAACTGCTCGGCAACGACAAGGTGCAACTGCTGGCCGCTTACGTTTACAGCCTGTCCCACGGTCTGAGCACCGAGCGTTTGCAAGCAGAAGGCAAACGCGAATAAATCTCGACCGCTCTACTGCCGCATTCGCCCGGATGCGGCAGTTCCCTGCCTCTTTGCGACCAAGTGTCGCACCCCTCCGTTGGTCCTCCTTTCGGTTCACCAGATTCGGGTCTAAGCTTGCTCCGATGCGGACTGGCATGAGCCGGTTCCAGGTCGACCTTGCCCGATGTGTTCAACGAATCTGCTCGATGACAGGCCGCAAAGGCTGGTAGATACCGGCTGTCGTGCCAATTGCCGTCGGTCACCCGATCGTTGTGTTTGAACACACCCCGTAACAACTGACCTGCCCCCCTCACCCTTTTCGTTCGCAGCGACATTTTGTCCGAGGTCAATTTTGTCCTTACGCGGCGCATGGAAAGGCCGCAGAATCAGCTTTTGAAAGCATTGACCCAGGTCATGGCGCGTTGCAATGACCCCCCGCTTTCTACATACTTGCGGCCGATTTTTACTCCTAATAAAACACCCAAACCGTGGAACCTTAGAATGAGCACAGCAATCAGTCCGACTGCTTATAACTATAAGGTAGTCCGCCAGTTCGCCATCATGACGGTGGTCTGGGGGATCCTTGGCATGGGGCTTGGTGTCTTCATCGCCTCACAGCTTGTATGGCCGGAATTGAACTTCGGTCTGCCGTGGACGACTTTTGGACGCTTACGCCCGTTGCACACCAACCTGGTGATTTTCGCCTTCGGTGGTTGTGCTCTGTTTGCCACTTCTTATTACGTCGTGCAGCGAACCTGCCAAACGCGACTGATTTCCGACAGCCTCGCGGCCTTCACCTTCTGGGGTTGGCAAGCGGTGATCGTCGGCGCGATTATTACCTTGCCGCTGGGTTACACCACCACCAAGGAATACGCGGAACTGGAATGGCCCCTGGCTATTCTGCTGGCCATCGTCTGGGTGTCCTACGGTCTGGTGTTCTTCGGCACCATCACCAAGCGCAATACCAAGCACATCTATGTGGGTAACTGGTTCTACGGTGCCTTCATCGTCGTGACGGCGATGCTGCACATCGTCAACCACGCGTCCCTGCCGGTCAGTTTCTTCAAGTCCTACTCGGCCTACGCCGGTGCGACTGACGCAATGATCCAGTGGTGGTACGGCCACAACGCGGTCGGTTTCTTCCTGACCACCGGCTTCCTGGGGATGATGTACTACTTCGTTCCGAAGCAGGCCGAGCGTCCGATCTACTCCTATCGCCTGTCGATCGTGCACTTCTGGGCGCTGATCACCCTGTACATCTGGGCCGGTCCACACCACCTGCACTACACCGCGCTGCCGGACTGGGCTCAGTCGCTGGGCATGGCGATGTCGATCATCCTGCTGGCGCCAAGCTGGGGCGGCATGATCAACGGCATGATGACCCTGTCGGGCGCCTGGCATAAGCTGCGCACCGACCCGATCCTGCGCTTCCTGGTGGTGTCGCTGGCCTTCTACGGCATGTCGACCTTTGAAGGCCCGATGATGGCCATCAAGACCGTGAACTCGCTGTCGCACTACACCGACTGGACCATCGGCCACGTACACGCCGGTGCCTTGGGCTGGGTTGCGATGATCTCGATCGGCGCCATCTACCACATGATCCCGAAACTGTTCGGTCGCGCGCAGATGCACAGCATTGGCCTGATCAACACGCATTTCTGGCTCGCGACCATCGGTACCGTTCTGTACATCGCTTCGATGTGGGTCAACGGCATCACCCAAGGTCTGATGTGGCGTGCAATCAACGACGACGGCACCCTCACCTACTCGTTCGTCGAAGCCCTGCAAGCCAGCCATCCTGGTTTCATCGTTCGCGCCCTGGGCGGTGCGTTCTTCGCCAGCGGCATGCTGTTCATGGCCTACAACGTATGGCGTACCGTACGTGCCTCGAACCCGGCTGAAGCCAAAGCTGCTGAACAGATTGCTGTAGTTGGAGCTCACTGATGAAGCATGAAGCAGTCGAGAAGAATATTGGCCTGCTGGCCTTCTTCATGGTTATCGCCGTCAGCGTCGGCGGCCTGACCCAGATCGTTCCGCTGTTTTTCCAGGACGTCACCAACAAGCCGGTCGAAGGCATGAAGCCTCGCACCGCCCTTGAACTGGAAGGCCGCGACATTTACATCGCCAACGGTTGTGTCGGCTGCCACTCGCAGATGATCCGCCCGTTCCGTGCTGAAACCGAACGTTACGGCCACTACTCGGTTGCCGGTGAAAGCGTCTGGGACCATCCGTTCCTGTGGGGTTCCAAGCGTACCGGTCCGGACCTGGCCCGTGTCGGCGGTCGTTACTCCGATGACTGGCAGCGTGCGCATTTGTACAACCCGCGCAACGTGGTGCCCGAGTCGAAAATGCCGGCCTACCCGTTCCTCGTGGAAAACAAGCTCGACGGCAAAGACACCGCCAAGAAAATGGAAGTCTTGCGCACGCTCGGCGTCCCTTACACCGACGAAGACATCGCCGGCGCCAAGGATGCTGTGAAGGGCAAAACCGAAATGGACGCGCTGGTGGCCTATCTGCAAGGCCTGGGCACCATCATCAAAAGCAAACGGTGATTTAGATGGATATCGGGATGATTCGTGGCCTGGGCACCGTTGTTGTGATGGTGGCCTTCATCGGTCTGGCGTTGTGGGTATTCAGCCCCAAGCGCAAGTCGGAGTTTGAAGACGCGACCTTGCTGCCTTTCGCGGATGATCCCGAAGCCATCAAGCACGTCGAGCAAGCTTCTAGGAGTAACAAAGAATGACTACGTTCTGGAGTCTGTACGTCACAGTCCTCAGTCTCGGCACGATCTTCGCCCTGACCTGGCTGCTGCTGTCCACCCGCAAGGGCCAGCGCAGCGAAGCCACCGAAGAAACGGTTGGCCACTCCTTCGACGGGATCGAGGAGTACGACAACCCACTGCCGAAATGGTGGTTCATGCTGTTCGTGGGCACCATCATCTTCGCCCTGGGCTATCTGGTGCTGTACCCGGGCCTGGGTAACTGGAAAGGCCTGCTGCCGGGTTACAACTACCTGGATAACGAGAAGCAGACCGCGTTCGCCAACGGCCAGACCGGCTGGACCGGCGTTCACGAGTGGGAAAAGGAAATGGCCAAGTCGGACGCCAAGTTCGGCCCGATCTTCGCCAAGTTCGCTTCGATGCCGATTGAAGAAGTCGCCAAAGACCCGCAAGCCCTGAAGATGGGTGGCCGCCTGTTCGCCTCCAACTGCTCGGTCTGCCACGGCTCCGACGCCAAGGGCGCTTATGGCTTCCCTAACCTGACCGACGCCGACTGGCGCTGGGGCGGTGAGGCAGAAACCATCAAGACCACCATCATGGGTGGCCGCCACGCGGTCATGCCGGCATGGGCTGACGTGATCGGCGAGCAAGGCGTTGCGGACGTTGCTTCGTTCGTACTGATCAACCTCGATGGCCGCAAGCTGCCGGAAGGCACCAAGGCCGATCCGGTTGCCGGTCAGAAGCTGTTCGCCGCCAACTGCGCGGTGTGCCACGGTCCGGAAGGCAAAGGTACGCCAGCCATGGGCGCGCCGAACCTGACTCACCCGGCTGCGTTCATCTACGGTTCGAGCTTCGCTCAACTGCAGCAGACCATCCGTTACGGCCGTCAGGGCCAGATGCCTGCGCAAGAACAGCTGCAAGGCAACGACAAGGTTCACTTGCTGGCCGCTTACGTCTACAGCCTTTCTCACGGTGAGAAAGCGCCGGCGGAAGACGCTCAGTAAGGCCAACGCCTGACGCAACAAACAAGGCCCCGCCAGTGATCTGGCGGGGCCTTTTTCATGGGCGACTGGCCCAGATCGATTTTACCGGTACCGTATCCAACAGCTTTCGGCTCTGCCATTGGTTGTCCTTCACCAGGTTGATCTGCAACTGCTTGCGATCCTCCGAGAAACTGGCAACCAGGTAGGTTTGCTGAGAAGTGGCACCGCTCAGGTACATCGGCACGCCATTTACTTCATAGGCATCACCACCTTGATCATGGAGATGGCCGGCGAAGATGGCAGTGACCTCATACTTCCTGATCATCTGATAAAAGCGCCACTCTTGCTCACTATTACCCATCATTTCGAGTGGCTTGTGCATGTTGATAATGATGGCGTAACCCTGAGTCCGAGCGACTCTCAAATCGTTTTCAAGCCAATCCAGGGTACTGGTGATGTCGAACGTCGTCGGGTTTAACGCATGAGCAATCCTGGTGGCATAGGTCGGCTCATTATTGAGTTGCACCATATGGACGTCCCCTATGTTCTTGGAATAGGCGAGACTGCCGGAATACAGCCGACTCAGAAAATTGCCGGTAATTTTCAAATCAAAATTATCAACCTTATTTTCATGATGCTCTTTAAACTCCACGATACTGCCGGCCGCACAGTTATTGCTGAAGCAATCATCCACGTTGTTCTCATAGTCGTGGTTACCCAGGCCATACAAGAAATCGCCATTGAAGTATTTTTTCAACATCGAGTTCATGTAAGAGCGCTGCCAGCCGTGGCCGAAAGCGGTGATGTCGCCATTGATCATCAGCGGCACGTGGGATTGCGCATGGTTCTTGCGGAAGTCGGCAATACTCGCAAACTGAGTCTCCACCAGCCATTTTGAACGTGTCTTGAAATCCGCATCGGACTCGGGTTCCCTGCGGTCGAGTTTGTCCGTCCACGGGTACTGCGTATCCGAAGCGAAGATCATATGACGTGGGGCACCTTCGATTGAATAGGCCAAAGGCGCCATAGACAGCAGGCACACGCCCAGCACAAACCGCTTAACTTTCTTAGAAATCATAGAATTCCGTTTCCATTAGTATTAGATAAAGTGTGCAACTAACAAACCACACCCAACCAACTTATTGGAAACAGACAAAAACTTCAAACAACTCATAAAGACCAATTAAATAAATATATTTCCGCTGCACGTCGTAAAACAACAACTTACCCAACCTCAAGTTGGTTAGTTCAACGCATTGCAAGTTTCAAAACGGCGCCTGAAATGACGGCGGCCATGGCGTAAAGTGCTGCGGCAGGCTTGTGGCATGACTGAGGTCAGCAGTTCTGCTCCCGTCGGCCACGCACCGGCCAGGAATCGCCCCATCCTCTGACTCTACATCACGAAAAACCGTCCATAATCCACAAGTCAATTGATTCAAGTCACTACACCATCAATTGAATTTGCCCAACGCGACCAAAGGTCGCACCCTTGAGCCAGAGCGACAGGCGTATCATTGCGCCACTGCAACACCTCTTTTTGACCGCGGTCGGCATGTACTGACCGAGGCATTTTTCCACTGCCGTGGGATGCAATGATGAGCAATCAGATTCCGGTACACGACGTCACACCGCCTGCCAAAGACGCAAACAACAGCGTCGATCTTTACGCCTCTCGAGAAAAAATCTACACCCGTGCCTTCACCGGCCTGTTCCGCAACCTGCGGATGATGGGCGGTGCCGGGTTGTTTCTGCTGTATTTCGGTACGGTCTGGCTGAACTGGGGCGGTCATCAAGCCGTCTGGTGGAACCTGCCGGAACGCAAATTCTTCATCTTCGGCGCGACCTTCTGGCCCCAGGATTTCATCCTGCTCTCCGGGATCCTGATCGTCAGCGCCTTCGGCCTGTTCTTCATTACCGTGTACGCCGGTCGGGTGTGGTGCGGTTATACCTGCCCGCAAAGCGTCTGGACGTGGATTTTCATGTGGTGCGAAAAGGTCACCGAAGGCGACCGCAACCAGCGCATCAAGCTCGACAAGGCGCCGATGAGCGCCAACAAATTCCTGCGCAAACTCAGCAAGCACTCGATGTGGTTGTTGATCGGCTTCGTCACCGGCATGACCTTCGTCGGGTACTTCTCGCCCATTCGCGAACTGACCATCGACTTCTTCACCGGCGAAGCGGATGGCTGGTCGTATTTCTGGGTCGGTTTCTTCACCCTCGCCACCTACGGCAACGCCGGCTGGTTGCGTGAGCAAGTGTGCATTTACATGTGCCCGTATGCGCGCTTCCAGAGCGTGATGTTCGACAAGGACACGCTGATCGTGTCCTACGATCCTCGCCGTGGTGAAAGCCGCGGCCCGCGCAAGAAAGGCGTCGACTACAAGGCTATGGGCCTGGGCGATTGCATCGATTGCACCATGTGCGTCCAGGTCTGCCCGACCGGCATCGACATTCGCGACGGTCTGCAGATCGAATGCATCGGCTGCGCGGCGTGCATCGATGCCTGCGACAGCATCATGGACAAGATGGACTACCCGCGCGGGTTGATCAGCTACACCACCGAGCACAACCTGTCCGGGCAAAAAACCCATAAACTGCGCCCGCGGCTGATTGGCTATGCCCTGGTGTTGCTGGCCATGATGGGCTTGCTGGCGGGCGCGTTCTTCATGCGTTCACTGGTCGGTTTCGACGTCAGCAAGGACCGCGTGCTGTATCGCGAGAACGCCGAAGGCCGGATCGAGAACGTCTACAGCCTGAAGATCATGAACAAAGACCAGCGCGACCATACCTACGTACTGGAAGCCTCCGGTCTGCCGGACCTCAAGCTGCAAGGCAAGCGCGAGATCAAAGTCGCCGCCGGGGAGATTTTCAGCCAGCCAGTGGAACTGTCCATGGCACCGGAAAAACTGCCGTCGAGCACCAACGAGGTGAAATTCATCCTCAAGGATGCCGACGACGACAGCATCCACGTTGAAGCCAAGAGCCGATTCATCGGCCCACAAATTCGTTGAGAGAAGTAATCATGCCCGCAGCAAACGCCGCAAGCCCTTGGTACAAGCATCTTTGGCCATGGATCATCATCGCCATCCTGGCTTGTTCCGTGACGTTGACCCTGTCCATGGTGACCATCGCGGTGAACAACCCGGACAACCTGGTCAACGACAACTACTACGAGGCCGGCAAAGGCATCAACCGCTCCCTTGATCGTGAGCTGCTGGCCCAGACCCTGCTGCTGCGGGCCAGCGTTCACCTGGATGACGTAACCGGCGAAGTCGACCTGCGCCTGAGCGGCAACAGCCAACCTGAAACCCTTGAGCTGAACCTGATCTCGCCGACCCAGCCGGAAAAGGATCGCAAGATCACCTTGGCCCGCAGTGAAACAGAGCAGGGTCGCTACATCGGTCAATTGAGCGACAAGATTGAAGGCCGTCGTTTTGTCGAATTGCTGGGCACTCAGGACGACCACATCTGGCGCATGTTCGAAGAAGAGCTGGTCAGCCATGATAAGGACCTGCTGCTCGGGGATGAGCCGCTGCAAGGCGCGGAAGACCTGAAGAAGTAAGTTCCAGTGAACACGGTCAACTGTGGCGAGGGAGCTTGCTCCCGCTGGGTGCGAAGCGCCCCCTGAAACCAGCAAACCGATTCTTTCAGTCATAGCGCGTTCGCAGGTTTACGACTGCTGCGCAGCCGAGCGGGAGCAAGCTCCCTCGCCACAATGGTTTCCATGGCAGCACAGATGACCACGCCAACCCCCTGCTACCACTGCGCCCTGCCCGTCCCGGCCGGCAGCCGCTTCACCGCTGCGGTCCTCGGTGAAACCCGCGAGTTCTGCTGCCCGGGGTGCCAGGCCGTGGCTGAGGCGATCGTGGCCGGCGGACTGGAAAGCTATTACCAGCACCGCAGCGAGTCATCGGCCAACCCCGAAGCCTTGCCGGTGCAGTTGGTGGATGAGTTGGCGCTCTACGACCGCGCCGATGTGCAGAAGCCTTTCGTGCGCCACGACGGCGAACTCGCCGAAACCACCCTGTTGATGGAAGGCATCAGCTGCGCCGCCTGCGGCTGGCTGATCGAAAAACACCTGCGCGCCTTGCCGGCGGTGGCAGAGGCGCGACTGAACCTGTCCAACCATCGTCTTCACGTGCGCTGGGCCGACGCGCAATTGCCATTGAGTCAGGTGCTCAGCGAACTGCGCCACATCGGCTACGCCGCGCACCCGTACCAAGCCGACCGCGCCAGCGAACAACTGGCCAACGAAAACCGCCTGGCCTTGCGCCAACTGGGCGTCGCCGGGTTGCTGTGGTTCCAGGCGATGATGGCGACCATGGCCACTTGGCCGGAATTCAACATCGATTTGAGTCCCGAGCTGCACACCATCCTGCGCTGGGTCGCACTGTTCCTCACCACGCCGATCGTGTTCTACAGCTGTGCGCCGTTCTTCAAAGGGGCGATGCGCGATTTGCGCACCCGACATCTGACCATGGACGTGTCGGTGTCGCTCGCCATCGGCAGTGCCTACATCGCCGGAATCTGGACCTCGATCACCGGCGTCGGCGAGTTGTATTTCGACGCGGTGGGGATGTTCGCGCTGTTCCTGCTGGCCGGTCGATACCTGGAACGCCGCGCCCGGGAGCGCACCGCCGCCGCCACCGCACAGCTTGTCAACCTGTTACCGGCCTCGTGCCTGCGCCTGAGTGCCGACGGCCAGAGCGAACGAATCCTGCTCAGCGAACTGCGTGTCGGCGATCAGGTGCTGGTGCATCCGGGCGCCATTCTGCCGGCCGACGGCAAGATCCTCGATGGCCAGTCGAGCATCGACGAATCGCTGCTGACCGGCGAATACCTGCCGCAACCGCGCACCCAGGGCGACGCGGTCACCGCCGGCACCCTGAACGTCGAAGGCGCGTTGACCGTGCAAGTGCTGGCGCTGGGTCAGGACACGCGGCTGTCGGCCATCGTCCGCCTGCTGGACCGCGCCCAGGCCGAAAAGCCGCGACTGGCGGAAATCGCTGACCGCGCTGCGCAATGGTTCCTGTTGCTGTCATTGATCGCAGCAGCGGCAATCGGCCTGTTGTGGTGGGAGCTGGATTCGTCGCGAGCCTTCTGGATTGTCCTGGCGATGCTGGTTGCGACGTGCCCGTGCGCCTTGTCGCTGGCCACGCCCACCGCCCTCACGGCCGCCACCGGCACGTTGCACAAACTCGGTTTACTGCTGACCCGTGGCCATGTGCTGGAAGGCCTGAACCAGATCGACACGGTGATTTTCGACAAGACCGGCACGTTGACCGAGGGTCGATTGGCCTTGCGTTCGATCCGCCCGCTCGGCGCGCTCGACAGCGATCAATGCCTGAGTCTCGCCGCTGCCCTGGAAAACCGTTCCGAACACCCGATTGCCCGGGCATTTGGCCGAGCGCCGCTGGCGGCCGAAGAAGTCCTCAGCACGCCGGGGCTTGGTCTCGAGGGCCTGGTCGGCACGCAACGCCTGCGCATCGGCCAGCCGGGTTTTGTCTGCGAACTCAGTGGCGCGGCGACACCGGTCATGCCCGATGAAGCCGGGCAATGGCTGCTGCTCGGCGACAGCCAGGGGCCGCTGGCGTGGTTTGTCCTCGATGACCGTTTGCGTGCCGACGCCCCGGCACTATTGGAAGCCTGCAAGGCCCGTGGCTGGCGCACCTTGCTGCTGTCGGGCGATACCTCACCGATGGTCGCCAGCGTGGCCGCCGAACTGGGCATCGACGAAGCCCGGGGCGGTTTACGTCCGGATGACAAATTGCAGGTCCTGCAACAGTTGCACAAGGAAGGCCGCAAGGTGTTGATGCTCGGTGACGGCGTCAATGACGTGCCAGTGCTGGCCGCAGCCGACATCAGCGTGGCGATGGGTTCAGCCACCGACCTGGCGAAAACCAGCGCCGATGCGGTGTTGCTGTCCAACCGCCTCGATGCGCTGGTGCAGGCCTTCAGCCTCGCGCGGCGCACCCGTCGGGTAATCATCGAGAACCTGCTGTGGGCCGGGCTGTACAATGGCCTCATGTTGCCGTTCGCCGCCCTCGGCTGGATCACACCGGTATGGGCCGCGGTCGGCATGTCCATCAGTTCGTTGACCGTGGTGCTGAACGCCCTGCGCCTGACTCGCCTGCCGAGCGCGCCTGGCGTCCGGCCCACGCCAGAAACCCGCCCGCTGCCGGCCTGAGCCGCGCGGGCATGGAGTCCAGATGCCAGCTCTCTACGTGATGATCCCGGCCGCGCTGCTGATCGTGGCCATCGCTATCTATATCTTCTTCTGGGCGGTCGACAGCGGTCAGTACGATGACCTCGACGGCCCGGCCCACAGCATTCTGTTCGACGACCAGGACCCGAACCACCAAGCCGCAGTCGACGAAGCCAGCGGCCATCCGGCCAAACCGGACGACAAGGCGCCTCCGCATGCTTGAGTTGGCGCCACTGCTGGTGTCTGCGGTGATTCTCGGCCTGCTCGGCGGTGGGCATTGCCTGGGCATGTGCGGCGGCTTGATGGGCGCGCTCACCCTGGCGATTCCCAAGGAACAGCGCAGCCGCCGTTTTCGCCTGCTGCTGGCTTACAACCTGGGGCGAATTCTCAGCTATGCAACGGCCGGTCTTTTGATCGGCCTGGCGGGTTGGGCAGTGGCCAACAGCCCGGCCGCCATGTTCATGCGCGTGATCGCCGGATTGTTGCTGATCGCCATGGGGCTGTACCTCGCCGGCTGGTGGAGCGGCCTGACCCGCATCGAGAGCCTTGGCCGCGGCCTGTGGCGGCATATCCAGCCGGTTGCCAACAAACTGCTGCCGGTGTCGAGCCTGCCCCGCGCCTTATTGCTGGGCGCGCTGTGGGGCTGGTTGCCGTGCGGGTTGGTTTACAGCACGTTGCTGTGGGCGGCGAGCCAGGGCAATGCGCTGGACAGTGCGCTGCTGATGCTCGCGTTCGGGCTCGGCACCTGGCCGGTGCTGCTGGCCACGGGGTTGGCGGCTGAGCGGGTCACGGCGTTGTTGCGCAAGCGCAGTGTGCGAATGACCGGTGGGTTGCTGGTGATCCTGTTTGGCATCTGGACTTTGCCGGGGCCGCATCAGCATTGGCTCATGGGGCATTAGATCGGTGGTGCGGCCTTCGCGGGCAAGCCTCGCTCCTACATTGAAATGCATTCCCCTGCTCGCGAAGAGGCCCTGACTGGCCACACATATCCTGACCGTTGATGCAAATCAAGATGCCCCGGCGTCGCCCCCCATAGACTTGCGAACACTGCCAGCCTATCCGGGGGAATGCCCGCATGATGCTCGACGCCATTCGTTGGGATACCGATCTGATCCGCCGTTACGACCTGGCGGGGCCGCGCTACACCTCTTACCCCACTGCCGTGCAATTCGACGGGCAGGTCGGCACGTTTGACCTGTTCCACGCCCTGCGCGACAGCCGTAAGGCCCAGCGCCCATTGTCGCTGTACGTGCATGTGCCGTTCTGCGCGAACATTTGTTACTACTGCGCGTGCAACAAAGTCATCACCAAGGACCGAGGCCGCGCCCTGCCCTATTTGCAGCGTCTTGAGCAGGAAATCCAGCTGATCGCCTGCCACCTCGACCCGGCACAAAAAGTCGAACAACTGCACTTTGGCGGCGGCACCCCGACCTTTCTCAGCCACGACGAACTGCGCCAGTTGATGGCTCAATTACGCAAGCACTTCAACCTGCTGGACGACGATTCCGGCGACTACGGCATCGAGATCGACCCTCGCGAAGCCGACTGGTCGACCATGGGACTGCTGCGTGAACTGGGTTTCAACCGGGTCAGCATTGGCCTGCAAGACCTCGACCCGGCGGTGCAACGGGCGGTCAATCGCCTGCAAAGCCTGGAAGAAACCCGCGCCGTGATCGACGCCGCCCGGACCCTGCAATTCCGCTCGATCAACATCGACCTGATCTACGGCTTGCCGAAGCAAACCCCGGAAAACTTCGCGCGCACGGTCGACGAAGTCATTGCGCTGCAACCGGATCGGCTTTCGGTGTTCAACTACGCGCACCTGCCGGAACGCTTCATGCCGCAGCGGCGAATCAACAGCAACGAGTTGCCGACACCGGCGCAGAAGCTGGAAATGCTGCAGCGCACCATCGAACAACTGACCGCTGCCGGTTACCGCTACATCGGCATGGACCACTTCGCCTTGCCCGACGATGAGCTGGCGATTGCCCAAGAAGAATCGACCCTGCAGCGTAACTTTCAGGGCTACACCACTCACGGTCATTGCGACCTGATCGGGCTGGGGGTCTCGGCCATCAGTCAGATCGGCGACCTCTACTGCCAGAACAACAGCGATTTGAACCAGTACCAGAACACCTTGGCCACCGCGCAACTGGCAACCAGCCGGGGCCTGATATGCAATGCTGATGACCGTGTGCGACGGGCGGTAATTCAGCAGTTGATCTGCACGTTCAATCTGGAGTTCGCGCAGATCGAACAGGCCTTCAACATCGATTTTCGCGGTTACTTCGGTGACCTGTGGCCTCAGCTACAGACCATGGCCGAGGACGGCTTGATCAGCCTCGATAATGAGCGGATCAGCGTACTGCCCGCCGGTCGCTTGCTGGTGCGCTCGGTGTGCATGGTGTTCGATGCCTATTTGCAACAGCACAATCACCAGCGATTTTCGCGAGTGATTTAGTCATCCGTTCACTTGTCGGTTAACAAAATGCTGGCTTTATGACCCTGCGGCAAAATCGCCGCGTGCCTGAATGTCCTCCCGTGAGTTACCCTTACGGCTTATGTGTGTTTTCCCACAAGGATTGAAGAAATGTCCGAGCCAGTAAAACTGCGCGCTAACGGCCAGGCCCATTGCAAGGATTGCAGCCTGGCCCCCCTCTGCTTGCCACTTTCTCTGAATCTGGAAGACATGGAAGCGTTGGACGAGATCGTCAAACGGGGTCGCCCGTTGAAAAAAGGCGAGTTCCTGTTCCGCCAAGGCGATACTTTCGATTCCGTTTATGCCGTGCGCTCCGGCGCCCTCAAGACCTTCAGCCTCAGCGATGGCGGTGAAGAACAGCTCACCGGCTTCCACTTGCCGAGCGAACTGGTTGGCCTGTCGGGCATGGACACTGAAAAGCACCCGGTTTCGGCGCAAGCCCTGGAAACCACGTCGGTGTGCGAAATCCCCTTCGAACGCCTCGACGAACTGGCCCTGCAACTGCCACAACTGCGCCGTCAGTTGATGCGGGTGATGAGCCGCGAGATTCGCGACGATCAGCAAATGATGTTGCTGCTGTCGAAAAAAACCGCCGACGAGCGCATCGCCACGTTCCTGGTCAACCTCTCGGCACGTTTCCGCGCCCGGGGCTTCTCGGCCAACCAGTTCCGCCTGAGCATGTCGCGTAACGAAATCGGCAATTACCTGGGCCTGGCGGTGGAAACCGTGTCCCGGGTGTTCACACGCTTCCAGCAAAACGAACTGATCGCCGCCGAGGGCAAGGAAATCCACATCCTCGACCCGATCCAGCTCTGCGCCCTGGCCGGTGGCTCGCTCGAAGGCTGACGGAGATAATTGCGGCTGAGCGAAACGGTTCAGCCGCCGTTATACTGCGACGTTTGCAGCCTGCCAGGACACCTCGACGATGCTCATCGAATCCTTCGACATCAAATCCCTGATCCGCCCCGTGATCGACTTCCCCAAGCCGGGCGTGATCTTTCGTGACATCACCCCGTTGTTCCAGTCGCCTACGGCCCTGCGCCTGGTGATGGACAGCTTTGCCCACCGTTATGTCGAGGCGGACTTCACGCACATCGGTGCGATGGATGCGCGCGGCTTCCTGATCGGCTCGGTCCTGGCCTATCAGCTGAACAAGCCGTTGGTGCTGTTCCGCAAGCAAGGCAAACTGCCGGCCGACGTGTTGGCTGAAGGTTATGCGACCGAATACGGCGAAGCCTTTCTCGAAGTGCACGCCGACAGCTTGTGCGAAGGCGACTCGGTGGTGATGTTTGATGATTTGATCGCCACCGGCGGTACGCTGATTGCGGCGGCGAACCTGATTCGGCGCATGGGCGCGCGGATTCATGAAGCGGCGGCAATCATTGACCTGCCGGAGCTGGGTGGGTCGCAGCGGCTGCAAGAGCAGGGAATTCCTACGTTTTGCCTGACGCAGTTTGCGTTGAGCGAGAAGTAAGGCGGCGCCTTCACTGACGCCTTCGCGGGCAAGCCTCGCTCCTACATTGGATTTGCGGCGTTCACAAGTCCCCTGTGGGAGCGAGCCTGCTCGCGATGGCGTCAGCCGCTACATCGCCGATTAAAGCTCCATCTGCTTGCTGATGATCTCGTTCATCACTTCCCGCGTCCCGCCGCCGATCGACAGAATCCGGTTATCCCGATACAGCCGCTCCACCAGGCTCTCGCGCATATACCCCAAACCGCCCAAAATCTGCACCGCATCCGTGGTAATTCGGTCTGCCGTGTCGGTCGCGAAGTTCTTGGCCATGGAAATCTCCTTGATCACGCTCTGCCCCGCTGCCATCTTCGCCGCCTGACGGTAAGTGAACTCGCGCGACACCTCCAACGCCGTGGCCATTTCCGCAAGGCGATGCTTGAGTACCTGGAACTTGCCGATGGGTTTGCCAAAGGCTTCGCGCTGACGCGCCCATTTCAGGCTTTCCTCCAGCGCCAGCTGCGCCGTCATGTTGGCCATCAGCGCCAAGGCCAGGCGTTCGCTCTGGAAGTTGCCCATGATGCAGGCGAAGCCCATGTTCTCGGCGCCAATCAGATTTCCCACAGGCACCCGGCAATCATCGAAGAACAATTCGGCCGTGTCCGACGCCCACCAGCCCATCTTCTTCAACTGCCGGCCGACGGTGAAACCGGGTGTACCTTTTTCGATCAGCAGCAGACTGATGCCAGCAAAACCCGGCTCACCGGTGCGCACCGCCACGGTGTAGAAATCCGCGCGCACACCACTGGTGATAAAGGTCTTGCTGCCGCTGACCCGGTAAAAGTCGCCGTCACGCACAGCGCGGGTTTGCAGGTTGGCCACATCGGAGCCGCCGCTGGGCTCGGTGACCGCCAGCGCGCTGATCTTCTCGCCGGCCAGCACTTGCGGCACCACACGATCACGAATTTCGGGGCGGGCCCACTTGAGAATCGGCGGCAGTCCGATGTCCAGCGAACCGAGGCCGGCCACCAGACCACCGGAGCCACAACGCATCAACTCTTCGCTGGCGGCGACCTTGGCAAACAGATCGCCTTCGTGACTGCCGCCCAGGGAGTCGGGATAGCCGATCCCGAGGATGCCCGCCGCACCGGCCTTGAGATAGAGTTCGCGGGGAAAGCTCTCCGCTTCTTCCCACTGATCAATGTCGGGAAGGATCTCGCGCTCGACGAAACGTCTGACGCTGTCGCGGACCAATTGGTGGCTGGGATCGAAGTATTCCTGAAAGGCAGGCATCGGCGAACTCCACTGAAGGTTCAGCGAAGTTAACCGAGCGCTTGCTTGGTTTTCAACAGGATTGTTGTGAATCTGATGGACCGAGGCGCTTGGCTTGCTGGCGATGGCGTCGGTTCATACGCTACAAAGCGATCGGCTTACGCCCGGCAAACGAATGCGCCAACGTCCCGCCATCCACCAGCTCCAGCTCACCCCCCAACGGCACGCCGTGGGCAATACGCGAAGCGACCAGGCCTTTGTTACTCAACAACTGCGCGATGTAATGCGCCGTCGCCTCACCTTCCACGGTCGGGTTGGTGGCCAGGATGACTTCAGTAAAGGAGCCCGCCTCTTCAATCCGCGCCAACAGCTGCGGAATGCCAATGGCCTCCGGCCCCAGGCCGTCGAGCGGCGAGAGATGGCCCTTGAGCACAAAGTAGCGACCCCGGAACCCGGTCTGCTCCACGGCGTAGACGTCCATCGGACCCTCCACCACGCAGAGCAAGGTGTCGTCCCGGCGCGTATCGGCACATTGCGGGCACAGGTCGTCTTCGGTCAGCGTGCGGCATAACCGGCAATGGCCCACCCCTTCCATGGCCTGGCTCAGTGCCGACGCCAGTCGCGAACCACCGCTGCGATCACGCTCAAGCAGTTGCAGCGCCATGCGCTGAGCGGTTTTCTGACCGACACCCGGCAAAATGCGCAGGGCGTCGATCAGTTGGCGAATCAAAGGGCTGAAGCTCATGGGGAAACGTCCGACAAAACAACGAGACGCGGTTTATACCCGCGCCTCTGATTAGCGTCAATTATTCAGTCCTGGGCAACCCGCACCACCAGTTTGCCGAAGTTGCGTCCTTCCAGCAGACCGATGAAGGCCTCAGGCGCATTCTCAAGGCCATCGACCACGTCTTCGCGGAACTTGACCTTGCCATCGCGCACCCACGGCGCCATGGCACTGACGAACTCCGGCTGGCGATCACCGTAGTCGTCGAACACGATAAAGCCCTGAATGCGCACGCGCTTGGTCAGTAAGGTGCGTTGCAATTGCGGCAGGCGATCCGGGCCGGTCGGCGCTTCGTGGGCGTTGTAGGAAGCGATGAGGCCGCACAATGGAACCCGCGCCTTGGCATTGAGCAACGGCACCACCGCGTCGAACACCTTGCCACCGACGTTCTCGTAGTAAATATCGATACCCTCGGGGCACGCCTGGGCCAGTTCATCGGCGAAGTTCGGGCTCTTGTGGTCAACGCAAGCGTCGAACCCCAATTCCTCCACCACGTAGCGGCATTTTTCCGCACCGCCCGCCACGCCCACGACGCGCAGGCCTTTGATCTTCGCCACCTGGCCGACCACCGAACCCACCGCGCCCGAGGCGGCCGCGACCACCAGGGTTTCGCCGGCCTTGGGCTGACCGATGTCCATCAGGCCCATGTACGCAGTCATGCCCGGCATGCCCAGCACTCCCAGGGCCATGGACGGGGACGGCAAACCGCTTGGCACCGGAATGATGTTGCGACCGTCGCTGATGCTGTGGCTCTGCCAACCGGTGGCGCCCACCACCAGATCGCCTTCGTGGAATTTTGGATTCAGCGAGCGCTCGACGCGGCTGACAGCGCCTCCGGTCATGACCTCGCCGATTTCCACCGGTGCGGCGTAGGAAGGCGCGTCACTCATGCGGCCGCGCATGTAGGGGTCCAGCGAGAGGTATTGAGTCTTGAGCAGGACCTGGCCATCGGCAAGTTCCGGCAGTGCTTCCCGTTCCAGGCGGAAATTCTCCGGTGTCGGCGCGCCTACGGGGCGGGACGCCAGGACGATACGTTGGTTGAGGGTCAATGCGTCTGGCATGTGAGCGTCTCCTGTGATCGATGAATTTCGGCGGTATAGGGAGCAGACCGTTGTGGAGGTGTGGCGTTCGATGTTTCGTCCGTTGGACCGAGGTGACTTCTTCGCGGCACCTGCAAGGTCAGCGATGCTTCTGTAGGAGCGAGGCTTGCCCGCGAAGGCTGCCTCACAGGCACCACGTTTCCAACGGGCAGAAACAAAAATGCCAGGCGCGATGCCTGGCATTTTTTTGTAGCTCATCCGACGCGCTTTGGCGAATCAGAACGGCAGTTTCATACCCGGTGGCAGTTGCATGCCAGCGGTCATGCTGCCCATTTTGTCCTGGCTGTTGGCTTCGATCTTGCGCACGGCGTCGTTGACGGCGGCGGCGAACACGGCTTCGAGCATCTCTTTGTCGTCTTCACTCAGGCCTTCAACCAGGCTCGGGTCGATGGTCACGCGCTTGACGTCGTGACGACCGGTCATCACCACGGTGACCATATCGCCGCCGGCTTTACCGGTGACTTCAGCGTTAGCCAGTTCTTCCTGCATCTTGGCCATTTTTTCCTGCATCTGCTGTGCCTGCTTCATCAGGCCGGCCATGCCACCTTTCATCATGGGAATCACCTCAAAAGTACTTGGATTTAAACAGCGCCCGGCCCTTGGGGCCAAACGCCTTCAGTTATTAGCCCTGACTGACCAGGGCTTCGACAGGTTCAATAGTATCGTTGCGAACCACCGCACCGAACTGCTGCATCATTTGCTGGATGAACGGATCACCGTGAATCGACTCCTCGGCCTCGCGCTGACGATTCGCACGACGACGGGAAGCGGCCTGGGCCGGGGTTTCCTGCTCCGGCTTGATCAGCTCCATGCTCAGGGTCAGCGTGCGCCCGTGAAACTGGTTCAACGCATCGTTGAGACGCCGTTGCTGGGTGGCGTTGAACAAGGCGCTGTGGGCCGGGTCCAGATGCATCAGCCAGTGGTCACCATCGACGGCGATCAGCGTGCAGTTGGCGGCGATGCTGCCGGTCATGCCAGAGATCGGCAGTTTCGGGAACAGCTCCAGCCATTGCAGGGCCAGGCCGGTGGCGGGCATGGCGGCCGGCTCAGGCTCGGGTTCCGGTGCTGGCTCGGCAGCATGTTCACTGGCCAGTTCATCGAGGTAGCTGTAGGCCGAATCCATGTCCGGCTCGATGTAGTCTTCGTCCAGCGGCGGCTCGTCATCCAGGTCCACGCCCGGGGTGGCGGCATCGACGTCGGCCACCGACGGTTCCGGGATCGGCGCTGCGGCCCACTCCGGCGCGTCCGGCACCACGCTGTCCGGCGTCGGCAACGGCATGGGCGGCAGATCAGGTTGTTCGCTGGCGGTTTCCAGGACCGGCTCGACGGCGGGTTGCTGGACGGGTTCCGGCTCGACCGGGTCATTCCACGGCAAGTCGACTGCCGCCTCGACCGCGACCGGCTCAACCACAGGCTCGGCCACCACAACGGGCGCCACCGGCTCAGGCGCTGGGGCAGGAATCGCCGCCGCGACGGGCTCAGGCGCTGGCGCAACGGGTGCAACTGCCGCAGCGACTACCGGTGCCACCACCGGCGCGGCAGCCACTGAATTTGCGGAATCAACTGTGGCCTGGCTGATCCCCACTGGCTTTAGCGGTTGCCTCGGGGCGTCCGCGGTGTCCGCCGGTCGGAATGCGAGCATTCGCAGCAGGACCATTTCGAAGCCACCACGAGGGTCCGGCGCCAGCGGCAAGTCGCGGCGGCCGATCAGACCCATCTGGTAATAGAACTGCACATCTTCGGCCGGCAAGGCCTGGGCCAGTGCCAGCACCCGATCGCGGTCGCCATGACCGTTGTCGACGCCTTCAGGCAACGCCTGGGCGATGGCGACACGGTGCAGAACGTTGAGAATTTCCGAGAGCACGCCATTCCAGTCCGGGCCTTGTTCCGCCAGATGGCGGACACCTTCGAGCAAGGCCTTGGCGTCGCCTTCGATCAGCGCATGCAGAACGTCGTAGACCTGACCATGATCGAGCGTGCCCAGCATCGCCCGCACGTCGGCAGCCATGACCTTGCCTTCACCGAAGGCGATGGCCTGGTCGGTCAGACTCATGGCGTCACGCATCGAGCCGTCGGCGGCGCGGCCCAGCAGCCACAGTGCGTCGTCTTCGAACGGCACGTTCTCGACGCCCAGGACGTGGGTCAAATGCTCGACCACACGCTCCGGGGTCATGTTCTTGAGGGAGAACTGCAGGCACCGCGACAGAATGGTTGCAGGAAGTTTCTGCGGGTCGGTCGTCGCCAGGATGAACTTGACGTAGGGCGGCGGCTCTTCAAGGGTTTTCAACAGCGCATTGAAGGAATGGCTGGAGAGCATGTGCACTTCGTCGATCAGATAGACCTTGAAGCGGCCACGGCTCGGCGCGTATTGCACGTTATCGAGCAACTCGCGGGTGTCCTCGACCTTGGTCCGGCTCGCGGCGTCGATCTCGATCAGGTCGACAAAACGCCCCTCATCGATTTCGCGGCACACCGAACACTCGCCGCACGGCGTCGAAGTGATACCTGTTTCACAGTTCAGGCATTTGGCGATGATCCGTGCGATCGTGGTCTTGCCGACCCCGCGCGTACCGGTGAACAGGTAGGCGTGGTGCAGCCGCTGGCTGTCCAAGGCATTGATCAGAGCCTTGAGCACATGGGTCTGGCCGACCATTTCGCGGAACGAGCGCGGACGCCATTTACGTGCAAGAACCTGATAACTCATCGAAAACCGTCGCAACGAAGGAACAGAAGCGGCTAATGCTAGCGGAGCAAGGCCAAAATTGCATCCGGTGCGCTCGTCTAATCTGGCTAAGATGCACTTTGGGGGGCTTTTATCGGCTCAGGTTTGCGACGTACCGGAGCGTTTATGCGTTTTGCCTTGGGGGCACTGCTGTGGATAAGTCTGAGCGTCGCCGCCGCCGAAGCGCCGCTGCGTTTTGTGGTGCCCGACAGTTGGGCGATGCCGATGGTGCAACTGGAACGCGGACAAGTGACCCAGGGCATCCTGTATGACGTGATGCTCAGCCTGGCGACCCAGGTCGGCGTGCCGGCCGAATTTCATGTGTTGCCCCGGGCGCGGGTGCAAAGCGCCATGGAACACGGCGAGGTCGATATCCGCTGCTATGCCGCGCAGTCCTGGCTGCCGAATCAGTCCGGCGACTACCTCTGGAGCATTCCCCTCTGGTTTCAGCGCGACATGCTGATCAGCCGGCAGGATCCGCTGCCTTTGGTGGTGCCTGCGAACTTGTCGCGGCAAGCCATCGGTACCGTGCTCGGCTACTCCTATCCCACCTTGCAACCGCTGTTCAATGCCGACCGTTTGCACCGCGAAGACGCGCGCAACCAGGAACAAGTGCTGGAAAAACTCCACGCCGGGCGCTATCGCTATGCCGTGAGCAATCAATGGGCACTGGACTGGTTCAATCAGCGCCTGTTACCCGACAAGCAACTCAAAGGCGTGGCGGTGCTGGAGGAACAGAGCGTCGGCTGCTACGTGCGCAACGACCCCAAGGTGCCGGTGCAACGCATACTGCGCACGTTGCTGCGGATGAAAATGTCGGGGGAGATTGATGACATTATCCGGCTTTATATCGGTTCGGGGCCTGGCACACTTTAAGCAAATCCTCTGATCAACACGAAACCTATGGGAGCGAGCCTGCTCGCGATAGCGGTTTGCCATTCAACACTGATGGCGACTGCCAGATTGCTATCGCGAGCAGGCTCGCTCCTACAGGGGATAAGTGTCGATTACAGAACTTCAGCCAACCTGATCCAGCGCTTGCCATTGCGGCGGCGCGACGAACCCCGCGACCCAACCAGGCACGTCGGCGGGCGGCATTGGCCGGGCGATGAAATAGCCTTGAGCCACTTCACACCCCAGTCGCAACAGCAACTCACCGTGCTCGATACTTTGCAGTCCTTCAGCAATCACCTGCCGGCCAAACGCCCGGGCCAGACCGATCACCGCCGTGGCCAGCGCCAGATCATCGCGATCGTCCAGAATGTCACGCACAAACGACTTATCGATCTTGATGGTTTGGGTGCGCAATCGCTTGAGGTAGCTCAGCGACGAATAGCCAGTGCCGAAGTCGCCCAGTGAAAACTGCACCCCCAGCGCCTGACAGGCCTGCAAACAGTCGCTCACGTGCTGGATGTTCTCGACCGCCACCGACTCGACGATTTCCAGGTCGAGCATCTGCGGCGCAATGTCGGCATGCCGGGCGAGGACGTGCCTGAGCCGGTCGACGAAATCCGCGCGCTGAAAATGCCGTGCCGCGATATTAATGCTGATCGGCCAGCCCTGCCCCGCCTGCTGCCAGTGGTGCAACTGCGTCAGCACCTGATCCATCACCCATTCACCGATGTCGACGATCAGGTCCGTCTCTTCCACAAACGGCAAAAACTCCCGGGCCGGCACCATGCCGTTTTGCGGGTGCTCCCAGCGCAACAGCGCCTCGAAGCCGACCACCACGCCAAGGCGCATGTTGACCTTGGGCTGGAAATGCAGACGCAACTCATCGGCGGCCAGCGCCTGGCGCACGCGCTCGACCGTCTGGTGAGTGGCCTTGACCTCCTGATCCCTGGACACGTCGAACAGATGGAATCGGTTGCGCCCGCGCTGCTTGGCCACGTACATGGCTTGATCGGCGTGACGCAGCAGGGTTTCGGCATCTTCATGGTCGAGTGGGAACAGCGTAACGCCGATGCTGGCGAACACATTGATGTCCTTGCCGTGCAAGGTATACGGCGCCGAAATCGCCCCCAGCACCCGGTTCAGCGCCGCGCGCAACTCCGGCAGATCCCGCACGTAACGCAACACCAGCACGAACTCGTCGCCGGCCAACCGCGCCACGACATCTTCGCCGCGCACGATGTGGCGCAAACGCTTGGCCACTTCAACCAATAATTGATCGCCACTGGCGTGACCGTAGCCGTCGTTGACCGCCTTGAACCCGTCAAGGTCGAGCATGCACACGGCGAGCGGGATGTTTTCCTTTCGGGAGAACTCCAGCGCCTGATCCAGCAGATCCGAGAGGAACGCGCGATTGGGCAGCCCGGTCAGCACGTCGTGCCCGACCCGCCATTGCAGGGAATGCAACAACTGGCGTTTTTCGCTGATGTCGAAACGAATCGACAGGTATCGGTCGACCCGTCCGGTGTCGTCATTGAGCACGGGCACCATGGTGCTTTCGACCCAGTACAGGCTGCCATCCTTGGCGCGATTGCAGATTTCGCCCTTCCAGACGTTGCCCAGCGCGATGGTGCGCCACATACCGGCGAAGAAATCAGCGGTGTGCACGCCGGAGTTGAGGAGACGGTGGTTCTGCCCGAGCAACTCGTCGCGGCTATAACCGGACACGGCGCAGAACTGATCATTGACGTGGGTGATCCGGCCGCTCAGGTCCGTCTCGGAAAAAATGGCGGCGGCATCCACGGCCCTGCGGTATTTCTCATCCATGAATCAGGCTCGCTGTCGCTAGCGGTGGGACTGCGCAAACACGTGTTCACTCCATGACCCGCATTTGATGACCGCGCAGAACCGAAGATCGGCTAGTCTCAAAAACCTCGTGCAAGGCCGGCAAAGGAGCGCAATGCTGGCGGTTTGGCGTTGCCCATTTTCTGGAAACAGATCACCAATCACCCCTTATTGGCGGCGATTCTACGAAACGCATCACATTTTGCAAAGCAAGGTGATGGATCATGCGGTTGTCTAATGCGAAAATCTATCGTTAAGTTCTTGATTCTAAATGGGAATTGAGCGATGCAAATTTCAAGTTTGGGTCCGGCCATCCGACGCTACCGCAAGGTCGCGGGGCTTACTCAGGCTGAACTCGGCGAAAAAACCGGTTTTGACCCCAAAACCATCAGCCGCTTTGAAACCGGAACCTATACCCCCAGCGTCGAAGCCTTGTTCTTGCTTGCCGACGTGCTGGACGTAAAGCTGAAAGCCTTTTTCGCCGATATGGGTGATGAAGATGAACAGCGGGCGTATCTGTTCGGTGTCATCCATAAAGCCACCCCGAAGGATCTGGGAAAGCTGATCGCAGCGGTTGACCAGGCCTTGTCCAAGCCTTAGTGGCGGAAATGAAAAAGGAGGCCGACGTGTCTGATACGACACATCGGCCTCCTTTTTTATATTCATTCTAAAAATCAGGAACGACAAAAAACCGCCTGGATCAAGGGCCATGGCAGCAACACACACTAAGTATTTTCAGACAGAAAACGCGAGAGAGGGCTCGCGGTGCGTTATGGAGGCAACCCCACCAGCCACACCCCGGCACACAATGTTCCCGCTGTGGCTGCTTCCTTCCGGATCTGACCAGGTTCACGGGTAATCGTTGCGGGGGGACCGATGGGGTCACCATAACGACGCTCACCTGACGGCGAGCCGCGCCATTGTACCTATCTGGGACGAAGTTACAACCGTTCGGGGGGATTAAAAAATATGTGCTGGTTCAAGGACATGCAAAGTCTGCAGAACACCGTAGTCATGTAGCAGCTGCCGAGCTTGCGAGGCTGCTGCAAGTGAATGCAGGCGGCTACAGGTCTTGCAACACCTCATCCGCCCTGCCGCCCTCCTGCTGGATCACCAGATGGATGAAGTGCAGTTTGGCGATAACCGCTGGTGGCAGGACGAACGGATAGAAATCCGGCTGACCCATGCTGCGCGACAGTTCATTGAGCATGCCGGCCAGTTCGATCCATGCGTTGACGAACGACAGGAACGCCGCGCCGCCGGGATGCTGTGGATCGTAGAGCGTGTCGAGCGGGAATGGCTGGTAGTCGAAATCCATCTCGCGCGCGCTCATGCCAAACCCCAGCGCCGTGTCCACCGCGTCCATCATGTGCAGGTAATGCGCCCAGGTTTCCGCCCAGTCTTCCCATGGATGCATGGTGGCGTAGGCGCTGACACATTGCTGCTGCCAGTCGAGCGGTGCGCCTTGCTGATAATGGCGTTCGAGGGCGTCGGCGTAGCTGAGACGCTCGTCGCCGAACAGGTTGCGGAACGGTTCCAGCCAATGACTGTTGGCGATCAGCCGGTCCCAGTAGTAATGCCCGACTTCATGACGAAAATGCCCGAGCAGCGTGCGATAAGGCTCGTGCATTTGCACCCGGACCTTTTCGCGGTGGGCGTCATCGGCTTCCTTGATATCGAGGGTGATCAGGCCATTGGCGTGCCCCGTGGTCGGCGGTTTGCCTTCCAGGTCAACACCGATGAAATCGAAGGCGAGACCGGTCTGTTCGTCGACGCTTTTGGGAATCACCTGCAATCCCAGGCTGATCAACTGCGCGACCAGACGCCGCTTGGCGGTTTCGACCTGACGCCAGCGTTCGTGGTTTTCGGCAATTGAGAGGTCAGGGATGGTGCGATTCAGGCTACAGGCGATGCACAGCGCATCATGGTCATTGGCGGCCAGCAGCCAATTACACGCAGCCGGGGAATCGAGGTTGGCGCAGCGCCGGAACAGGCCGGCTTCGGGGTCGGCGTCAAGCAACCAGGTATCCGCCAGCACACCCGGCTGCAGCGAGGACAGGCGACTCTGCTCCGGCTGATAGCCCAAGGCTGCCGAACAGGCCAGGCACTGGCTGTTGCGAAAGAAAAGCGACTGCCCGCAGCGGCACTGCCAGACCTTGCTGTTGCGCGAACTTCCACCCATGAAGGGCGCGGCGATGCGTGAGCTGAGCTGTTCGAAGAAGCGGTACATGGCGATCTCTCCCTGGGGCTTGCCAAGACTAGATCATTCCCCAGCGAGGATCGTTCCGTTTTCTGTGGCGAGGGAGCTTGCTCCCGCTGGGCTGCGAAGCGGTCCCCGAAGTCTTGGCGACTGCTGCGCAGTCGAACGGGAGCAAGCTCCCTCGCCACAGGTTGAGTGTCAGATCGGTATACCGTGTTTTTTCAGGAAATCGACAAACGCCTCTTCATCTAGCACTTTCAGTCCCAATTCATTGGCCTTGGCCAACTTCGAACCGGCACCCGGCCCGGCCACCACGCAATGGGTCTTGGCCGACACCGAACCGGCCACCTTGGCCCCGAGGCTTTCGAGTTTGTCTTTGGCAATATCACGGCTCATCAATTCCAGCGAACCGGTCAGCACCCAGGTCTGCCCAGCCAGCGGCAGGCCTTCGACGACTTTTTTCTCGCTCTGCCAATGCATGCCGAAATCACGCAACTGCTGTTCAGCCGCCTCAGCTATCTGACGGTTTTCAGCAACCGCGAAAAACGCTCGAACCGAATTCGCCTGCTTCTCCGGCAGGGCCTGGCGCATGTCCAGCCAATCGGCGTTCATGACCGACTCCAGCGAACCAAACTTGTCCGCCAGCTTCTGCGCCCCGCCCGGCCCGACCGACGGAATGTTCAGCTTGTCGAGGAAACCGCCCAGCGTCGTGCTGGCGGCAAATTCGGCCCCCAGCTCGCCCTGATCCTGAATCTGCAGGCCGTGCTCGAGCAACTTCGCAATAACCTGCTGGTTATGCGCATCTTCAAAGAAGCTGTGAATCTCGTGAGCCACTTCCAGGCCGACATCCGGCAAGTACGTGAGCACTTGCGGCAACGCCTGCTGAACCCGCTCCAGCGAGCCGAGAGAGCGCGCCAGGACCTTGGCCGTCTCTTCGCCGACGTCAGGAATCCCGAGGGCATAGATGAACCGTGCCAGGCTCGGTGTCTTGCTGTCCTTGATCGCGGCGAGCAGTTTATTGCTCGACAGCTCGGCAAAGCCTTCGAGATCGACAATGTCCTCGAACTTCAAGGCATACAGATCGGCGGGAGAACTCACCAGCCCCTCATCGACCAATTGCTCGACGCTCTTGTCGCCCAGGCCTTCAATGTCCATCGCACGACGGGAGACGAAGTGAATGATCGCCTGCTTGAGTTGCGCACCGCAGGCCAGACGACCGACACAGCGGTAAACCGCCCCTTCGCTGACGGTCTCGCGACCCTTGCTGCGCTTGACCAGTTGCGTGCGCTCGACATGCGAGCCGCACACCGGGCACTGCTGCGGAATCTGTACCGGACGCGCGTCGTCCGGGCGGCGATCCATGATCACTTGCACCACTTGCGGAATCACGTCGCCCGCGCGGCGGATGATCACGGTGTCGCCGATCATCAGGCCCAGGCGAGCCACTTCGTCCATGTTGTGCAACGTCGCATTGGCCACGGTGACACCGGCGACCTTGACCGGCCTCAAGCGCGCCACGGGCGTCACGGCACCGGTGCGGCCGACCTGGAATTCGACGTCGAGCAGTTCGGTGAGCTCTTCCATGGCCGGGAATTTGTGGGCAATTGCCCAACGCGGTTCGCGCGCGCGAAAACCGAGCTCACGCTGGGACGCGATGCTGTTGACCTTGAACACCACGCCATCGATTTCATAGGCCAGGCCGTTGCGGCGCTCACCGATGTCGCGGTAGTAATCCAGGCATTCATCAATGCCGTGCGCCAGTTTCAGCTCGCGACTGATCGGCAGGCCCCAGGTCTGCAGCTGCTTGAGATTACCGATGTGCGTATCGGCGATATCCGCCGAAATCTGGCCGATACCGTAGCAGCAGAACTCCAGCGGACGGTTGGCGGTGATCTTCGAATCCAGCTGCCGCAAGCTGCCCGCCGCCGCGTTGCGCGGGTTGGCGAAGGTCTTGCCGCCGACCTCCAGCTGCGTGGCGTTCAGGCGCTCGAAACCGGCCTTGGACATGAACACTTCGCCACGCACTTCCAGGGTCGCCGGCCAGCCGGTTCCCTGTAGTTTCAGCGGGATGTTGCGCACGGTGCGCACGTTGACGCTGATGTCTTCGCCGGTGGTGCCGTCGCCGCGCGTCGCACCGCGCACCAACACGCCGTCCTGATAAAGCAGGCTGACCGCCAGGCCATCGAGCTTGGGTTCGCAGCTGTATTCCACCGCCGCGCCGCCGCCAAACAGGTCGCCGGCCGGCAAGTCGAGACCTTCCGTTACCCGGCGATCGAACTCGCGCATGTCGCTTTCTTCGAAGGCGTTGCCGAGGCTGAGCATCGGCACTTCGTGGCGTACCTGGGTGAACGCCGACAGCGCCGCGCTGCCGACGCGCTGGGTCGGCGAGTCGCTGGTGACCAGCTCGGGATGGGCGGCTTCAAGGGCCTTGAGTTCATGGAACAAACGATCGTATTCGACGTCCGGAACGCTCGGCTCGTCCAGCACGTGGTAACGGTAGTTGTGCTGATCCAGCTCAGCGCGCAGCTCGAGAATGCGGGTTTTGGCGGCGGTCATGGGTGTTCTCTCATAAAGCAAAAGAGCAGCCGAGGCTGCTCAATCTATTTTGCTGATCGTCCCGCGCACGGCGCGGGGACAACCTTTTGAATCAACGCTTCTGAGTCAGGGCGCGACGTTCGAATTCGACGATGCGCTGACGGTAATGCTCGATCGTCTGGGCGGTCAGCACGCTGCGCTGGTCGTCTTTCAGTTCGCCGTTCAGCTCCTGGGACAATTTGCGCGCCGCCGCCACCATCACGTCGAAGGCTTGCTTCGGATGACGCGGGCCTGGCAGGCCGAGGAAGAAGCTCACCGCCGGCGTGCTGAAGTGGTCGATGTCGTCCAGATCGAAGACGCCCGGCTTGACCGCATTGGCCATGGAGAACAACACCTCACCGTTGCCGGCCATGCTCTCGTGACGGTGGAAAATATCCATTTCGCCGAAACGCAGACCGCTCTCCAGAATGTTCTGCAACAGCGCCGGGCCCTTGAAGCCGGCAGCGTCACGGCAGATCACGCTGATCACCAGCACTTCTTCGGCTTGCGGTTGTTCCTTGTCGCTGACCGACGGCGAGGACTTGGTGTCATCCGGGAAGTCGTCGTCACGGCTGCTGAAGCTCGGGCCGCCGTCCAGGTCCAGGCTGAGGTTCATGTCGCCCTGGGAAGGCTCGGCATGGCCACGCTTGCCGCGCTTGGAACCCGATTCACGCGGTTCACGGGCAGGCATGCTCACCGACGGCAGATCATGCTCGTCCAGTTGCGGTTCCTTATGCGTGTCCAGCACGCGGGGCGGGCCCAACAGCTCGGCGCTGGTGTCCTCGTCCGGCAGGTTGGACAAACTTCGGTCAAGACGGAATTTCAGTTTTCCCTTGCCGCCGCGCATGCGACGCCAGCCATCGAAAAGAATACCGGCAATGACAATAATGCCGATGACGATCAGCCACTCGCGCAGACCGATTTCCATGTAATCCCGTGCCTCTATAAAAAATGCTGAAAAATAAGGGGTTTACAACTCGTAAACCGCTTTAAAACGTGGCGCCAACTCTATGTTCTGACAGGCGTTTTGCCCACGTATACGAAAAATTGACATTAAACTAGCACGACCAAAGGCAACTTTACACCGTCTGTCACAATGGCTCGCGCGAATATGTCGATTGGCCAGCAAGTCAAGACAGGTAAAAAAGTCCTACAGACCAAAAATACTTGCCCTACAAGCACCGGCTCAGGCCTCCACCATCGCCATCGCCTCCTCGACATCCACTGCCACCAGACGCGAACAACCCGGTTCGTGCATCGTTACCCCCATCAGTTGATCGGCCATTTCCATGGCGATCTTGTTGTGGGTGATGTAGATGAACTGAACCGTCTGCGACATCTCTTTGACCAACCGTGCGTAGCGTCCAACGTTCGCGTCGTCCAGCGGCGCGTCAACTTCATCGAGCATGCAGAACGGTGCCGGATTCAACTTGAAGATCGCAAAAACCAGGGCCAATGCGGTCAGGGCTTTTTCGCCACCGGAGAGCAAATGGATGGTGCTGTTCTTCTTTCCTGGCGGCTGCGCCATGATCGTTACCCCTGTATCGAGTAGATCTTCGCCCGTCAGTTCCAAATACGCGCGCCCTCCACCGAAAACTTTTGGGAAAAGGGCCTGTAATCCGCCATTGATCTGATCAAAGGTATCTTTGAAGCGGTTTCGGGTTTCCTTGTCGATCTTGCGAATCACGTTTTCCAGAGTGTCCAGCGCTTCCACCAGATCGTCGTTCTGCGCATCCAGATAACGTTTACGCTCGGATTGTTGCTGGTATTCGTCGATGGCCGCCAGGTTGATCGCACCGAGGCGCTGAATGCGCGCGGCAATGCGTTCGAGTTCTTCTTCAGCGTCTTTCTCGCTGGCCTCGGCGGTCAGCGTGGCGAGCACGCCATGCAGGTCGTAGCCATCCTCAAGCAACTGATCTTCGAGGGTCTTGCGTCGCACAGTCAGGGCTTGCCATTCCATGCGCTGGGTTTCCATCTGACCACGGATCAACTGCGATTGCTGCTCGGCCTGGTTGCGTCGTTTTTCCGCATCACGCAATTCACGGTCAGCGTCTTCCAGAGCGATCTGAGCCGACTTCATTTCTTCGTCGACCGTCATGCGCTTATCGAGCAACTCTTCGAGTTTCAGGCGCAGCTCTTCCAGCGGTGCCTCGCCCTCCTCCAGATTGAGGCTCAGCTGTTCGCGTTTCTCGGTCAGGCGCTCGGACTGCATCTCCAGGCGTTCCAGCGCCTGACGCGTCGAGTCATGTTGCGCCTTGAGCGAGCCGAGGCGTACCGCCAACTGATGGGCGTGATCCTTGTGTTGCCGGGCTTCCTGACGCACGCGATCGAGTCGCTCGCGCAGGCTGTCGCGCTGGGCCAGCAGCAACTCGCGCTGCTCGGTGTCCAGCGCCATGGCGTCGAGGGCTTCCTGCAATTGCAGGCGCGCTTCGCCGATGTTTTCGTGCTCCAGTGCCCGTTGCTCAGCCAGCTCGGTGAGTTCTTCATCAAGGCGGGTTCGACGCAACGTCAGCTGCTCAACCTTGGCCTTGCCGGCCGACAACTGAGCTTTCAATTCGCCTTGCTGACGCGCTTCGTCTTGCAGCAAACGGCGCAAATGTTCGCGACCGTTTTCCTGCTGGCGCTGCTGCGCCCTGAGCGTCTGAAGTTGGGTTTCCAGGGTTTCGACCGTGGCCTCGCGCTCTTCGCGCTCGATGCTCAGACGCTGGATTTCCTGACCACGGGCGAGCACGCCGCTTTCCGCTTCGCTGGCCCGGCGAACACGTAGAAAGTGTCGGCCAACCCAATAGCCGTCGCGACTGATCAAGCTCTGGCCGACACTCAGCTGACTGCGCAGGGCCAACGCTTGCTCAAGATTCTCAACCGGTTTGACCTGTCCCAGCCAGGGCGACAGATCGATCTGCGCTTCAACCTTGTCAAGCAGGCTGCCCGGTACGCGCACGCCATCACTGGCCGGGCTGAGCAAACGCAGATCGCCTTGGGCAAAACCGGCCAGATCGAAATCGCCGAAGTCGTCCACCAGCACCGCTTGCAGGTCGGCACCGAGCACGGTTTCCACCGCCAGCTCCCAACCCGCCTCGACTTTCAGTCCTTCGGCTAGACGCGGGCGGTCCGCCAGGTGCTGTTCGCGCAGCCATTGCGCGGTGCCGGTGCCCGGATCGAGCGCGGCTTGCTGCAAGGCTTCAAGGGACGCAAGGCGACCGTTGAGGCGCTGCAAATCACCCTGAGCCTGCTGCTGATTTTGCAGCGCTAATTGCAATTCCTGACGCAGTTGCTCAAGGCGTTCGACCTGGGCCTCTTCGCTGGCCTGTAAATCTTCAAGCGTCGCCTCGCTCGCGGCCAGTTGCTCACTGAGCTCCATGATCGCCGCATCTTCCGGGTCCGCCGAGAGCAATGCGCGCTCTTCGCCAAGTCGCTTCTGGCGATCGGCCAGACGCTCCATGCTAGTTTCGAGTTGCTGAATGCGTGACTGCTGGACCTCGGACTGGCGACGCGGCTCGGCGGCCGTGAGGTTGAAGGTGTCCCACTGCTCCTGCCAGCCGTGCATGGTGGTTTCGGATTCTTCCAGCGCAGCGGCGGCTTCTTCGGCGGCGGCGCTGGTGACTTCCTGCTCCGGCGTGAGCATGTCCAGCTCTTCACCCAGGGTCAGCAGCAAGGTGCGGTCGTGGCCGAGGTGAGATTCGGTTTCCAGTCGCGCGCGCTCGGCTTCTTTAAGATCATCCTGCAACTGTCGCAAACGCTGCTGACCGTGCTGGATGCTCTGCTCGACCCGGGCGATGTCGCCGCCGACCGAATAGAAGCGTCCCTGCACCAGATTGAAGCGCTCGGACAGATCATGGTGCCCGTCACGCAAGCGCTCGATGGCCGCATCGGCGTTGCGCTGTTCAGCGACCAACGCTTCGAACGTGACTTCCTGATTGCCAATGACTGCTTCGCGCTGCCCGACCTGTTCGTTCAAAGCCTGCCAGCGCAGGGCCGACAGCTGGGCCTTGAGCTGACGCTCCTCGCCTTTGTATTCCTGATACTTCTTGGCGGCCTCGGCCTGGCGATGCAAACGCTCAAGCTGACGCTCGAGTTCTTCACGCAAATCGGTCAGGCGGGCCAGGTTTTCATGGGTGCGACGGATACGGTTTTCGGTCTCGCGCCGACGCTCCTTGTACTTGGAGATGCCCGCCGCTTCTTCGATGAAGTTGCGCAGGTCTTCGGGCTTGGACTCGATCAGCTTGGAGATCATCCCCTGCTCGATGATCGAATAGCTGCGAGGGCCCAGGCCTGTGCCCAGAAAGATGTCGGTGATATCACGACGACGGCATTTGGTGCCGTTGAGGTAGTAGGTGGTCTGGCTGTCGCGGGTCACTTTGCGGCGAATGGAAATTTCCGCATAGGCGGCGTATTCGCCAAGCAGCGTGCCGTCGGAGTTATCGAACACCAGCTCGATACTCGCCTGACTCACGGGCTTACGGCTGGTCGAACCGTTGAAGATGACGTCGGTCATCGACTCGCCACGGAGGTTCTTCGCCGAACTTTCGCCCATCACCCAGCGAACGGCGTCGATGATGTTCGACTTGCCGCAGCCATTGGGCCCTACCACGGCCGCCATGTTGCTGGGGAAGTTCACGGTGGTCGGATCGACGAAGGATTTGAACCCGGCCAGTTTTATGCACTTGAGCCGCACGCTTAAGCGTCCGTCAGGGCAGAAACCACCAGATCGCAACTGCGCTGGGCATAGGCCGTCAGCACTTCGCGGATCAGCGGAAAGTCACGGGCCAGCACGGCGGCCAGCAAACGTTCGAACAACTCCAGGAACTCGCTCATCGACGCCTTGCGCTGGTCCAGGGCGAGGAAGTACGCACGGCTCATCGCCGGTTGCAGGTTCTCGACGGTTTCCTGCAAGTACGGATTGTTGGCAAACGGGTACGCGGCGCGCATCACATTGAAGCTGTCGTCGACGAAGGTGCGGATGTCCTGACGCTCATAGCTGGCGGCGAGGCGCTGCTGGATCTGCACGAACGGCGCCATGTCAGACTGGACCTGCCAGCCTTTGGCCACGGCGTTGCCGAGCAAGATGTACAGCTCGCTCATCAGCGTGCACAGGCTCTGCACCTTGTGTGCGGTGAGTTCGGTAACGTGGGCACCGCGGCGCGGCAGGATCGCGATCAGGTGGCGGCGCTCGAGGATCAGCAAGGCTTCGCGGACCGAACCGCGGCTGACATTGAGGGCCAGCGTGACCTTCTGTTCCTGGATGCGCTCCCCGGGCTTCATTTCGCCACGAATGATGCGTTCGGCGAGGTGGTGAGCAATTTGCTCGGCGAGGCTGTCCGGCGCCTTGAACGTCATGGTTGTCCTTCAAACTCTTCGATCTGCACAAGCGGCGCAGTGTAGCGCACATGAAGGGTCATGGCGGAGTGCCCACTCAGCGGTTTTTGGCACGAATCAAGCAAAAAGCAGGCTAACCCGCGAGGGTCAATAATGAAGGAACGAGTCGTTGATCGACAAAATGGCGTTTCCTGACCTTTAAGTCAGAAAATCATTGACCGCAAAGTCAGACCTGATAAATTCGGTCCAAGTCGGTTAACAACAATAATGAGTCTGCGAGGCCTTCCGTGATCCAGTTTTTACTTAACCAGGAACTCCGTAGCGAGCACGCCCTGGACCCAAACCTGACCGTGCTCAATTATCTGCGCGACCATGTGGGCAAACCCGGCACCAAAGAAGGCTGCGCCAGCGGTGACTGCGGCGCCTGTACGGTGGTGGTCGGCGAGCTGCAAACGGATGACGACGGCCGCGAATACATTCGCTATCGCAGCCTCAACTCGTGCCTGACGTTCGTGTCGTCATTGCACGGTAAACAACTGATCAGCGTCGAAGACCTCAAGCACCAGGGCGAACTGCACAGCGTGCAGAAAGCCATGGTCGAGTGCCACGGCTCGCAATGCGGCTTCTGCACCCCGGGCTTCGTGATGTCGCTGTTCGCGCTGCAAAAGAACAGCGATCAGCCCGACGCCCACAAGGCCCACGAAGCGCTGGCCGGCAACCTCTGCCGCTGCACCGGCTATCGGCCGATTCTGGCCGCCGCCGAACAATCCTGCTGCGGCAAGCAAGCGGATCAGTTCGATGCGCGCGAAGCCGATACCATCGCCCGCCTGAAAGCCATCGCCCCTACCGACATCGGCGAACTCAACAGTGGCGACAAGCGCTGCCTGGTGCCGCTGACCGTGGCCGATCTGGCCGACCTCTACGATGCTTATCCACAGGCCCGGCTACTGGCCGGCGGTACGGATCTGGCATTGGAAGTCACCCAATTCCATCGCACGTTGCCAGTGATGATCTACGTCGGCAACGTCGCCGAAATGAAGCGCATCGAGCGCTTCGATGATCGTCTGGAAATCGGCGCCGCCACCGCCCTCTCCGATTGCTACGAAGCCTTGAAAGCCGAATACCCGGACTTCGGCGAATTGCTGCAACGCTTCGCCTCCTTGCAGATCCGCAACCAGGGCACCCTCGGCGGCAACATCGGCAACGCCTCGCCGATTGGAGACTCGCCACCGCTGCTGATTGCCTTGGGGGCGCAGATCGTTTTGTGCAAAGGCGAAACCCGTCGCACCCTGGCGCTGGAAGATTACTTCATCGATTACCGCGTCACCGCGCGCCAGGAAAGCGAGTTCATCGAGAAGATCATCGTGCCGCGTGCCAGCGCCGAACAATTGTTCCGCGCCTACAAAGTGTCGAAACGTCTGGACGATGATATTTCCGCTGTTTGCGCCGCGTTCAACCTGCGCATCGACAACGGCGTGATCGCCGACGCCCGCGTGGCGTTCGGCGGCATGGCCGCGATTCCGAAACGTGCGAATAACTGCGAAACCGTGTTGCTCGGCGCGCCGTTCAATCACGCCACCGTCGAACGCGCCTGCGCCGCACTGGCCGAAGATTTCACGCCGCTCTCGGACTTCCGCGCCAGCAAGGAATATCGCCTGCTCAGCGCGCAGAACCTGCTGCGCAAATACTTCATCGAACTGCAAACACCGCACATCGAGACTCGGGTGACCGCTTATGTCTAACCATCACGCCGTAGAGAAGACCCAGGCCGAACTGGCTGAACTGTTCGCCAAGGACCTGACCACCGGTGTCGGCCGCAGCGTCAAGCACGACAGCGCCGCCAAACATGTGTCCGGGGAAGCGCAGTACATCGACGACCGTCTGGAATTTCCGAACCAGCTGCACGTTTACGCACGCCTCTCGGACCGCGCCCACGCGAAAATCATCAGCATCGACACCACGCCCTGCTACGCCTTCGAAGGCGTGCGCATCGCCATCACCCACAAAGACGTGCCAGGCCTGAAAGACATCGGCCCATTGCTGCCGGGCGATCCATTGCTGGCCATCGACGATGTGCAATTCGTCGGTCAACCCGTACTGGCCGTTGCCGCAAAAGACCTGGAAACCGCACGCAAAGCCGCCATGGCGGCGATCATCGAATACGAAGATCTCGAGCCGGTGCTGGACGTGGTCGAAGCCCTGCGCAAACGCCACTTTGTGCTCGACAGCCACACCCATCAGCGCGGCGATTCGGCCGGCGCATTGGCGACTGCCGAACACCGCATTCAAGGCACGCTGCACATCGGCGGCCAGGAACACTTCTACCTCGAAACCCAGATCTCGTCGGTGATGCCGACCGAAGACGGCGGGATGATCGTCTACTGCTCGACCCAGAACCCCACCGAAGTGCAGAAACTGGTGGCTGAAGTGCTGGACGTGTCGATGAACAAAATCGTCGTCGACATGCGCCGCATGGGCGGTGGTTTCGGCGGCAAGGAAACCCAGGCTGCGAGCCCGGCGTGCCTGTGCGCAGTCATCGCCCACCTCACCGGCCAGCCGACCAAGATGCGCCTGCCGCGGGTCGAAGACATGTTGATGACCGGCAAGCGTCACCCGTTCTACGTCGAGTACGACGTCGGCTTCGACAGCACCGGTCGCCTGCACGGCATCGCCCTTGAACTCGCCGGCAACTGCGGTTGCTCGCCGGACCTCTCTGCATCGATTGTCGACCGCGCGATGTTCCATGCCGACAACTCGTACTACCTGGGCGATGCGACCATCAACGGTCACCGCTGCAAAACCAACACCGCGTCGAACACCGCATACCGTGGCTTCGGTGGCCCGCAAGGCATGGTCGCCATCGAAGAAGTGATGGACGCGATTGCCCGCCATCTGGGCCTCGATCCGCTGGCGGTGCGCAAGGCCAACTACTACGGCAAGACTGAGCGCAACGTCACCCATTACTACCAGACCGTCGAGCACAATATGCTCGAGGAAATGACCGCCGAACTGGAAGAAAGCAGCCAGTACGCCGAACGCCGCGAAGCGATTCGTCGCTACAACGCCAACAGCCCGATCCTGAAAAAAGGCCTGGCGCTGACCCCGGTGAAATTCGGTATTTCCTTCACCGCCAGCTTCCTCAACCAGGCCGGTGCGCTGATCCACGTCTACACCGATGGCAGCATCCACCTGAACCATGGCGGCACGGAAATGGGCCAGGGTTTGAACACCAAGGTGGCGCAAGTCGTAGCCGAAGTGTTCCAGGTGGAAATGGACCGCGTGCAGATCACCGCGACCAACACCGACAAGGTGCCGAACACCTCGCCGACCGCTGCCTCCAGCGGTGCCGACCTCAACGGTAAAGCCGCACAGAACGCCGCGGAAATCATCAAGAAACGCCTGATCGAATTTGCCGCCCGGCAGTACAAGGTCAGCGAAGAAGACGTGGAGTTCCACAACGGTCACGTGCGGGTTCGCGATCACATCCTGACCTTCGAAGCGCTGATCCAGCAGGCGTATTTCGCCCAGGTGTCGCTGTCGAGCACCGGCTTCTACAAGACCCCGAAAATCTTCTACGACCGCAGTCAGGCCCGTGGTCGACCGTTCTATTACTACGCCTTCGGTGCAGCCTGTTGCGAGGTGATCATCGACACCCTGACCGGCGAGTACAAAATGCTGCGCACCGACATCCTCCACGACGTCGGCGACTCGCTGAACCCGGCCATCGACATCGGCCAGGTCGAGGGCGGTTTCATCCAGGGCATGGGCTGGCTGACCATGGAAGAACTGGTGTGGAACAACAAAGGCAAACTGATGACCAACGGCCCGGCCAGCTACAAGATCCCGGCCGTGGCCGACATGCCGCTGGACCTTCGGGTGAAGCTGGTGGAAAACCGCAAGAACCCGGAAGACACGGTGTTCCATTCCAAGGCTGTGGGTGAGCCGCCGTTCATGTTGGGTATCGCATCGTGGTGTGCGATCAAGGACGCCGTGGCCAGTCTGGGCGACTACAAGCATCAACCGAAAATCGACGCGCCGGCGACTCCGGAGCGGGTGTTGTGGGGCTGTGAACAGATGCGGCAGTTGAAGGCGGCGAAGGCCGTCGAGGCAGAGCCGGCGTTGGCTTCGCTCTAGACCGAGGCGCGCCCTTCGCGAGCAGGCTCGCTCCCACAGTTGATCGCATTCCCCTGTGGGAGCCGGCTTGCCCGCGAAGAGTCCCGAACAGACAACAGAGATGTCGAGGTGAAACATGTACAACTGGATCGACGCCCTCGCCGACCTGCAATCCCAGGGTGAACCCTGCGTGCTGGTGACCATCATCGAAGAGCTCGGCTCGACGCCGCGCAATGCCGGATCGAAGATGGTCATCAGCGCCACCCAGGCCTACGACACCATCGGTGGCGGGCACCTGGAATACAAAGCCATGCAGATCGGCCGCGAGATGCTCGCCAGCGGCAAGCAGGACACGCACCTGGAGCGCTTCAGCCTCGGCGCCAGCCTCGGCCAGTGCTGCGGCGGCGTGACCGTGCTGCTGTTCGAACCGATGGGCCAGGTCCAGGCGCAAATCGCTGTGTTCGGCGCTGGCCATGTCGGCCGGGCGCTGGTGCCGCTGCTCGCCAGCCTGCCCTGCCGGGTGCGCTGGATCGATTCGCGGGAAGCGGAATTCCCCGAGCAGATCCCCCACGGCGTGCGCAAAATCGTCGCCGAAGAACCGGTGGATGAAATCGACAATCTGCCCGCCGGCAGCTACTGCATCGTCATGACCCACAACCACCAGCTCGATCTCGAACTCACCGCCGCGATCCTCAAGCGCAACGACTTCGCCTACTTCGGCCTGATCGGTTCGAAGACCAAACGGGTGAAGTTCGAACACCGCCTGCGGGACCGTGGTTTCGACAGCGCCGTGCTGCAACGCATGCGCTGCCCGATGGGCATCGGCGAAGTCAAAGGCAAGTTGCCTGTGGAAATCGCCATCTCCATCGCCGGCGAAATCATCGCCACCTATAACGCCAGTTTCGGCCAGCAAACTGCCAGCGCCGGATCATCGATCGCCAAACTGCTGCCTGCATCACGCCGCAGCCAAGCCTCCCACTGAGAAAGCTCATGCCTCTGACTCGCAAAGCCTACCGCGCCGCCATCCTGCACAGCATCGCCGACCCCGCCGAAGTGGGCATCGAAGCCTCGTATGAGTATTTCGAAGACGGCCTGCTGGTGGTCGATAACGGCCAGATAAGCGCCCTTGGTCACGCCAGCGACTTGCTGCCGACCCTGCCCGCCGATATCGAGATCACTCATTACCAGGACGCGCTGATCACCCCGGGTTTCATCGACACTCACATTCATTTACCGCAAACCGGCATGGTCGGCGCTTACGGCGAGCAGCTGCTGGACTGGCTCAACACCTACACCTTCCCGTGTGAAAGCCAGTTTGCTGACAAGACTCACGCTGATGAAGTCGCGGACATTTTCATCAAGGAACTGCTGCGTAACGGCACCACCACGGCGCTGGTGTTCGGCAGCGTTCACCCGCAATCGGTGAACTCGTTTTTTGAAGCCGCCGAGCAGCTGGACCTGCGGATGATCGCCGGCAAGGTGATGATGGACCGCAACGCCCCGGACTACCTGACCGATACCGCCGAATCCAGCTACGTGGAAAGCAAGGCGCTGATTGAGCGCTGGCACGGCAAGGGCCGCCTGCATTACGCGGTGACCCCGCGCTTCGCCCCCACCAGCACCCCGGAACAACTGACCCTCGCCGGCCAGTTGCTCAGCGAGTACCCCGACCTGTACATGCAGACCCACATCAGCGAAAACCTCAAGGAAATCGAGTGGGTCAAGGAACTGTTCCCCGAGCGCAAGGGCTACCTCGACGTTTACGACCACTACCAATTGCTCGGCGAGCGCTCGGTATTCGCCCACGGCGTGCACCTGTGCGATGACGAGTGCGCGCGGCTGGCGCAGACGGGTTCGGCGATTGCTTTCTGCCCGACCTCGAACTTCTTCCTCGGCAGCGGCCTGTTCAATTTGCCGATGGCCGAGAAGCACAAACTCAATGTCGGCCTGGGCACCGACGTGGGCGGCGGTACCAGTTTCTCGCTGCTGCAAACGTTGAACGAAGCCTACAAGGTCATGCAGCTGCAAGGTGCGCGCCTGAGTCCGTTCAAATCGCTGTACCTGGCGACCCTGGGCGGTGCGCGTGCGCTGCGCCTGGAAGACAAGATCGGTACGCTGAATCCGGGCACCGACGCGGACTTCCTGGTGCTGGACTACAACGCCACGCCGCTGCTGAGCTATCGCTTGAAGCAGGCCAATAACATTGCCGAGACGTTGTTTGTATTGATGACGCTGGGGGATGACCGGACTGTGCTGCAGACCTATGCGGCGGGGAATCAGGTGCATCAGCGCTAAGCTATTCCGGGCATAAAAAATCCCCCGCAATCGATGGTTGCGGGGGATTTTTTTATTGCTTTTGAAGCCGCCTTCGCGGGCAAGCCTCGCTCCTACAAGGGCTTAACGTTAAACCTGTAGGAGCGAGGCTTGCCCGCGAAGGCCGCACCTCGATCTTTCAGAGCTTGACCGCTGGCCGCCCTGGCTTTTTGGTCTGCAATAAATGCGAGAACACCGCATGCAAATCATCCGACGCGCTTTCCTCGTCGAGGTTGAGTTTGCTGTCGATGTGATCCATGTGATGCATCATCAGGTTCACCGCCAACTCGCCGTTGCGCGCTTCGATGGCGTCGATCAGTTGGGTGTGCTCGTCGTAGGAACAGTGGGAGCGGTTGCCGCTTTCGTACTGGGCGATGATCAACGACGTCTGGGACACCAGGCTGCGCTGGAAGCTGATCAGCGGCGCATTCTTCGCCGCTTCCGCCAGCTTCAGGTGGAATTCGCCCGACAGGCGGATGCCGGCACCGCGATCGCCACGGGAGAAGCTGTCGCGCTCATCGTTGACCATTTGCCGCAACTCGGCAATCTGCTCGGCAGTCGCGTGTTGAACCGCCAGTTCAGTGATCGCCCGCTCCACCAGACGCCGCGCCAGGAACACCTGACGGGCCTCTTCAACACTGGGGCTGGCAACCACGGCGCCACGGTTCGGACGCAGCAGCACGACGCCTTCATGAGCCAGGCGCGACAGCGCGCGGCGAATGATGGTGCGACTGACCCCGAAAATTTCCCCCAGCGCTTCTTCGCTCAACTTGGTGCCGGGCGCCAGACGCTGTTCGAGGATGGCCTCGAAGATATGCGCGTAGACAATATCGTCCTGGGTACCGCTGCGGCCGGCTTTGCCTGCTCGCGGTTGTTTCTTTAGGGGCTGCAACTGTTCGTTCATGGGCACTCGAGTCGGGAGAACTGCGGCGAATTGACCGTGACTGTAATACGGCACAGTGGGTCGCTGGCAAGTATCGCGTAATAAACAGCGCGATTGTACACAATGGATGGTGGCAACACGACTGTACGGCTGTTTGTCGCTTCTGCTGTATCGCAACGGTTGGTTACTTTTGAGTTTAGGCTTGAATCCATAAATTTGAGATCCGTACAAACTCAGTGGCGAGGGAGCTTGCTCCCGCTGGGCTGCGAAGCGGCCCCAAAACCAACCTGATCGCAGCTTCAATCAAAACGTGTCAGCAGGGTTTACGACGGCTTCGCCGCCGAGCGGGAGCAAGCTCCCTCGCCACAAAAGCCACGCTGAAGTCACCGTTAGCCATAAGGAACACCGCTGTCATGAACGACGCCACGCACACGCAGCTTCGCCCCTTGGCCGATACATCACCGTCGGCGATTGTCGCCGGCTTCATCGCGATGATGACCGGCTACACCAGCTCCCTGGTCCTGATGTTTCAAGCCGGACAAGCGGCGGGCCTGACCAGCGGGCAGATTTCGTCGTGGATCTGGGCGATCTCGATTGGCATGGCGGTGTGCTCGATCGGCCTGTCCCTGCGTTATCGCACGCCGATCACCATCGCCTGGTCGACCCCTGGCGCGGCGTTGCTGATCACCAGCCTGGGCGGCGTGAGTTACGGCGAGGCCATCGGTGCCTACATCACGTGCGCGGTGCTGGTGACGATTTGCGGCCTGACCGGCAGCTTCGAACGGCTGGTGAGAAAGATTCCGGCATCATTGGCCGCCGCCCTGCTGGCGGGGATTCTGTTCAAGATTGGCAGTGAAATCTTCGTCGCCGCGCAGCATCGCACCGGGCTGGTGCTGGGGATGTTCTTCACTTATCTGCTGGTCAAGCGCCTGTCGCCTCGCTACGCGGTGCTCGCAGCGTTGCTGATCGGCACGGCGCTGTCCGGGTTCATGGGGCTGCTGGACTTCAGCGGTTTCCATCTGGAAGTGGCAACGCCGGTCTGGACCACGCCGCACTTCTCCCTGGCCGCGACCATCAGCATCGGTATTCCGTTGTTTGTGGTGGCGATGACTTCGCAGAACATGCCCGGCATCGCGGTATTGCGCGCCGACGGCTACACCGTGCCCGCCTCGCCATTGATCACCACCACCGGCATCGCCTCGCTGCTGCTGGCGCCTTTCGGCTCCCACGGGATCAACCTGGCAGCCATCAGCGCGGCGATCTGCACCGGGCCGCATGCCCATGAGGATCGCAACAAGCGCTACACGGCGGCGGTCTGGTGCGGGATTTTCTACGGGATTGCCGGGGTGTTCGGCGCAACGCTGGCAGCGTTGTTCGCGGCGCTGCCTAAAGAGCTGGTGCTGTCGATTGCGGCGCTGGCACTGTTCGGCTCGATCATCAATGGCCTGAGCATTGCCATGACCGAAGTGAAAGAGCGGGAGGCGGCGTTGATTACCTTTATGGTCACGGCGTCGGGGCTGACGCTGTTTTCCATTGGGTCGGCGTTCTGGGGGATTGTCGCGGGGGTGTTGACGCTGGTGATTCTGAATTGGCGCAAGGGCTGAGGGACCCGACATCGACATCGCAGGCCAAGCCATGCACCTGCAAAAAAGCAGGCATAAAAAAACGGCGACCCTTGGGTCGCCGTTTTTCATGACATCAAGCTACCGGATTGATCGGCTTTTCCGGGTACCAGACGTCGATCAGCGGGCTGACGGTTGCTTCGGTCAGTTCGCTGCGGCCCTTGAGCCAGGCTTCAACAGCAGCGCGCTGCTCTTCGGACACCGAGCCACGCTTCTGCAGGCAAACCAGACCGAAGTCGTCGCCGCCAACATAACCCAGACCGTTGGCTTCCATGGCTTCTTTCAGGAACGCGTCGAGGAAAGCATCAATGGCTTCATCAGCCAAATCTTCTTTGAAATCCAGGTTCAGTTCGAAACCCAGCTCTTTTGTTTTACTAATTAGCGTCTATCGTCAAATAACCCTAAGAAGCAGTAAACCTTGACGAAGGATAAGCTAACCCGCGGAGAAAAAAAATGACAATTGTCAAAGACTCGCTGGCCATCCGCTTCCACGCGTTCTCCGCAATCGATCAGGACGTAGGTGACCTGATAGCCCAAACAGAATTTGCCCGTGGTGGGGCAGGTGCGAGATCCAACATCCTGATGGCTTTTAAATTTTTGGAAGCTTACTGCGACGTGTCCGCCCATCGGATTTCGATGACGACAGTCAGGCGTCCGGCGATCGAAAAAATTCTTCAAGGTTTTACGGCCGCCATGGCAGGAAAGGAGCTAGTAGACCTTTCGAAGCCGATCGCGAGCCGATACTGCCGAGACATCTATAAGGCGTTTAATTTTGCGAAAATTTTAGATCCGACCCTCCACGCCGTCGATTGGCAGCCAATCTTATTCAAGCCCGACGAGAACGTGTGCGAAAAGGTGTCATCTGCAACCGAATTCAAGAGGTGGTATTGGGCAGGGTGGCCCATGAGCTCGCCACGCCAACCTACTATCTACCTTCGGCTGAGCCAGCTAGTGGAGCCTTACGGACAAAAGCTTGTTGAGCTAATCCACACTTCTCTTGAGCAATTTTTCCGTAACCGCACAAACACTTACCCACCCGAAATCAATCTAATGTTTGATTACATTAGTGCTAACCATGTCTTATGGCCTCTGCGAGAGTTCAAAAATGAAGCAGGCCTGAAGCGTTTCATGAACGACTTCACAATTGCACACTTCACAAGCGCAAAAGAAGAAAATAGAGATGCGAAAGCAAGGATAAAAAGCTGGAATAAATTTCTTAATGCAATCCAACATTGCCTTTGTAAACCAGAAATATGGTCAAGTATTTCATCACCGTTCAAAAGACCCCCTCCGTCAACCAAACATGGTTCAGAGACTCAGGTAAAACAGCGGACCGATGGACTTCTCGTGCAAGAAAAAGCGCTAACCAGCATCCCACTCCATTGCACAGACTCAGAAGCAATCAATGTTATTTTTTTCCACATTAAAAAAGATATAGCGACTGTTCGCGGTTGGGCAACAGCTCAACTAGAAAAATTAAAATCTCGTTACTCGAATCGAGTTCTACTTGCACAGCAAGGCATCCCGATACCCAAATATGAAGGCGGCTCGGGTCGTTCAAAAATGTACAGCCTAGCCGACATTTGCGCCACCTTGGAGAACACGGAGGCCACATATAGGATACCTCCATCATTCCTTTGTAAAGTGTACGAACATAACACGGGTGAAATTTGTGACGCCTTACACCTCGCAAATATTTTTGGTTTTCCTGTAGCAAGGAGCCTTTTCCCCCTCCAATGCCTACTTGTACTAGAGCACCCTGAAATTACAACGGATTTTCTGATTAGTCTCGAGCTGTACGATAACCACGGGCAACTTATCGGCTTCGATGAGGAAAAACGCCTTCTCATTGGCTATAAAAATCGTAAGCAGCCTAATGTTCGGGAGCAGATTGTAGAATTAAGCGACAAATCATATAGCGTAGTAAAGGATATTATTGAGATTACTGATCTAGCTCGAAGGAGCCTTAAAGCTGCAAATAACGACGACCATCGTTTTCTATTTATCACCTCAGGAAAAGCGCTCATGCCTTTTAAAAAGGCAACTGCCACCACGTGGAACGGTGGGAAATTTCGTGTTTATAAAAATTTGCGCGATGAGCTACTTGAGGAGTTCAATCCTCATAGTGATCTTCCTGAGGATGAGCTTGTAGAATTTATAAAGCGAGTACGCTTAACGAAAATTAGGGCATCTAGAGCTATTGAAATATTCATACAAAGCAGAAGTACGGAAGCCATGTCAAAAGCTCTTGGTCATGAGCACTATTATCCAGACTTATTAAGCCACTACCTCCCAGATCCGCTACTCGCATTCATCAAGGCACGGTGGATCCGAATTTTTCAAAAGGCGCTCGTATGCGAAGCAATGAAAGACAGCCCATATCTTTTTCGAGCCACACAATTTAATAGTATCGCGGAGCTACACAGCTTCCTTGAAAACCACCGAATTAAAGAAATCCCCTCGCAGGCATCAGACCCCGAACGCAAAGCGGAGCTAAACGAAGTCGAAACATCGGAGGCTGTTTTTTCAATTAGCGTCCCGTTTCTAGCTTCACTTCTCTCAGTCGAAGCCGCGGTGATTAACTCCACGGACAGAGCTCGAGTCTGTGGCATCGCCGAATATTGGTCGTCGCTGGCAGAGAAGATAAAATCAGAAATTTCTAGCGGGTATAACCGATCTTTAAAAAGACATTTACAATCAGCACTGAAGCTAGTTGACGCAAAAAAAATGGAGACTCTAATCTATGTCCCAGCTCACTGGTCTGACGCCAGGGTATGAATTCCTTAATGACTTCGGCATTTCCGAAGCATTACCGTATACTCTCGCCCCTTGGCTGTTAAATGATTTTTGTGAAAACCAGTGGTTGGTTAAAACGATACAGCAAACTCCTTATACACTCGACTGGAGTGTTCGGCTAGCGGATGGAAGCTTATTAACAGATACGCAACATTGCCAATTGCTGCGTTCCCTGAAGCATTTATTGATCATCAGTACAACTGGCATTAATGGAGAGTTCACAACACTAGGACTCCGCAGTATGCAAGTGCGGCTAGCGCATTCAAAAAAAATAATAGATTATATTTTGATCAATGCTGGTAGTTACGACTTAATACAATATGGTCTTGCAGGAATAAACGGCGATGATCTAAAAGCTATATTGAACAAACTGGCATCGTCACCTTTTGCAGAAGAAACCGTTTACGCATGGCGCGCCCGCGTTTCTAATTTTTGCATTCAAGAAATGAATAGAATCAGCGACCTAGACGTCCAAGAAATACACGCAAGATATCCTAGCATGTTGGAGGTTAGTGATGAAGCACCTGAGAAATTTATGCTAAGCTTCGGCACGTCCGACATCCCAAGAGCTCGGGCAGCACTGATGAAAGCAGGACTATACTACGGTGGCAATCATCAAGGCTACTTCCTCAACACTCGAGCACTCTCGGATATGCTCTATCCGGACACGTTATGGGGTGGTCAATCATCAAAATCACCTTTACAGATTCTTAATTTTTACCCTAACGCACCAACTTATAGAAAAGAGTACGATCCTGTTAGCGTTACAACCACCAATTTAACAGCATTACAAAAGTCGCGATATTTCTATTACAGATATGCACTACTCAGCACTGCAGCGCTAAGCACCTTAGGCCTTCCAACGCCTATCGAATTAGACTCGATAGCCGATTATTTACCTGAACTTAAAACACCATCTCGATTTAAAAGCGTACCATCTACCAATCTGCTTAGACTATTCCGTAGCAGTATTGAATTTCACCTACAATATGGTAGAAAACTACTAAATTGCTTTATCAGGATAGCTTCATTCTGCAAGACTCAAAAAATCGGTATGACTCAATTATCAAATTCTGCTTTTATTGACATCATTGGACCTGAACTGGCTAACCTTGGAATTAAGAAGCTAGGCATCGCTAGCAATCGGCGAATCAAAAGTGGAAAATCACGAAAAGGAAGTAGAAAAGACTATTACAACAATCTTCGGGCTAATCATGGCTTGTTAGAACTGATCTGTGTTTACTTTGGCAGCGCTCAACTCGTGATCGGTATGATCATGGCGCGTCGTGTCGACGAATTAGTCAGTTTGAATGCATCAACCTGTTTAGACGCCAGCAAATCATGGCTAATTTTTGGTCTCGCCAAATCAACAAGAAAAGCTTTCGGGATGCGACAACGTGAGTCGCGCCCGATTGATGCCATTGCAGTCGAAATGATTACTGAGCTTCAACGTTTTCAAAAACTACTAAAAAGACTCAAAGTCATTGACGATCTATCTGATCTATTTTCCAGCCCGTCAGTCTTGGGTACCATTTTTTTCCAGGGCTGCTCACTTTATAACTATAATCGCCACCTAGACTTTGCCTGCGACTACTTCGAAAGCGATCTGAACGAACATGGCGAGCGCTATTATGTACGTCAGCACCAGCTACGACGCTTCTTCGCAATCATGTTTTTTTACACCAATAGTTTCGGCGAATTGGACACCTTGCGTTGGATGCTCGGCCATCGAGATGTTGAACATGTCTGGCACTACTTGACTGAATCTCTAGATGCAAAGGAAATCCGCGGTGCGGGAGTCCGTTACTTTGCAGAACTGGTAAAGAAAGATCGACTTGAAAATTATAAAAATCTGCAGCAACTGCTAGCTGAGAGATTCGGCACTACAACATTCAAACTGGTTGATGAGCAACAAATCGAAGATTATCTCTCCGCTCTTGTTGAGGAGGGCAAGGCCCGGATTGAACCACATTTCTTTAACGACGAGAATGGAAAATCCTTAAAAGTCCTTTTCATTATTAGCTGAGCAATATGATGACAACTGAAACCAAGCGCGAGCTGATTGATAGATCCATCTGTAATATTTTCAGATTACTCAATGATATTATAAATCACCCTGGCTCGTATGCTGAAGATCAACAGGTCATCATTGCGCTAAGGAGCCAGGGCCGTCTCTGCTCCTTGGCGTTCGAATTTACAATAAATAAAGAGCGCTTGACGATCAACCCCATTAGCTTAAATACGCTGAAGAAGAGGCTTACGGCAAGCGCGCCCCCTAATAACTTTGAATGTCTTAACCAGTTAAGAAATCACGCACAGATTACACTTTCAAGGTATGGGAAAGAAAAACCCAGACCTCCAAAAAGGTCCTTAGCCGCGTTACTTGACCAAGTTTCAAACCTGAAATCATCAATATCGTCGTTACAGGCTGTAAATATGGTATTGCTTCAGGTGTTAGAAGTTAACCGAAGAGACCTGCTCACCATTTCTGATACTGCTAATGCAAGTCTGAGGCAAAAGCGCATTGATGATGCTCTCAGCCGGATGATTAGTATCCTAGGTCTGAATCCACCACCTTTTTCTCAACTGAAAACTGTCTCCCCCACAAGCCCACTGAAGTTGGCGTCCGATTATGAAGCGAATCGTTGATTTTCCGGGAACGTCTCAACTATTCACTCCCATCCTTGAGCTCCGACTCTACGATTATGTATCGCGGTGCAAGATACAAACGATTGATGGAAATAATATACCTTTCATGACTTGGCCCGATGGATCCCCTTGTCTACCCGCAAATAGCTATATGATCAAATTGCGGACTCAGCCCGGCCGAGGTGGTCATGGCCCCTCAAGAAGCGGCACAAAAGGAGGGACATTTGGACAATATGCCAGTCAAATCAGCCACTTAATAAGGTTTTGCTATTATAATAATTTAGGATTAACGTCAATTTCTGACGATGACTTTTGTTGCTTTATAGATGGATTAAGAAAAGAAAAAAAACCTGACCAACCTAACCAGCTTAAAAGAACCGAGCGAACCATAACAGGAATCGGCAGACGGTGTTTAAGCTTTCTTACATTTGTTGGCAATCTAAGCGGCACTCCTAATTTTGTTGGCATTGGCGGCACCATCCCTATAGAGATGATAGATGCTTTTCTATATCGAAATGGCAAGGCGTTCAAATGCTCTAGTGTTCACCACAGGTCCTTTAGAACAGCAAACGCCCTTAGAACACGCAGACCTATCAACGAAAAGACCATTGCAGAATTGCGCAATGCAATCGATGAAATCTCTACATCAGAGTTTATCTGCACTCGACGACACATAATGATTTCACTCTTCGAAGAACTAGGTGCCAGGAGAGCAGAAGTTCAATCTATCACTGTCGCCTCTGTGATTTCCGCCGCCAAAGTCGAAAGACCCATGATCACTATTAACACACTAAAGCAAGGCAGGACCGGTGTCACACGAGCTATTGAATTAAGCCCCGCCCTTGTTGACGAACTTATAAACTACATTCGAGGTGAACGCCGCCTGGTGATGAAGCGTTTCAAAGATATTTCAGATCACGGCTTCCTCTTTGTCACTGAGCGTGGGGGACGCCCTTTGGGAATTGACACTATTACGACAGAGTTTTCAATCATTCGACGCGCGGCTGGAATCGAAGAGCAGGCCTGCGCGCACCTATTCAGGCATGCGTTTTGTACCAATATAGCTGCACAACTCATTGCCGAAACCCAAGCGCTAAGCCCCGAATCTTTTAGACAAACACTATTAACCAACAAGATGCTGGCAGAGCGTGCTTTATCCATGAGTGGTCATGCCGTTTTAGAAAGCTTTCTGCAGTACGTCGACAATGCATTTAAGATCAAATCTAAATACGAGCAGATTGTTCATAATGTTCAATTTGCTCGAACGTATGAAGCCTATGAAAAGCGTAGAAAACGGCTATTAGAAGCTTTGAAAAAAGACAGAATATCTAAAGTTAAATTTATTGAACGAGAGGAATTTCTGTCCAAAACAATGCAGCGCGCACTAGAAAATGCCGATCAACCTTTTCGATAAAAAATAGCAAAATGTCTGGTATATGAAATCTGGAAATCCTTTTCTAATAATCAATGGCCAATACCACACTGACCCAACCAATCCGCAAAAATCCAGCACTGGTAATGGTATACAAGGTAGGAGCCTGGGTCAGTAATTTAGGTAGCTGGGGCAATCTGCTCTGGCGATAACATTCTATGGGTCGACTACTGCCCTTCAAGCGGGTAGATGCGACATTTACCTATGACGACATACCGGGGGAATATTGCCACCTGAGCGCCCTGCTACGCGGACCTTAAAACAGAGGATTCGTGATGCTAAACTCACACCTGCTCCCCTCCCTGCTGTTCATGATCAACGATAACCAGCTCGCCCTCGAAGCGGCCATTCTGGAACTGTCCAACTGGATCGAACAGCGTGGCGCTGCCGACGTCGCCGATAATGTACGTGGCGCTCTGGAAGCGCTCGACCGGAATGAAGAATTCATCAAGATGACGCTTGCGGTGATGATGGCGCCGGAGCGACTGCTAACGGCCAAAAGCAGACATTCAAACTAGGGCCGCCAACGCCAATAAGGTGATAGTGGCGAACCTCGATTCATCTATTTAGCTCATTGCATCAACCTTTTTTATCGCATGTCTTTCCAATCAAACCGATTTGCAGAGCGCGGCGTCGATCATGTGACGCACGCCTCGCAGCACCTCGGCCGACACCTCCGGCCTAGCCTTCGCCGTGGCGCGCGCAACCGAAAGGGCGCCGACCATGGCCGCAACGATGCCCATGGCGGTGGCCAGTGCGTTGACGTCAGGGTTGTTAGCGGCGACCCTGCGCTCGAACGCCCGCACCAGCACCATGTAACCCTCGGTGAACTTCGCGCTGATCGCAACATCCTGACGACCGATTTCGCTGGCGGACGCGGCCATTGCGCAATGCTCGGCGTAGTTGTCTAGGCTGTCCACCGCCAGATAGTCGGACAGGAAACGCTCCAGGTCCGGCTCGCCATCGACTGTGCCCGTATAAAGCTTGGCATTGCCCTGCTCCAGGCTCCACGCCAGTGCCTCGGCGGCGAGCGCTTCCTTGGAGGGGAAGTGCGCATACAGCGCGCCGTGGGTCAGGCCGGCCGACTTGCTGATTTCAGCGACGCCCACACCATCGATCCCTTTCTCGCGAAACAGACGGCTGGCGGTCTCCACCAGCGCGGCGCGATTGGCTTCTGATTTTTCTTTCGAGATTTTCATGATGGGGCTCCTCTGCGCTCATCCTTGCACACTATGATTGCGATCACAATTAACCACAACCACTGCTTTACCATGCTTTATTACGTACAGAATATTTATGTTGACTTTAATAAATGCGACCACCATTATTAATTCAATGATTGCGAGCGCAATCTTACAGGGCGATAACCGCTCATCCAACCGGAGTACATCTCATGAAAATAAAAAATTCCGTAGCCTTCGTTACCGGCGCCAACCGTGGTCTGGGCCTCGCGTTCGCAAAAGAGCTCGTGGCCCGCGGTGCGAGCAAGGTCTACGCCGGAGTGCGCAACCCTGAAGGTGTCAACATTCCGGGGGTGATCGCCATTCGCCTTGACGTCAGCGACCCGGCATCAGTAGCCGCGGCGGTGGCCCAGGCAGGTGATGTGACGTTGCTGGTGAACAATGCCGGCATTGCCCGCCTTCTGCCATCGATGCTCGATCCTGGCCTGGTGGAAGCCGCTCGTGAAATCTTCGAAACCAACTATTACGGCGTCATGCACGTCAGCCTGGCCTTCGCCCCTGTACTTAAAGCCAACGGCGGCGGCGCGATCGTCAACGTATTGTCGGATGCGGCCTGGGTTGCCGCGCCGTTCCTGTCCGCCTACGCGGCATCGAAAGCGGCTGCATGGAGCTTCACCAACTCGCTGCGCATTGAACTCCAAGGTCAGGGCACCAGCGTGCAAGGCCTGCACGTCGGCTTTATCGACACCGACCTGACCCACGGTTTTGACGTACCGAAAGTCCAGCCATCCGACGTCGTGATCCAGTCGCTGGACGGCGTGGAAGCCGGCGTGAAAGAAGTGCTCGCAGACACAGGCACACGCGCCATAAAGGCCAGCCTGTCGACTGAGCAAGCGGCTTACCTGAATCCCGAAACCGTCGCGTAAGGAGCCCACCATGCACCTCTTCCAGCGACTGGCCCTCGGGGCTGTCTTAGCCATCTCGGTCAGCGGCGCCATCGCCGCGCCGGCGGCCACCCATAACAGCGCACCCAATCAATTCGTTGAAGCTGACGGTGTGCGGTATGCCTATCGCCAGTTCGGCGCGCAGACGGGCGTGCCTGTCATCTTGCTCCAGCACTTTCGCGGCAACATGGATTACTGGGACCCGGCTGTGACTGATGGCCTGGCGCAGCAACGGCCCGTCTACCTGTTCGACAATGCCGGCGTGGGCCTCAGCAGCGGTGAAACACCCGATTCGTTCGAAGCCATGGCTGATCACGTCGCTGCCTTTGCTCGCGCCCGCGGGTTGACGCAGGTCGACGTGCTTGGCTTCTCAATCGGCGGCATGGTGGCGCAGGAAGTAGCGTTGCGTCATCCGCAACTGGTGCGCCGGCTGATCCTGGCGGGAACGTCGCCGCGTGGCGGGGTCTCGGGACATGATCCCCGGGTTCCGGGGATTGCGTTGCGCGAATCGATCGCCACGCAGGAAGAGACCGCTTATCTGTTCTTCGATCCGGCACCCGCAAGCCAGCAGGCCGCACGGGAATTCTGGGAAAGGCGTCACCAGCGCACGGAAGGCCTCGACAAGCTCAGTTCGATGAAGGTCATCGCGGCCCAAGGCGCGGCGCTGGGAAAATGGAGCGCTCCCGGTGACGGCACTTTTTCGCAATTGAGCCAGATTACCCAGCCGACTTTGGTGGTTAACGGCAGCAAGGACGTGATGGTGCCCACCGAGAACTCCTACACGCTGCAACAGCATATTCCGAAGGCCAAGTTGCTGATCTATCCAAGTTCGGGGCACGGCGCATTGTTCCAGTACGCCAACGATTTCGTGCAGCAAACCAATGCCTTCCTGGACTAGGCCGAATCCCATCGCTTTCGAAAACCCTTTGAGCGACACGCCGTCGCCGTAAGGAAATCCAATGTAGTCCCTGTTTTATCGCCCCAATCCCCTGGAGTACGACCATGTCAGCACTATCGTTTGCGGCGTTTCGTCGCTGCCTGTTAGCTGTTTCAGTAACCGCTGGTGCCTTGGCACTGGTCGCCCTCGTCTCGCCCTCTTACGCCCGGGCCGCTACAACGCCCGAGGCCGCCGCCATCGTCGAGAAGGACAGCGCCATTCGTCCTTTCAAGGTCAACATTCCTGAGGACGCGGTGGCCGATCTGCGCAAACGCGTCCTGGCGACCCGTTGGCCCGACCGCGAAACGGTCAGCGACCAATCCCAGGGCGTGCAGCTTGAGAAACTGCAGGCACTCGTCGGTTACTGGGGGACGCAATACGACTGGCGCAAAGTTGAAGCCCAACTCAATGCCTTGCCGATGTTCGTAACCAACATTGACGGCCTCGACATCCAGTTCATCCACGTCAAATCGAAACATCCCAACGCCCTGCCGCTGCTGCTCACCCATGGCTGGCCCGGTTCGATTCTGGAGCTGACCAAGGCCATCGGCCCGCTGACCGACCCGACGGCCTACGGCGGTCGTGCCGAAGATGCCTTTGACGTGATCATTCCGTCGATGCCCGGCTACGGTTTCTCGCAGAGACCCATCGACGGCGGCTGGGGGCCTGACCGTATCGGCATGGCGTGGGATGTGTTGGTCAAGCGTCTGGGCTACCAGCGTTACGTGTCGCAAGGTGGCGACTGGGGCTCGGTGATCGCCGACGCCATGGGACGCCAGGCACCGCCCGGCTTGCTGGGGATTCACGTGAACATGCCCGCCACCGTGCCTGCCGATGTCGCCAAGGCCATCAACGACGGCACCCCGCCGCCCGCCGGTCTGTCGGCCAAGGAGACCGCAGCCTATGAGTCGCTGAAAACCTTCTTCGGCAAAAATGCGGCTTACGGCGCCATGATGAGCACCCGGCCACAAACCGTCGGCTACGGTTTGTCGGATTCACCCGCCGGCCTGGCCGCGTGGATGTTCGATAAATTCAACCAGTGGACCTACAGTGGCGGCGATGCAGAAAAATCCCTGACCAAAGACGAAATACTCGATGGCATTTCGCTCTATTGGCTGACCAACAGCGCCATCTCCTCCGCTCGCCTGTACTGGGAAAACAACACCAACAACTTCAATGCCGTGGAACAGAAGACCCGGGATATCAAGATCCCTGTCGCGGTGACCGTGTTCCCTGGCGAAATCTATCAGGCGCCGAAATCCTGGACCGAGCGCGCCTATCCCAACCTGATCTATTTCAACGAAGTGGATAAGGGCGGCCATTTCGCGGCCTGGGAACAGCCTGAATTGTTCGCCAAAGAACTGCGCGCAGCCTTCCGCACCTTGCGGTAAGCATTGCGTTGCATTGGTCTGCCCGTTGAACTACCGGGTAGGCCATACACCGATGTCCATCTGGCTGCTGACGCTGACCGGCTGCTTTGGGTCCAGGCCGTGTGAAAACGCACTGAATACGTCGAAAGTTGAGAGCTACGGGCGTTGCCTGCGAAACCAGCAGACTGAAGCGCGAATTGCCCTCGTCAGCTACATAGGCGTTCGTAAATGCTGTTTGGGCCGCGTCAGCGGCCCAAACAGCCACTCACGGACGATCAAACGGCTGGATTCACGCCCTGATCGCCTCAAGCAGTCCTGCGATGCCGAAAATGCTCATCATTCGTTTGAGGTTGTAGGCGAGCACATGAAGGCTCATTTCGGTGCTTACCCTTGGTAGGGTTTTGGTCAGGAAGTGGGTGGCTCCCATCCAATATTTGAGCGTTCCAAAAGGATGTTCAACGGTCTGTCGGCGACGCCTCATCATCGTTGGATCATTTTCCAGCCGTACCTGCATCGCATCGATTACGGCTTCATGTTCCCAGCGCTTTACCCGGCGCTCCTTACCCGTCGTACATTGCTTGTGCATTGCGCAGGACTGGCAGCCCGAGAACCAATAACAGTGCAGTAGCATGCCGTCTTCCACCGAAGAATGCCGCCGGGTCAGTAACTGTCCCGCAGGGCATCGATACTCGTCCGATGCAGCAAGGTAGATGAAGTCCTGCTTACCAAATCGGCCTTCGGCTTTGCTGCCCGATGTGAGGGGTTTCGGTACGAAGGTAGTGATGCCGGCTTGCTCGCAAGCAAGGATTTCCAGACCTTTGTAATAGCCTCGGTCGGCCACCACCGTTAGCGATTCAGCCTTGATTTCTTCACGCGCCTGGTTCGCCATATTGCTCAGTTGCCCACGATCATTACCAACGTTGGTCACCTCATGGGCAACGATCAGATGGTGTTTGTCGTCGATCGCTGTTTGTACGTTGTAGCCCACCGTTCCGGTGCCTCGGCCGCTTGTGGCCATTGAGCGTGCATCTGGGTCTGTGAGGGAGATCTGCTGGTCTGGACTTTCGTGGAGCTGCGCCTCGATGTCCTTGAGTTTCTGCATCTGCTTTTTCAGTGTTTCTATCTTTTCTTTAAGCCGCTCTGCTTTGGCCTCGGCGACTTCGGGTGTTGCCCGATCCGCCGAATCCATCGCCGCCAGATATCGATCAATACTCTGCTCGATCTGCTGCATGCGTGCCTTCACTTTGCCCTGAGTGAAGTTGCGGTCGCGATTATTGACGGCTTTGAATTTGCTGCCGTCGATGGCGATGATCGACTGGGAGAAGAGATTGAGGTTGCGGCAAAGAACTACGAACTGGCGGCATACGCTGCGAATGGCTTTGCCGTTGTCCTTGCGAAAGTCGGCAATGGTTTTGAAGTCCGGGGCCAAACGCCCCGTTAACCACATCAACTCGACGTTGCGCTCGGCCTCACGCTCAAGCCGACGGCTGGACTGAATCCGATTGAGATAGCCGTAGATATAGATCTTCAGCAACACCGCTGGGTGATAGGCCGGACGACCCGTTGCGGCAGGATCGACGCCCCCAAAACCAAGTGTGCTCAGGTCGAGTTCATCGACGAAAACATCGACCACGCGCACTGGATTTTCTTCGGCTACGTAATCGTCCAGACACTCCGGCAGCAAGGTGACTTGCGTCCGAGCCTCACCTTCAATAAATCGCTTCATGATCGCCCCCGATACGATCTAGACGATCAGAAGGTTAGACAATCACTGGCGTTTTCACACAGCCTGGGTCGTTTGCTGACCCTCACCACAGGCAACAACCGGCCACAAGCGGATGGATTAATCCTGGTCTGAGTTCGCCGATACTTCAGGTCTGAGAGCCAGATCCCGTGCATTCTCTGCGAGCTGAAGCCTGACCCGAATAGACCAGATATTTTTGACTCGGAGGGGAGCTTTCTACCCTGCAAGTTTTCCCTTGTTCCAAGGTCGATGGCGATTTAAAGCAATAGTGTTCATGGCTTGTCCTCCAGGTTGAGGGAGGACAAGGGTGGATCAGTCGCAATGCGTGGTGGTCGCTAATCGACACAAAGCAATCGTTGGTGAAAGCCGGAAAGGGGGACTTTCCGCTCCAGAGTCGTCCTGATGTGAAAAATCAGAGATCGTTGAGTTGCGCCATACTCTTCCGCGCTCCAGCCTTTCGTTGTCAGTGCCCTCGTGGGACACACTCTGGCCCGGAAACGGAAGGCTTAGCTAGACCAAGTGGCTAATAAGTCCGGTTCGCCGAAAGAGATCACGGTTGCGTCAGACGAAAGATGGGTTAATGGTCAGTTTAATCGGATCCTCAAAAAGAGCTGCGTTCCCAGCCTCAGACTGAAATCTGCGGCCACTTAACACCCTTTAGGTGTAAAACTGAGTCATAAAACTCTGACCGCAAAAATAAAATATCTTCCTTCCAAGCTTTTGACAGCAAATCAACCGATGCATCATTCTTCTTCATTATATGAATACCATTTATCAGTGCTTCAGCAATCGCTGCCGCTCTTCGGGGAGAGCCAGGATCGTCCAAGAGGTAAGATTGTGCATTGGAGGTTTCTTTAAACATGGTCTCTCGAAGGGCAATACGTCTACGTTTTTTTTTAGCCTGACTTCCGTACTGGTGATATCCAATCGAACCGAACTCGTGGGGAAGTAGATCCTTGGCTATGATTTCCGCAAGCTTAGGCGACTCGGAGATGAATTTGAAAATCGAAACTGTGGGCTTTTGTTTTAGGTTTATGTTATTTAAAATGTCTGAAAGACTTAACCCTATCAGATAGTTGCAGTTAGCTTGTTTTACCTTACCTTGAGAGAATACAAACTGATCACAATTCAATCTGTATGGAAGATAAAAATCTACGTATTTTAACAATGCCTCTTTTTCTTTGCCATTGAGCAGCCAATAAAAAACATTTAGGAGGGTTTTAGCGTCATCCCCCCCGGAGAAAATTTTGCCATGGGCGCCAGCCAAAACTTCTTCAACGACCCCAAAAGGGTCTGCTACGGACTCAGCTCTCATCATTAGCTGCAACAACTCAACGATCGTACTTATCGGGCAGTTTTTGTACTGATCCTTAACAGCATCAAAGTTTCGGCCAAGCTTCAAGCGCTGATTCTTTGACTTTTTCATAATGATTTTCCTTAAGGTAGGTCAAGTCCTCGGTCCAATTTTCTACAGCTTGCAGGTAATCCGCCTTGGATCGTTTTGCATTTCGACAGAGGGCAGCGATAGTCTTGGCTAGTTTCATCAATCTAGAAACAGAGTTAGGCCCCCCCCACGATAAGACATAAGAAACACTTAAATCCAAAGTTCGCAAGTCGCCCTTTAAAATATCTTCGAGCACATTGATTCTTTCATTCTTGGTTTTACCATTTTTCCCTACACTATATCCACAGGCAGACAACACACCTACATCATCTATGAACGGGGTCAGAATTTTTTTTAGTGACTCAGGTGCATCAGTAGTCGGCCAACGCAAATAATCGGATAAAACCTGCCTCCAGGGAGTACTGGTGTGAGCCTCTATAGAAGATCTAATATTTTCGATCACATCATTGGTCAAAGCTCGCCGCTTGGTCATCAGCACGTAATCAGAATAGCTTAAAATTATATCCAACTGCTTCGCTGGCGCTGCACCGGAATAGAATGCTGTCACATAAGCTTCGACTTTTCCAAGGCCAGATGAACTTAGAGAAGAAATTTTTTTTAAGATCTTATCCCTTTCTTTTTTATTATAAGAAAAAAAATGCGATCGCTGCTCAAAAAGAATACTTCCAGCCAGTACATCCTGATTTTTCACAAACTTCTGTGATTCAAAGCGACTTAATAGGTTAATAAGATCTTCCATACGCCCAGTCCTTATTGGATGCTCCCGCCAGCCTCAGTATATTAGCGAAAGCGGCACAGAAAGATTAAAAATTTTCTGACGAGGACTAACGCCCTGACCGCAAGGAGTCTCGACAGTCAAAAACGGCTGGTGCACAGTAGTTTTCTGGTAGCAAACCTATCCCAAAGAGAAAGAGCGTTGAGGGCTTAGCCCTCTGAGCGGCTCTTGCATTTGCCCCGCTGGAAAGGCGTTGATCTGGCAATATTCCTACGTTGAAAAATGCCTGAAGTTGCACCGTTATTGGAGTTCGACATGCTAGGGCTGCGTGCTGAAAGCACAGTGCACACCGAGCACGGAACGACGAATTCGGCGCTGGGAACATGAAGCTGTATTGGAGGAAATGCAGCTTCGGCTGGTCTCGTCCAGAAAATGATGAGGCGTAAGGCAGTTATGGATTATAGTGGGCAATATGGGCTCGGGTCTTCGGGGGTGCCAGTAAATTGGATGGTGTTCTGTTATTGTCCCCTCTTTTGATTTATGGCTCATAAAGGCACCCGCCTAGTGGGTCAGTCCAGACCAGATCCCCAGTAGTGGGTCGCCTCATAATATTGTCAATCTTGGCATCGACGTTACCTTCATGGCGCTCCGCAAATTCCGCTGACTTGGCGAGAGTTATCAATATTCCTGCCAAATCTGGATGCTCGTCGGCTAAGGCCCGGCATTGTTCAGAAAGCTCGCAGTTGGCTGGTAAATCATCGTTGTCGTCGAGCAACCCCGACAATATGCAAGCAAGTAAAGTTTCACTGGTCTCATCTACGCTCACTAACCTTTCCACTTCGGCTAACCAATAGAACTCATTTGCGCTTCCTGGGAGTGAAGAATCAGAGGGCCCGACCGCGCCGTAATCGTAAATGATCTCGACAACATTACGGTTGCCTTCGGCCGACTGCTGGGCGAGAAAATTGTGACCGCATCCTTCGAGAGTAAGGCGATAGAGTCTGTTGTCGCGCTCAAACAACATGCTGTTCGATCCTTGGCAAAAAATAGTTGCTTCCTTCAGCGGCTCTTTTGTAAGTATCGTCTGAAAATGAGCACCTTCAAACAACGGTTGATCAGTCATACGTATTCCCCGAACCTGATTTTTGCCAATGGGGTGTAGCTGAGTAAGAATGAGCACGAGAGCCCATTAGAATTAATGTCAATTAGGCTAAACTAGCTTAGGACCTTCAGCTTGGATGAGTTGTTAGATACTGACTCCTGATGCTTCGACCGCAGCTCTTGAGAGGAGGCCAAGGTTACTTCTCGGGTGAGCATTTACCCCTAACCAGTTAGGAATCAAAGCGCCTTGAGCTGCAAAATGCTCAACATGAACCACTGTGATTTTTCCGTCCGTATAAGCAACTGAGCTGATCATTTTCCACACGCCAGGGCGAGCGCGGCGAAATAGGTCATAAGCGGACGCTACATAATTCAGTCCCGTACCCAGACCAAACATGACAACGAGCCGAGTCTCTTCCGGCAGGTCACGGAGGAAGGTAGTTGTGCAGTTAGTTGCGACCGATGCGCCGAACTGGGTAGCAATGAACTTGTCCAGCATGCCGCCACCCGATCCTTTCCAGGATACAGACCTGCGATCGTAGCGCTCTACAGTGCAACGAATGAGTGATGCGAAATGAAAGCGCCCGGACTTATCCGCGATAAGACGGTCTATATGTTTCTTCAGCTTATCGGGTTCGTCGGTGGGGATGAGCCCGACGTGTGCCAGAATCTTGCCCACGTTGAGGCGACTCCCCTTGTACGCAATTTCGTCGTGAGCTGTGGAAGCGAGCGCTCCAGCTTGAGTCGGGCCCTTGGAGAAGCCAAGTACAACGACCTCGGGCTTAGTGCTACCCCATGCCAGAGGGTTGGCTGTAATTCGCCAATCTCCCTCCGAGCGCATGGATACATCGAATTGTGGAGCGATACTACAATGGCAACGTGAGCAGGAGACTCTGCCATGACTCGGTAAGCAACTCATCAATCCTCCTGGAACTGCAAAAGTCAGGAGTCGCCGGCCCCCCATTGGACGGACTCCATAAGCACCTAACTATTACGAGGAAAATGCCTAGCAGTGTCGTTGACGTTACCCATTTGCCATCACAGTGTCCACTGTCCGCTCTTGGCCGAATGCTGCCTGTGGTGAACAGCCGCTCGCGACCTAAAGCAATGGGATGGACTCCTCCTCACCTCGGCATCTTGAGTGCCAGACTGAAGGTACGAACCGCAGTCAACCGTGA